>DAOUFB010000185.1:0-4406 GCA_034430135.1 Flexilinea sp. | reverse complement strand
GTCGACATTGATTTTAATAAAAAGTGAATATTATCCAACCAAAAATTCGTTTTGAGACAGCCTCTTTTGGTTTAATCCCTTCCTACTTCGTCGCCGTGCGCGGAAGAATAACGACCTTTCGGTTCGGCTCTTCGCCCGTGCTCTCGGTATAGACGTCCGTCCGATCGCGCAGGATCATATGAATAATCCGGCGTTCCGGACCGGGCATCGGCTCCAACGAAATTTTCCGCCCGCTTTTCGCGACCTGATCCGCCATCCGCACCGCCATTTGACGCAGCTGACGTTCACGGCGAGCCCGGTAGCCCTGAATATCGATCTGGAGCGGGACCCAGTGTCCATTTTCGCGTCCTACGATCAAGCTGGTAATATACTGGAACGCGTTCAGCGTTTCCGACTGGCGCCCAATCAAGTACGAAAGGTCGTCGCCCTTGACATCGATCAGGAGACACGGCTGATTCGATCCTATTTCCTGAACCCCAATCCGTCCTTCGACCGTCGCCTGAACGCGCATATGATCCAAAAGATCCTTAACGACGTTCATCGCGATCGCCAGCGAATTATCGTTAACAATGCTTTCCGGGTACGTTTGAACTTCGTCTTCGTTTTCGCCGTCGCACTGGACTTTAACCTCTGGTCTGGTTACCAGCGGCGGCTCTTCGATCCTGACCGGCTTCTGAGCCGGTTTCGCCTCGCTCTTCGGCGCTTGCGTTTCGGGTTTCGGGCTATTCTTCAGCGTCGCCTTCTTCTCCGGTTCAGCCTTTGGCGCTTCAAATTCTTCTTCTTCCGGATCGTCGAAAAGATTGCTGCCATCTTTCAAGCTCATCCGAACCTTCGCCGGTTTCGAACCAATCCCGAAAATCCCTTTGGAGCCATGGTCTAAAATCTCAATGTTAACATGCTCGCGCGTCCGGTTGAAAATCGATAAGCCGCGTTCAACCGCTTCTTCTACGGTCGCGCCAATAAAATCCAATTTATCTAAACTCATGCGAACCCTCCGTTCCTTACGAGTTTTTCTTCGGTTTCTTCATTTTCTTGAATTCGTTCGGATTGATTTTCGACGAATCTGACGGCGTTGAAACTGGCTTCACGGGAACGGTCGACGCTTTAATTGAACCCGCGGTCGAGACCTTCCGAACCGGCTTAACGACCGGCGCAGCTTCGCGCTTTTCCCAGAATTTCAATGCACCCCAATCAAGACGTCCATCGATACCGGATTGAACAATCGTGAAGACGTTCGAAACGAAGAAATAAAGCGCTAAACCGGACGCCAGCGTGTACGACATATAACCCATCACCAGCGGCATGTAAATATTCATCATCATCATCGCGCCGCCCGCGCCGCCTTCGCCCTGCGTCGGAGCTTGCTGCTGGGTCAAGCGCGTCTGGAGAACCGTCGAAATGACGACGAGAATCGCTAAGACCGGAATTCCGAACGGAACGCCGGAAACGTTTAGCCGCTCCGGTTGTCCCAGGTTCATCCATAAGAAATTCGGATTAATCGGGAATATTTCGCCAATCCGGAAAATATTCGTATACACGCGTTCGGTCAGGTCCAACATGCCGAGCGGTGTCGATACGATCGACGCAATAACCGCCTGATACAGCGCAAATATGATCGGAAGCTGAATCAGCGTCGGGAGACAGGAAGCGGTCGGATTGACGCCGGCCTCTTTATACAGCTTCATCTGCTCTTGCGCAAATTTTTCCTTATCGTGACCGTATTTCTCCTGCATTTCAAGATACTCGGGAGATTTTTGCAGCTCGGTCATCGCTGCGGCGGATCGGAGCTGCGCACGCGTCAACGGATAAATCACGAGTTTAATCAGCACCGTGAACAGGATAATCGCAATTCCGAAATTCCCCGTCAGCTTATAGATATACAACAGAACATTAATGAAAATATTAACGAATGATTCCCACATCGCTTATTTCCCTTCCGCTGCTTTCGTCGCTATCGTCGCTTCGGTCTTCGCGTCAATCGTCCCAACGAAAGTCCAGGCTTCCTTCAGGTCGAACGTATACGCTTTCAACAGTTCCGTCCCGCCCGTCGTCGCCAGAACGATGGATTCACCCGCGATAACGGGGGTCGAATGAACCGTTGCACCGACTGAACGCTCGTAGGAGATCTTCCCCTCTGCGTCGAAAATTTTCATGTCGCCGTTTCCGCTAACGATCAGAACTTCTCCCGTTGGGAGCAGGACCGGACGCGCGATAACCCGCGCCGATTCACCGAACGCATTTTTCCGTGTCCAGAGTTCTTCCCCCTTAGGCGTGACCGCGAAAACGTTCCCCTTCATGTCAACCGCCATGACCATTTCAGAGGTAACGAGAGGCGCTGCCCAAAATTCATTTTCGGACGTGATCAGCGTCTGAATCGCGAGACTGCTGTCAACGAGTTCGCCATTCGGATCGATTTCCAACCGATCGGCGTCGATCGCCTCGACCGTTCCGCCCAACGTGCTGAAATAGACAGCGGCGCCATTCCCGCCATCTCCGCCATCCCAGGAAACGAACCCGTCCATGACCGCGCCATTCGTTTCAATCGTCTTCAACGTTTTTCCATCCAGCTGACCGCTGAGGAGATGAATTTTATCGTCCAACGTCGCAACGTAAATCAAATCGCGGAACGGAATCCGCAGCGCGGAAGACCAGATTTCGCTCGACAGCTTCGTCGAAAAAACGACTTCGCCGCGTTTATCCGGGTCGGATAATAAGACGCCGTAAAGCGTTGAATCGCTCGACGAAACCAGGCTGGTATCGATGTTCCCGGTGACAAGGATTTTGTCCAGAATCTTATGTTTTGAGTCGGTCAGCGGAACAACCGTGATAAGCGATCCGTCCTCTTTATTCAGGACATGGACCCGATTCAAATACGAACCCACGATCAGCTCACCGCCCTGAACCGTCGGCGCAGCGTAAAAAGCTTCGCGCGTTCGATCGTCCGGATTGTTCGGGTAGAACCAGAGACGTTTCCCGTCCTGAACCGCTTCAACGACGGCGCCATGCGAAACGTAAACGACACCGTCTTCCTCCGACGCGGTTAACCCTGGCCAGCTGGATGCGTTGCTCAACGCGCTATTCCCGCCGCAGCCGGTCATAACCAGCGTACCAAGAAGAATCAAAAGGATAGAGATGAATAAATGTTTTTTCTTCATGAGTTTCCTGACTTCCGGGCAGTTCTATGGAACCGGATCGAAACCGCCGGGATTAAACGGATTGCACCTTAGAATCCGCCACATGCCCATCACGCCCCCGCGGATCAGACCATATTTATAAATCGCCTGATAAGCATAATGAGAGCAGGATGGATAAAATCGGCAGGTGTTCGAAGGCACCCCTTTGGATAATGTCATTTGATAAACACGAACCAGACCGCACCCCGCCCAACTTCCCATCGTTGACAGCCGGATAGGAAGGTCTCGCAGCTTCGCTTCCGAAGCGTATGCATCGCCATTACATACCATACAGCCATGGCATGCAGTTTCCATACCCGATATTTCATCGTGGTTCGCCGTATTGAGGATGGGTTCCGAATTCAAGGTCACGAGGCTTCGAGGATGATCCCCGCTTTCGTACAGATCTTTTCCAATTCGAACGTTACTTCGTTCGTATCTGCGTCTAATATCTTTTTACGCGCAATAAGAACGAGCTTCAAACCCTTCCTTAGCCGCGGGAAAAGATTCATTGCTGCCTCCCGTAAAACGCGCTTCGAACGGTTTCGTTCCACGGCGCCGCCGACAGATTTCGTCGAAATGACCCCGATCAACGGATCCTTATTCGGCTCACCATCCGAGATAATTAAAACGAAATGAGGGTGAGGAAAGGATTTTCCCTTCTGTCTCACCCTTTGAATATCATCTGATCGGCTTAAACGTTTCTTACGTTCCAAGGATTAGCTCCGGCTTTACGCGCACGTCAAGCAGACTGCAATCGAAGCGGGGAATTGGTTACCAGCGAATACGTTTCGTGCTGTTGTTCATCGAGACCGTCAACTGATGACGCCCGCGCAGGCGGCGGCGCTTCAAAACTTCGCGGCCGTCGGCTGTAGCCATGCGTTCGCGGAAGCCGTGAACGCGTAAGCGGCGGCGTTTTTTAGGTTGATAAGTTCGTTTCGTTGCCATTTAGGATTCCTTTCAGCTTTTTTCAGCAGCGCCAGTTCACGAACGGGTTCCTTGCGATTCTATTCAGTATGATCAGGCTTTCCAAAAAGTTCGCTCCGAGCTCTTTGTAAAACCGGGTCATAAAATCGCCTCTTTCGCCAACCGCGCGGTTTTGACAGACTTTGACCGCTGAATTATATCTCAAAGCAATTCAGCGGTCAAATTGACTCACGGATTCTATTCTGTAGGATTACCATTGATGCGTTACAGATCACAGGGAAAAAATAGCGAATGGAGAAATCTCAT
>DAOUFB010000184.1:0-2359 GCA_034430135.1 Flexilinea sp. | reverse complement strand
AAAGATGGCGAAGATACGGATCAATCCAGACATCATCGACAATTATGGGAACAATATCAAAGGTCAAGCCGGACACGTACTTCAGCGGGCAGAGTCCGTCAATCATGCAGCGATGAACGCACCCAGCTACAACGGTCAGTTCGGACCAAAAGTCCGCGCTATCGGCGCCAGCGCCCATTCGGCAGGCAGGCAGCATACCGAGCGCCTTTCAAATCAGGGGCAGAACCTCTGTTCGATTGGCGCCCATTTCCGCTCGGTTGACACGCTGCAACTCTACGCCTCTGGTGCGTATCGAGAGTTCTTTTCACCAGATACCGAGAGCTGGTTCGAGCGTAAGATGCGGGAACTTAGAATACATTTAACGCAGCATATCCAGAAGAATGAGGAAAAACTCGAGAATTTGAGAAAAGACGAGATCTGGTACTCAAATGAAATAGCGTCTGTTTTAGATAAAATAGCCCAAAAAAACAGGGCTTTAGCTTTTATTCTGAGAGGGCTGATTAAACGCGGCGACACTGCCAAACTAAGGGACTTTATTCGACGAAATCGAAATCTAAGCGTTTTTTTCTTGGGTCTCCCTTCGTATTGGCAATTGAATTACCTGCTTCAAGTTGTGGAAATCCGTGACAGAAAACGAAAGGAGATCGCTAAAACAGAAAAGGAACTCGAATCTGATCGAAGACTCCTCGAAAAATTAGGAGGACCGCTTCAGCCCGAAAATGAAGCAAAGCCCGAACCGACACCCGTGCCTGCGCCACCTGTTCCTGCGCCTCAGCCCATGCCACAACCAGTGCCCACACCGCCTGTTCCTGCGCCTCAACCCATGCCACACCCCACGCCGACACCTGAACCTGCGCTTCCGCCGGGCATTCTTCCGAACACGCCCCAAGCCAACGCAGTCACCGGACCACAGGCAAAAATTGAAGCTGGTTACGGATCGCAGGTCGCGTCAATTAACGGCGCGAATCCTTACCCGCGTGGTCCAAATGGGCAATTGCACAATTGCACCTGGTACGCGTGGCAAGCGGTTCATGACGCCAGCGGCGGTACGATCAGCTTACCGGGGATGGGGAACGCGACGGACTGGCTCGCCCATGCGCAAAACCAAATCAATAGCGGCAACAGCGCGTTCCGCAGCATTAACGCTGATCCAGTCAAGGGATCCGTGATTTGGATGGGTGGACACGTTGCCTTCGTCGAAAGCGTACAATACGATCAGAATGGGTTCATTAAGTCGATGACCATGTCCGATGAACATTGGGGAACGCCGTATAAATGGAACGATTTACGCCAAGTTTCAACCAGCAACCCGAACGTTCAGCGCTATACCTATACGCTAACTTATGACTGGTTTGCAAAGAATTATCACAAAAACGGTTGGCGATCCATCAACTTCAACTATCCCGCATAGACAGAATCCAAATGCCTATGCGAAATGAAACCGCAGAAAAGCTCTGCGGTTTCATTGTTTTCCAGACCCAACTTCAGCCCGCCATCCGCCGCAGGATTCGAACCCATTTCCGCTGCCGGTGTGCATAAAACAGGCACGCCCAAAGATAAATGAAAAACGTCCGCCAACCCGCTTCAATCTCCACGCGATCCGTGTACAGGCAGCTCTGACCATCGCGCTCATTTAAGACGATTTCATGATTTCATACAGGGACATGTTCATTCCGTTCCTGCGTAAAAACTCCATCCGTCTCGCTGAATCGGATGACATGGATCGAATGCGTGCCGAATGGGAAAATCCCAAACAGGCGCAATCGGAACTTCGCGGTTTCACCCGCAGTCCAGACCACCCCGTCCCCTCCGTCCAGCGGTGTAAATGTCGCATAGGGGGAAGCGACTTCCTGAAGTGTCTCAAACCGCTGCAGCAGTAGGAAAACCTCGTGACGGTTGGCGGGGAAAACCGCCGTTCTTTCTACGACCATTCCTCTTCCTCCAGTGCCGGTGAATCGTCCATGTCGTCGAACGTCGAATCCGGTGAGATCAGCGTTCCGTCGAGCGTCGCGTCGTCCGAACCCATCGCAGAGCGGTACGCCTTCGTAAAGCGCAGCGTCGTCCGCAAACCAAGCCGAATCAAATCGCCGGAATTCAGCTCAATAACGTCGCTCACACGCTGTTCGTTGACGAACGTTCCAAACTTCGAGTTTGAATCGCGGAGAACGATCTGCCCATTGACATCCTCTAAAACCGCATGGAAACGGGATATTGCCTGATCCTGTTTTGAAAAAACGATTTCATTTTCAGCGCTGCGTCCAATCGAAAGCGGCAGTCCCATCACATTATAGACATTCCCGATTAACGCGCTGTCGTCACTCGATAATACTTCAAGCGTCGCAAGCGCACCTTGACGAAC
>DAOUFB010000183.1:0-4453 GCA_034430135.1 Flexilinea sp. | reverse complement strand
AAAAAAATAGACCGAACCTATCGATCTATTTTCACTGCGGAGAAGGAGGGATTCGAACCCTCGATAGTCTTGCGACTATAACGGTTTTCGAGACCGCCCCGTTCAACCACTCCGGCACCTCTCCATCCCGCTCTTTATTCGAGCCTACCGAATTATACACGATTTTTCATTTCACACAAACAATTCAGAGAATAAACGTTTTTATCCGCCGCGCTTGAAAAAGTCACGCAATGCGTTCGGCTTAACCTTCAGATCCGTATCGTACTCCGCAATAAACTTTTCCAAGACCGAAAATAACACCTTGCAATCTTCCTCATCGCAATCGCCCTGATGCGCAACAACGAAATAATCTTCCGCTAATTCATCCGGACACATTCCCAGATAAACCCCATACGCAGCACAATAATCAACCAGACTCCGCGCTGTAAAAATTGGCTTCCGTTTCACGACCGTACTTCCGACCGATGCGCAATCGCTCTCCGCCAACGTCGTAAATCCCTTCGTTTCAAACCATGCGCGTACATTTTCAGCAATTCGTTTCAGGCGCGTCTCCCGATTTTCAAGCCCCTCTAAAAATATCCGGTCCAGCTGCTTTTCGACCGCGTGCAGCTGCGGATAGAGGCGCGAAGCAAACAAAGGCACCCGATCTGCGAGCTGCTTCTGACGGCTGAAATTCAGCATTAGCCCTGCCGCTGATCCGGAAAACGTTTTGAGATTCGCGCGTTCGCTTAGCGCAATGAGCGACAGTCCAGCCGGGACACCGAATGAACCGTCCAATCCGGCGAAATAAACATCCACGTCCCGCCCAATCTGGAGCGGCTCATGAACGCCAAGCGCTGACGAACCCTCCACGAGGATCAGCGCGTCCGGCTGTGTCTTTCGAATCGCCTCCGCCATCGCGGCAATATCCAGGCGCACACCGCTGTAAGGATCGGTCTCAACGAATAGAAAGGCGCTGAACGTCTCCGCCTCAAGCGCCTTTTCAAGCTGCGCCGGACGGAAGTCCGACCCAAAATTCGCGTCCAATATTTCAAAATCTTTATTGAGAAGCTTCGCGGTATTCATGAGCTGCGTCGAGAGCGGACCATTAACGCCAATCAGGATTGGGCTTGCGTCGGTAAAACTATTGAAAACCAATTCGGTCAGGAGCTCGCGTGTTAACGGCAAAAGCGACAGCTGTGCCGCATCGGGAAAGAAGATTTCGATGAAACGATCTTCGTTCAGTTTCATCAGGTCATCCGCTTCCGTGCCGTACGGTTTCGCCATCGCAGCCAGAACGGGGGGCGCCGCCGCGCCCGGATATGGTGAAAACGTGTACTTCATGATCGGAGTCTCTCGTTATCTCCGTCGAGAAGAACCGTCCTTCGTTTTAGAGGACAAACGATAAAACGACCAGCGCGCTGATAAAAAATACCGCTAAAACGCCGATCCGTTTCAGGTTATTGACGACATACGTATAATCCGGGTTGAAGCCGCTGGACGTTTCCGTCGTCGAACCTGAAGCTGAAAAACTGCGTCGTGTAACTTTTGCCATGTTTCTTTTCCTCCGCTTTTTGCGCCGTGAACCGCTTAATAATATTTACCGGTCACGACAATTCGCTTGTTGTCAATCAGATAAGGATAACAGGAAATCAAGGTCACGGTTGCGTCATCGGTTTGACTGATGACTTCGACCTGGTTTGGCTCAACAATCTTCGTCTCCTGAACAATGTAGGTGTATGCCTGTTTCTCGCTCATCAGCACGATCTCATCCCCAGGACGAAGCTGATCCAAATCTCGAAAAATCTGCCCAAAAATATCGTTATGCGCCGAAAGAATCAGATTCCCATTCTGTCCCGGCTTCGTACTGGTCACGCTCTGCCCGATGCCGCTCTTGAGCGCTTCCCAGTCGTCGCCCCAATTTACCGGCGCATCTATGTTAATCGCGGGGATCCGCGCCCGAATCACCGTTTCTTTTCCCGCGGGAAGTTTTAACGGCGCCGACGCTTCATGAACGATGAGCGAACGCAGGTGCGCCGGAATTTCGGCTTCATTGAACGATGACTCGCCGTTCACGTCGGGCACCGTATGACCGCCAGGCAGAATCACCGCACTGATAATCGCCGTCGGCGTCAGCGTTGGCAACAGCATACTTTCCGCCGATTCTCGATTAATTCGATTCAGCGTCTGCGCCCCGTTGAAAAAGAGCCAGACCACGCCGAAAACCGCCGCAATCTCGACCATCAGTAAAAACCGATCCATCCGGCGGCGCGGCGCAGACGATCCGCGCTTTGACTCTTTCGCGTCACTCGTCCGTTCGAGCAGCTCATGATTAATCGGCGCATCCTCACGATCCGCGACACGACCGTTCGCACGATAAGAAGCGATCCGGGCGTTCCGTCCCAGAATCTTTACCTCCATGAGCCGGTCGCGAAGTTCGCTTTCGTCTAATTCATCCGCAAATTTGCGTCTTGCCATGCGCCTATTATAGTCAATTCCATGAAACCCCGCCTCCTCCGCGCGAATCTTTCCTGAATTTGACGGGAGCGAATTTTTTTGATATGATCGTAGAGCGTTCGGGCGGGACCGACGCGGCGGATACCAGCGAACCTCGTCAGGTCCGAGAGGAAGCAGCGATAAGGTGGACCATTCGGGCGCCGTCGGGAATCCTGTCCGACGTTTTTTTATTTAATCCGGAGTAAGAATTATCATGAGTCAACCCAAACCGCAAAACAGCGACACACCAGCTTTCTGCAACTATGATCAATCCAACTATCAGGACGAGTTCTGGGGAGAAGGGAAACGTGCTTACGAAGACGGATCCGAAGCCATCGCACTGAAACGGCTTCTTCCAAAACAGGGGAAACTCCTCTTGGAAATCGGTGCCGGCGCCGGACGGAACACGCTCCGATACGAAGGCTATGAACGAATCGTCGTCATGGATTACGCGCTGACCCAGGTTCAACAAGCCAAAGCGCGCCTCGGAAATTCGCCCAGATTTATTTACGTTGCCGCTGATGTGTACCGCTTACCGTTTGTCAACGAACTTTTTGACGGTGCGACGATGATTCGCGTCATTCATCACCTGACCGAACTTGACCCCGCGTTCGCCGAGATCCAGCGCGTTCTCCAAACGAACGCAACGCTCATCCTCGAATATGCCAACAAGCGCAACATGAAAGCGATATTACGCTGGTTAAGCGGAAAACAGAAATGGAATCCCTTTGATCCGTCGATGATCGAATTCGTTCCCCTCAACTTCAATAATCATCCGGCAACGATCGAAAAAATCTTAAAGAAACATTCTTTCGCAATCGAATCAGCCCTATCGGTATCCAACCTGCGAATCGGCAGTCTAAAATCAAATCCGGCGAACTTAGGCTGGATGCTGAAACTTGAATCCGTTCTCCAGCGTCTCGCCGCGCCGCTTAAGCTCAGCCCGTCGATCTTCCTGCGCTGCAAATCGACCGAAGTCAAGACCAAATCGCCATTCAGCGAATTCTTTACGTGTCCGAACTGCCGGAGCCATGCGCTTTCGCACCGGCTCGATAAAGAAGTATGTCAGAGCTGCGGCTACGAATACCCAATCATCGACGGGATCTACAATTTCCGCGTCGACCCGAAAGAACAGAACCGTCGCAAATAAACCTGTTCATCTGTGCTTTTTCGGGTTATCATAAGGCGGAAAAACAATGAATCGCACCGAATTGGAGGAGTGATATGAAGCGTTTCTTATTTTTATTATCGATTCTGATGGTTCTGACCTTCGGATTAACGGTCACTGCGTTCGCCCAAATCGAGTTCATCGAATCGGAGAAACCGGGAACTGAAGATGAACCCGTCATGGCGGATTCGAATGAACCGTTCGGCGATCGGAAAGTTTCCCCAGAATTTAAAGCCATCGTGGCGGATCTCGCTGGCGAAGGAAAAATTTCTACCGCGGACGGCGATTTCTATTACCTTTACGACTTTTCGGACGAATGGCCCCAACTGTATTGGTATCAGTGGACGCAGCGCAGCTCAGTCGTCGTCAACAACTTCGTTGTTCGCGCCAAAATCCGCTACGAATCCGCGTCCCAGACGCCGAACTGGGCGGACTCAGGCTGCGGCTGGTGGTTTCGCGGCGAAGGACCTGAAACGCACCTCATCGCCTATTACACGCTGGAAGGCAATGGGCAGGTTTCCGGAGCACTGAATAAAAATTACCTTTCCTACGGGAAAAAGAAAGTTGGATCGCCCGCTGTCAAGGGCGAAGTCGAAATGGTTCTCTACGTTGACGGACCGAAAATCGGTCTGCTCATCAATGGGATCCCGGCTATTGACCGCTCGGATCTGGTGATCGATAATCTCCCTTCGATGCTCCATTCGGTTACGCTTTCCGGGACGAATAAAGATTTTGGGATCCGATGTGAATATTCGGATATCGAGTTCATGGTATTTTAGGCGAATACGCAGTCCGAAACTAATTAGCCGC
>DAOUFB010000182.1:0-6767 GCA_034430135.1 Flexilinea sp. | reverse complement strand
TGACCATCCTCCCCGAATTCCTTCGGGTGGCAGGTTCTCTGCGGCTCGTCCTCTACGGCGTCGCTTTGGTGTTCTTCATCATCTGGCTTCCCATGGGAATCTGGGGCTCCTTGAAGCCTCGGCTGCTCTCCCGCTTCTTCCCGCCGGAGGACGTCTCGTCGGACGATGTGCCCTGAGCCTGTCCGCCTTTTAAACCGCCCCGCGCAACGCCGTTTACGATGTTCTTCCGCGTCACGAGGAAAAGGATAATCATCGGCAGAACGACGATGGTCGACGCTGCCATCATGTATCCGTTCCTTGCTCCGCCCTCCGTCACGAAATTATAGAGACCAAACGGAAGCGTCCGGACTTCTTTCGAATTCGTCGCGAGCATTGGCCACATAAACGAGTTCCACGAAGCAATTGTGTTCAGCAGGATGATCGTAAACAGGGACGGGCGCGCGATCGGAACCATGACCCGCCATAGAAAGCGCCAATTAGAACAACCGTCGACCCGAGCCGCCTGATAGAGACTATCCGGGATCGAATCGAAAAAGTTTTTCAAAATATACGTATAGAAAATCGATGAAGTAAACGGAATAATGAGCGCAATCAGCTTGTTGTGAATCCCAAGCTGCACAATCGTCCGATAGTTGGTAATGACGACCATTTCAAACGGAACCATCATCATCGCCAAAAGCCAGCCGAAGATACGAACGCGCCCGGGGAAGCGCAGCCTTGAGAAAGCGAAAGCGGCCAATATCGTCGTCACGGTGCAGAGCGTCACGCTTGAGACGGCAGCGATCACCGAGTTCAGGAAATAGCGCGCGAACGGCGCTTTACCAAGTGCAAATTTATAGTTATCGAGCGTAACCTCGGAGGGGATAAGCTGCGGCGGAAACGTGTTAATACTGGCGGCGGTCTTAAAAGAACCGGAAATCATCCAATAAAAAGGGAATACCATCGTCGCCGCGCCAAGGATTAGAAACAGGTACAACAGAATCGTGGATAACTTGATTTTTTTCATGAGTCGTTCGCCTTTCTTATTCTTCACCCTGCATTCGGCTATTCCATTTTCGGATCATGAACTGAATCCGCGTAAAAATCAGGATCAGGACGAAGAGGACGACGGCTGCCGCCGCTGCACGTCCATATTTCGGCGGCATAAGTCCGCGGAATTGATAGTAAATATAATAGACGAGCGTATAGAGGTTATGCCCGATGCCCGGTCCCGAAAAGAGCGGGAACAGCTCGTTGAAAACCTTAAAAGCGCTGATGGTATTGATGATCACGACGAGCCAAATCGTCGGCGAGAGAAGCGGGACGGTAATCCGGAAAAAGATTCGCGGCGCGGATGCTCCGTCGACTTTCGCCGCCGTATAATAGCGCGGGTCGATGTTCTGAAGCCCGGAGAGAAGAAGAATGATCGTAAAAGGCATCATACTCCAAATTCCATAGATACAGAGCGCTGCGAAGTTGGCTTTCGGGTCCTGGAGCCAGTTGACCCCGTCCAGACCAACAAGATTCAGAATAAAATTGATAATCCCGTTGCGGTAATTGAACATGTATTTCCAAGTCAATCCAACCGCCGTGACCGACGTAATCATCGGCAGGAAGTAAAGCGTTTGGAAAAGCCCATTGAACTTGATATTCTGATTCAACAGGTAAGCAAAAATAATCGAAAGTGACACCGCGATCGGAATGACGACTAAGACATAGCGAAACGTGATATGGATCGCCTGAATGAAGTAGGGGTCATGCAAGACGAACGCATAATTCGCAAAACCGAACCCGGTATAAGCTCCGGTCAGATGCTTATAGCCCTCCTTAATCGAAAGGAGAAAGACGTTGACGATCGGATAAAGCGTGAAAATGAAAACGCCAAAGGCGAACGGCATCAGGTAAAGAAAAGGTTCAACTTTCTTTTTCCATGACACCGGAACGCGGGAAGATTGACTCTCGGACATTTTACACCAGCCGATTCCCCGTCGCGGCATCAAAAACGAAGACACCGCGCGGCTTAAGCGTGAAGCGAACCATTTCACCAGTGTTGAGGACCTCATCGCTGTCGATGAACGCACGGACGTCATGGTCGCCGATTCGGACATTCGCGAGCGTGTCTTTCCCCGTAATCGAGAGAGCGGAAACCCGACCTTCGAAGAACTCTACATCCGTCGCGCTTGCGATTTCGAAAGATTCCGCGCGGATCGAGAGATGGATAGCCCTGCCATCTTCGAGCGATTCAGATCCGCGAATGGCGATCGGGCGCTCCGTCCCGTTCACGAGAATTTTGCCATCGCGGACGATTCCTTTAAGCTTGTTAATGACTGGATTGCCAAGGAAATCTGCGGTAAATTCATTGATCGGCTCACGGTAAATTTCGAGCGGTCCGGCGATTTGCTGGAGGTACCCATCTTTCATCAAGACGATCTGATCCGAAATGGACATTGCCTCTTCCTGATCATGGGTAACGAAGATGGTCGTCACGTTCGTTTCCTGCTGGATCCGGCGGATTTCTTCTCGCATTTCAATCCGAAGTCGGGCGTCCAGATTGCTCAATGGCTCATCCAGCAGGAGCAGCTGCGGATTCTTGACAAGTGCTCGGGCGATGGCGACACGCTGCTGCTGACCGCCGGAAAGCTGCGCCGGACGTCGTTTCAGCAGCTTCTCAACGTAAACCATTTTCGCGAGCTCGGTTGCTCTTCGGATGCGCTCCTCTTTCTTGACACCCTGAATCTCAAGCGGGAAGCAGATATTTTCAAGGACGTTCATATGCGGATAGAGTGAGTAATTTTGAAAAACCAGCCCGATGCACCGTTTTTCCGGCTCAAGATCGGTTACGTCGCGATCGTCAAAGTAGATCCTTCCGGACGTGACCGGAATAATTCCAGAAAGCATATTGAGAATCGTGGATTTCCCGCAACCGGACGGTCCGAGGAGACAAAGCAGTTGACCGGATGGGAGCTGCGCCGTGAAGTCGTTAACGGCAATCGTTTCATCAAATTTCTTCGTGATATGGTCGAGCGTAATCTTCATGCGGGTTCGTCCTTTGCTGTGAAATATTTAGGGAGTTGCCAATAATTGCGTCAACGGCTCGCCTTCAGCGTCGCGGAGTTCAATACCGGTCAGCTGAGCCAGCGTCGGCGCGATATGGATAAGGGAAGCACGTTCAATCGTAACACCCGGCTTGATTCCCGGTCCAGCGGCGAAAAACGTCGTCGTTTCGTCACGTTCCGGAAGATAGCCATGGCTCGCGACCGAGTAATAACGTCCCGGCTTCAGGTACGGCGTGAACAGGTCGACGCCAGCTAACGTCGCATCAAAGGCGGTTGGTTCATTTGAACTACCCTCGACGACAAAGTCGAGCGGACCAACAAGCCCATACTTTGCTTCGGCTTCTTCTTTTGTCAAAACAACGCCGATTGGATTTTCGGGGTCGTCCTTGAGCGTCAGGAGGAAGCGATAAACTTTTTCACGCAGCGCAGCATCGTCCGGATTTTTAAGCTGGATCCAACCCGACATGGACGCGGAATGGCAATAAGCCTCATAATCGACGAGGCGGTTTTCCGAATCCGTCGTCAGAAAACCATGATCGCGCAGCAGGAGGTTCATATTAACCGTTCGGCGGATATCCGCCTGCCCATGATCGCCGATAATCACAAACGTCG
Organism: Flexilinea sp.; assembly: GCA_034430135.1. GTDB lineage: Bacteria > Chloroflexota > Anaerolineae > Anaerolineales > Anaerolineaceae > Flexilinea. The sequence goes on along the minus strand of DAOUFB010000182.1, from coordinate 3,120 downwards.
TTTTCTCGTAATCGCCGTACCGCCTGATCGTCTCGACAATAACGCCGAATTCATCATCGTGTTTTTTGAGCTGCGCTTTAACATGAGCGTTGTCAATACCATTTTGATGACGCACGGTATCCAGATCGCACATTTTGATGAACATCAGATCCGGCTGACCGAAGTCGCGGATAATATCCGGCGCCAAAGCCATCGTGTAGAGGTCAAGACTGCGGTCTTTTCCTTTTAGATAGCGGCTGTATTTCCAATAATAGGCGTCCAATAAATTTTGGGACGCATTGCCGACGAGAAATTGATAGGGGTCATCGCCCTGATACGAAATCGGAACGATCATCGGCATGTTATAGTCAATGTCAGCTTTGCCGGTGACAGGCCAGCTCAACGCGCAAGTCGTTTTCCCAGCGCGGCGGGCAGCGTCAAAAATCGTATCGCCAAGAATATCAGAACGCTGGTTGTACCATGGGGCGCGAGGATTCTCGACGGTCACTTTTTCGTTATGGGGAATGCCGTGTCCTTTCGCGGTGTTGCCCGTGACGATCGTGACATGACAGGGATAGGTCAGGCTCGGGTAGATCGGTTCCAGATGGCGAATGAGCGACCCGCGTTCAAGAATCGCGCCCATATTCGGGAGCGTGCGGATCTGCTCAAGGTCGAGCGTGCAGAGCGCGTCGAGCATAAAGACAACAAGCTTACTGGTTTCCATGTTTTAAATGAATACAGATGATCGAACAGGAAGGGGACTTTCATCCCCTTCCTGACTCAGTAAAATTTATTCCTGCATTGCAGCGTTCGACGTCGCTTCAGCCGCGGCAACCGCGTCAGCAGCGCTCATCTGATCCGTCGCAACCTTTTCGGCTAAAGCCTTCAGCTCGTTGCGGACCGTGCTCGCGCCAGGGAAGCTCGGCAGCGCATACGCATACGAAACCTGTTCAGCGAGAGCGGTCAGCGCAATATTCCCCGCAACAAATTCCTTGTACGATTCAAGCTCCTGCGAATCGGTATACGGCGAAAACGCACTTAGCGATTCGGTCCAGCGCGCAGCGTTCTCAGGATTCGTGAAATATTCAACGAACTTGACAGCAGCCTTTTCGGTTTCTTCGTCACTCGTGAAGACGAGAGCCGAGCGGTTCCACGCCGGAACCCAGTTCGTCCCGCCATCGGTCAACGGCATCGGCGCAGCGGCGAGTTCATCATCGCCGAGATTGAGGTAGGGAAGACCCGCGGTCGAACCGACGTAAGAAGCTAACTGCCTCGCGCTCATATCGTTCGAGAAGTAGTTCCCGGTCGTCGGAGCTAAACCGAAATAACCTTCCTTAACGCCCTTCGCGAACCATTCAACGGAAGCGATAAATTCTGGCGTGTTGAACTTGACGACCTTGTTTTCGAGATCAACGTATTCACCGCCAGCCTGAAGGAGCAGCGTCTGCATTCCATCGGTCAACGAGTCAAACGCGAAGCCCGGAATATCATATTCCGCATAAATCGCCTTCGCAACCGTTTCGACTTCGTCCCAGGTCTTCGGCGCGGCTAAACCGAGCTTGTCGAACATGGTCTTATTATAGAAGAAAATCGGTCCCGTCGACTGAACGGCTACCGCGTAAAGCCCGCCGCCTTCAAATCCAACCGATTCGGCATAAACGCCTTCGGAGACGCGCGACTTATAATCGCCTTCCATATACTTAGACTGGTCAACGATTAAGCCTTCGGGAACGTACTGCGCCGCGCTTGAAGCATAGTCAAAAATAATATCCGGACCGGTTCCGCTGGAAACGGCTTCATAGACCTTGGTCAGAAATCCGTCATACGGCTGCGATTCGGCGACGACCTTGATCCCCGGATTGGCTTCATTAAATTCCGCGATGATATCCTGGAGGGTAGCTTCCTGCCCTTCGGTGAACGTGTGCCACCAGACAACTTCAACGTCAGCGGCGAAGACTGCGCTAAACGACAGGAGCGCAACGGCAATAGCGACGAAAATCAAAATACTCTTCTTCATTTCTTTCTCCTTAGGTTTTATCTGCGGGACGGCAGCCCCGCGTGCCTACGTTACCTCGCATGCGTCATATGTCAACACATTTACAGCCACAGGGCTAATTTTATCACTGTTACGGTCATTCATCGAAATCTGGTCAATTCGAAAAAAAGGAACTCTTCCGCGATTTTTGACTGCCATCGTATTTCACGATAAATGTCATCTGTTTTCCGAAAACCTGTCCACGCTCAGGGAAAATGTCCAAATAAAAAAAAAGAGGAAGATAAACAAGGAAAAGAATCCATAAAAAGGTCAGGAAATCTTGAATTGTTGACGTGCCGCATTCCGAATGCGTAGAAAAGAAGCTTGCTTTTAGGAGTGGGGCATCGGTGAGACATAACGATCCTTCACGACAAGGGGAACGGGAACATTAAGAGCGAACTGGAGACTGATGACCGTTTCGACATCAGTCTCGGAAATTGAAGGGGTTTCAGCCTATGGTTTAGCTTTTGTCAGTTTTTTTTTCGGGCAGCTCTGCGAATACGTGGAGAATGGATATTGTTCGCGCTGAGAAGCCGATAGACCGTTGCGTAGGAAACATCAATGTTTTCGTACTTAGATAGCAAGTCTTTGTAATGAGCGAAATTGAAACCATCATATTTCTCCCGATACAACGATACAACCAGATCCCCTACTTCTTTTGGGAGTGTATTAGCAGGAGGGCGGTGTTTATTTCCATGAATAAAAGCCTCTCTTCCTTTAAGCTTGTAGGCAGCTATATATCGGTTGATCGTCCGGACGGTCACATCTAACTTCAACGCTGCACGTTGTTTATTGCCGCCATGCTCCACCAATTCTTTAATAACTTGACATTTCTGTTCTTCGTTCATTCGTAGTGATACCTTTCTCGTATACAGGAATCCTCCCGCCATCATCATAACAAACGGATGTTCATCATGGCAGATAACAGGACAACTTTCAAGATTACTCTTTAAAATAATATCACAGACTGTTCACGATAAATGTCATCTGTTTTCCGGAAGCCTTGACAAACAGCAAAGGTGACGGTAATATCATATTATCTTGATGCGGGGTAGAGCAGAGGCAGCTCGTCGGGCTCATAACCCGGAGGTCGTACGTTCGAATCG
>DAOUFB010000181.1:0-8114 GCA_034430135.1 Flexilinea sp. | reverse complement strand
GAGGAGGTTGCTTCGTCGAAAATTAGAATCGGCGGATTCTTCAGGAAGGCACGGGCGATCGAGATACGCTGCTTTTGACCGCCCGAAAGTTTTACGCCCCGTTCACCGACCGCGGTTTCGTATTCGTCCGGAAGCGTCAGGATATAGTCATGCAGATTCGCATAGCGTGCCGCTTCGATGATTTCAGTGTCACTCGCGTCCGGACGCCCGTAGCGGATGTTATCGCGGATTGTCCCCGAAAAAATAAAAACGTCCTGTGCGACGACGCCGATGTTGCCTCGAAGGTAGCCGTTATCGAGTTCGTCGATATTGTATCCATCAATCGATATGACGCCAGAATCGATCGGATAAAACTTCGGGATCAAGTTGCAAAGCGTCGATTTCCCCGCGCCGGACGGACCGACGATCGCGACGGTTGAGCCTGCTTGAATTTCGAGCGAAAGATCGGAAACGACCATTTTCACGTTCTCGTCATCGTGATAGGAAAAGGTGACGTGGTCGAATCGGATATTGCCGCGGAGTGGGACGGACGGAATGAGCGTCCCGTTGCTTTCCGGTTCGTGTTCGAGAATGGAGAGATAGCGTTCGAATCCGGTCATGCCGAGTTGGAGCTGCTCATACGATTGAACGAGGGTTCGGATTGGCGTCAGCATGGCGGTGATGTAAAGGATGAATGAAGTAAATTCGCCGATATTGATTTTTCCGAAGTAAAAGTAAAGACCGCCGGAGCAGAGCGCGATCAGGTAGAGCAAGTCGCTCATGAGGTTTAAGCCTGAATAAAAAATTGCCATTTGTTTATATGCGTCGCCGCGTGCGCCGACGTAGCCGGAATTTGCCGTCGAAAATTTTTCGTATTCAAATTCGTCGTTGTTGTAAGCGCGCGAGACGCGGACGCCGGAAATGGATTGTTCTATCGATTGATTAATTCCGGCGACTTTTTCACGTGTGGCACGGAACGCCAGACTCAGGTTTTTACGTGTTTTTAGTCCGAAAAGAATCATGAATGGCAAGACTGAAGCGACGATGAGCGCTAATGGAAGCTGGATCCGTCCAATCATGATCAATCCGCCGAGAATCGTCAGCGTCGAAAGGAGAAAATCTTCTGGTCCATGATGCGCTAATTCAGAAATATCCTGAAGATCGTTGACCATGCGGCTCATGAGGGAACCGGTCTTATGCTGATCGTAGAACGAAAAAGGCATTTTTTGCAGGTGTTTGAAAAGGCGGCTGCGCATATCGGCTTGCATGCGGACGCCGACGATATGCCCCCAGTATTGAATAATAAAATTAAGCCCCATTTTCACGAGATAGACGAAAAGAAGGAACACAGACGACCAGATTAAGAGTCTTAGGTTGCGTTCCGGAACGTAAACGTTGATAACCTGTTTGGTGATGAGCGGATAAAGGAGATTGAGGAGCGCGACGCAAAAGGCGCAGATGAGGTCAATGATGAATAGTACTTTGTGCGGGCGGTAGTAAGAAATAAATTTTCTGAGCATGTTTTTGCGCTCCTTATTTGAGTTGGTCGCTTAATTCTACTCGACATCGGAATTATAGCTTTCGGTATTTTATTCGTTCTTACCTTTTTAGGATTCTGAAAGAATCGAACGCTTAGCAACTATATTATGAAAAACCCCGCTGAACTTATTTCAACGGGGTTTAAATTTTTTATAAAGAACTTCTCAGCTTTACGGCGCTGGGACGGTCTCAGTAAGCTCGTCTAACGGCGAAACTTCGGTCGGGGTCGGGACGTACGGTTCGAAGACCGGCTTGTCGACGACGATATCTTTCACAGCATCGTCCGTTTCAATCGTGTAGTTCTTTTCGATCTCTTCGAACCATTTCGCGAATGTAACTTCCTGAGCCTCCTTAAGGTCAGCGCCTTCCATTTCGCGCATTTCTTTTTCATCGAGCGCGATGATATGATAGCCGAAATCAGACTTGATCGGGTCGCTGATTTGTCCCGGCTCGAGCGCGAAGGCTGCTTCTTCGAACGGTTTGACCATCATGCCGCGTGCGAACCAGCCTAAGTCTCCGCTGTTGTCCTTATTTCCGGTATCGAGCGAATTTTCAGCGGCGATCGTCGCCCAATCTTCCCCGTCGTCCAACCGTTTTCGCAGCGCGATCGCTTCTTCTTCGGTTTCAACGAGGATGTGGCGAGCTTTGACCATTTCCTGTTCGTAGACTTCGTCAGATTCTCCAACGACGTAAGCCTGGAGCTTTTCTTCGAGCAACATGGCGCGGACATCACCTTTGAAAAAGTCAAACGAGAATGCGTCCCCAACGTAGGTTTCGAAATATTCGTCTAACTTCTTCCGAAATTCGAGTTCCTTGTTGATTTCCGGCTCTGTATTGACCGATTCTGCGCCTAACGCATCGAGCGATTCTTCCGTCGCTTCTTCGGTTTTCTCGCTGTTTTCGGTCTCGTCGAAGCCAAAGAGCGATTTAATACGTTCGTCGATTTCTTCGTCGCTAACGCTCAGCCCTGCTTTTTCAGCTTCGGCTGCGATGATAACCTGACGTGCGGCGTTGGACAAAACGACTTCGCGGACTTTATCGGCTCCGTCCGGTCCTAAGATTTCTTCGAATTGATCGTTTAAATCCGAACCGACTTCGAGACCGTACATACGGTAAATTGTTAGATAGTAGTTGTACTGCTGGATGAGATTGAAGCGGTAGAACTGAGCGGATTCGATATACTGATCCGCGGTAAATTCAACGCCGTTGACCGTCTGGACGACGGGCGACTGCGCTGAAACGATTTGACCGGATGCGAGGAGGCATAAGGTCATCAGAATTGCGAAAAATGCACCAATATACTTTTTATTATTCATTTTTAATTTACTTATTCCATTCTTTTTACATTTCTGCGACGGTTAGAATTTCGTCGCTTTCACCTTCACCATCCATTCCCTGAGTTTGGGCATGAATTTTTTCCTGCGCCTGCTGGAGAAGTTCGCGTCCGCGCTGGCTTAATGTATCCGACTGTTCACGGGCGATTTCCGCGAATTGGTTGAGCTTCTCGACGGCGTTATTCGTCGCGATTTCAGCCTGCTTGTAGACCTTATCGAGCGACTGATTCGCGTTATTAATAAGATCCTCCGACTTTTCGCGAATGAGGTTTCGGGTTTCTTCGCCGCTCTTCGGCGCGAAAAGAACTGACACAACTGCGCTGGAGACGCATCCGGCAATGAAGCCGACGAGGAAAAATTCAAAACTGCTATCTTTATCTGACATGATTCAACTCCTATTTCTTGCTAAAAATAATAGATGTAATGCGTTTAAAACCGGCAACTTTCGCACCAGCGTTGATCGCGGGTTCGACGACCTTATCGCTCATGAAGCTAACCGTTCCCTTTACGTTGTTAACCGTGTCCTGGGTTGTTTTCAGGATGGGTTTTACTTCGACTCGGAGAAGGTTCGTCAGCGCCGATAACTGGAAGATCAAGATAAAAAGCGAAGCGAGGAGGAGGACAAACGAAAAAACGCTGACAATAATGGCGATGTTTTTCGTTTTGGCGACGGTTTCAGTGGGGGCGAGGATCATAACCGCGATCAGCGCCGCAAGCATCAAGATGAGGACAATGCCGACTGTGATCCAAACTTTCGCGCTGGAGGACGACGTTTTTTCCGGGGTTTTGTCGTCCGGTGTATTCCCCATTCGGACTGCGGCTATCCGCTCTGTATCGAAATCGGCTTCTTCTCGGACATTCGCATTCATCGATTTGCTTTGCTCCATGTTGATCCGTTCTGCGCCGCAATGCAGCGACGCGCTAACCATCTTAGAATTATACATGAAAACAGGAGCAGGAGTTTGAAACGGGAAATTGGATGATCCAACAAAAAACGCCCGGTTTCCCGAGCGTTCAGCACCCCCAAGGAGATTCGAACTCCTGTTTTAACCTTGAAAGGGTTGCGTCCTGGTCCCCTAGACGATGGGGGCGTGCTTTCTTGTGTCGCTCTGTCCTGCTTCGACCCTGAACAACGGACTGAATTTTAGCAGGTAATTTATAGCTGTCAAGGTCTGGCAAAAAATATGTGATTCTTCCTGTAGGTATCCGTTTTGACCCAGTTTAACGAGACGTCCGGGAAGACGTGTTTAGGCGTGGAGGATGAGGATGAACTCCGCTTTAAGGTTCTGGACCTTGTTTAAAATCGTCGTTACGGTATCGGTCAGGATTCGTTCATTCGGTTCGGTCAGGTTCATCGCCAGCGTCGCCAGCCGATTTTTTCCAAACGTCGCCGCGACGCTTTTTAGGAGCGCGGTCATCCGATACGGCGTGTCCATTAAGACAACCGGCACGCGGAGCAGATTCAGCCGTTTTAACTCAGCGGTGCGTTCTGACTCAACGCGAGGGAGGAATCCAGCAAAATAGAACTGTTTTAGATGAGCCGGAGTCGCGGCGAGCGCTGCCATGAGCGAGGAGACGCCCGGAATGGGGACGACTCGGTAACCCGCGTCCGTGATGACTTTGACGAGCTGGTGACCCGGGTCGGAGAAAAGCGGCGTGCCGCAGTCGGATACGAGCGCGATGGACGATCCGGTCACAATCTTTAACAGGCAGGTATCTAACTGTTCCTTTTCATTATGCTCATTCAGCGTCAGGATTTCTTTTTTCTCGACGCCGATTTTCTTGAGCAGGCGCATTCCGTTCCGAAATTCTTCACAAACGAGGATATCGGCGCGGCGCAGGATATCAAGCCCGCGCAAGGTAAAATCGTCAAAATTGCCAATTGGGGTCGATACGACGTAGAGACCGGGGGCTAACCGTTCCGTTTCAGGTGTTTCAGGTGTTTCGTTTTGAATTTTCATCCGTCTATTTTATCAGTTAAAATTCATCCATGAAACTTTCGTCTCTATCTAAAACGTCAGTCCTTTTGGTCGTATGTTTCGGCGCGGATAAGATCCTGGCGATTCTTCGCCAACTTATCATCGCGCGTACTTTCGGACTTGGACATGAGCTTGATGTCTTTAATATTGCCAACAACCTGCCGGATATGCTTTTTATTTTAATCAGCGGCGGAGCGATGGCGATGGTCGTGATTCCGGTGCTGACGGACGTCATCAGCAAGAAATCACTCGCGGATTCATGGCGAGTTTTTTCGTCGATTTTGAACCTTACGTTTCTCGCGTCATTCGTTCTTTCGCTCATAATTTGGCTGTTCGCTGAGACGATCGTAACGTCGGAATTTGGTATCGCCCCGGGATTTTCACCAGCTCAGCAGGCGGACGTCGTTTCTTTGATGCGGCTGAACCTGATCGCGACGTTGATTTTTTCGATAAGCGGGTTGATGATTGGCGCGCTTCAGTCGAATCAGCGGTTTCTCCTGCCTGCGCTCGCGCCGTTATTCTATAACGTGGGTCAGATATTCGGCGCGGTCGTTCTGGCGCCGGCGGAAGGCGCTTCAATTTTCGGTCGGTCGGTTCCTGCGTTTGGGCTGGGCATCCGCGGGCTTGCTTACGGGGTTATCCTTGGCGCCGTGCTTCATTTACTGGTTCAGCTTCCAGGTCTGATCCAGTTGGGATTCCGCTGGATGCCGGTATGTGAGCTGAATGAGCCGAACGTTCGGCGGATGTTACGGATTCTCGTTCCGCGCATCCTGACCGTCTTCTTCGTTCAACTGATCTTCATTTTCCGCGACAATCTCGCTTCACGGCTGACTTCCGGTTCTGTTACGGCGCTTTCCTATGGATATATGTTTCAGCAGTTGCCGGAAACGCTGATCGGAACCGCGTTGGGAACAGCGCTTTTGCCATCGCTTTCGATTTTTATCGCGGAAGGAAAGCGGGCGGAGTTTGAAGCGGTATTCACGAAAGCGCTGCGTCTCGTTGTGGCTCTGACGTTTGGAAGTGCGGTGATTATGGGGCTGGGCGTAGGTCCGTTGGCGTCCTTTGCCTTGGATTTGAGCACGGTGGAAACGTCGATGCTCGTTTGGACGCTGGCTGGTTTCCTGATTGGCTTGACGGGACATTGCTTGTTAGAAGTGACCAATCGTTCTTTCTACGCACAGCAGGATGCTTTCTCGCCGCTTTTAGCAACGATCATCAATTTCATCTTGTTTGTCGGTTTTGGACTGGGGCTTTATCGAACGGTCGGTGTCGCTGGAATTAGCTTATCGGATTCGTTCGCCTTTACTGCGCAAGCACTGCTTTTGATATTTTGGCTTAAGTTCGATCCGGTCCGTCGGAGCCGAATTTTATCCCGGATTCCCGGCGCACGGATATTTGGTGAAACGGGCGAGGCGAACCTCGATCGACGCATTTCGATCGGGACGACCTTTGATATGTGGGCGACCGCGCGGGCTGCCGTCGGGGCGATCGTTTCAGCCATGGTCTTATGGTTCATCGTCTATTCAAACCTGATTTCACTTCCTCTTCTGAATTCCGGAACGCCGATGATGAATCTGGTAAAATCTTTAGCGGGTATCGGTCTCGCTGCCGCGGTATATGTCCCGTTTGTCTTGCCTGAGATCCGATTACTGAAGAACTTTTAAGGAAAACGTTCGATTCGTCGAATTGAAACGAAGGATAGGAGAAAAAAGGATGAACGGAAATCCAACGAATCCATACCAAAACAAGCCGAACCAGCCGCAGGCTCAACCAGGGCAGGGGTATTATCAAGCTCCGCAGGGTAAGGCTTATCCTCAAGGCGCTCAGCAGGGATACCCGCAACAAGGGCAAGGCATGGTGTATCCCGGTCAAATGGGCGGAGCTCCGCGCCCGGGGATGCAGCTTCCTCCGCAAGGAGCGCCTCAGCAGCCGGGCAAAAAGCCTCAGAAGGTGAAAATTCAAAAACCGAAAGGCGATGGCTTTGGACGTTGGGTATTTATGGGGATTGTCCTGTTCCTGTTGTTGACGATCGGAGGCGGTGTCTTAGGCTATAACACGGCAATTAGCGCTCGACAGTCGGCAGCGAATGAACAGCGGATCAAAGCCGCTTCGCAGCAGTTCCAGCTGGCGCTTCAGGATATTGCTGCCGAGAAATATGAGAACGCGAAAACGAGACTCGAATGGGTCCTCAAAGTTGACCCGAATCTTCCAGGCGCAGCGGAAGAATACATGAAAGTTCAGATTCAGCTCTCGCCGAAAGCAACAGCGACGCCGATGATAACTTCAACGCCCGAACCGACGCCGACGGCTGATTTACGCGGCGAGGAAGACATGCTCAATGCGGCGCGGTCTCAGGCTGCCGCGAAGGAATGGCGCCAGACGTTGGAAACATTGAAGGCGCTGCGTGATAAGAATCTTGAATTTGAATCGCTCACGGTCGACAGCTTGTACTATATTACGCTCCGCTATTTGGGAATCCAGGAAATTGGGCAGGGTTATCTCGAACCGGGAATTTATAAGATTACCCTTTCTGAAGCGTTTGGTCCGATTGACGCCGAGGCAAATAACGCCCGTATTTCGGCGCGAAACTACTTAGCGGGCGCTGGTTTCTGGGAAATTAACTGGGAAAAAGCCTATAACTATTATAAGGACGCTGCCACCGCGAACCCGAATATGTACGATCGAAGTTCGGGTAAAACGGCACTGGAGCGGTACGTTGAGGCGAGTTATCAATGGGGTTATCAATACATCAACAACAATGAACCGGGAACGGATCAGTATTGTCTCGCCCGCGATTATTTCAATGAGGCATTGTCAAAGTCGGCGCTTGAATTTGTTGCGCAGACGGCGACGGCTGTCCAGAATGCCTGTGTGCCACCGACGGCGGTTCCTGAAATACCTGCTTTTACCGGCACGGATGCAACACCGACCCTAATCATTGGCGGCGGTGATTCCCCCGCCCCCACGCCGGAGAACAGCGGTGTGGGAGGAGAGGAAACGGCCGTGGCCCCGCCGGAGGTTCCGCCTTCTCCGTAAAGTTTGCAGCTGTTTGGAAAGGAAAAAAAGAGGCTGTCCCAAAACAAATATGGGATTGGATAATGTTCACTTTTTATTAAAGTCAATGTCGACAATGACCCCACTTGCCTTTGGCTCGGAGATCTGTCGACATTGATAAAAGTATATATTATCCATACCAGGGGCCTCTCCCGCTCCGCTGCGCGCTTCGGGGATGCAAGCGACCCAAACCCCGTTGCATCTGTATGAATACCGCCTAAATTCGACA
>DAOUFB010000180.1:0-13161 GCA_034430135.1 Flexilinea sp. | reverse complement strand
AAAACGTTCGGCTCCGAAATGTGGCTCAGCCTGGTTCAAAACCCATTAACCTATCTTAACGCGATTCAAAATATGGATGAATCGGACCGGAATCTGGTCTCAGCCGCGTTGGGTTCGCTCGCGAAAACAGCACTGGGCATGATTGGGAATAAAAATCAGGGCCCGGGAAACCCTGATAAGGCGTCGTGATCCAGACAACCGCTTGACGCAAATATATTTTTATGGTATTTTAGCATCAGCTAAATAAAAAAAGTTTTTGTTTAGCTGCAGTTCTTTTTGGGGTTCAGTATTTCGTTTGCACCGCTTGTTGGTTAAGTTGATGTTTAATCGTGTTAAGGAGTTTGTCATGAAAAAGTTTTTAATCTTTAGTTTGGTGATGATAACCGCTATCTGTTTTAGCACCGTTTATGGGCAGAGCGAAGAAACCTCGCTGTCTCCAGTAGTTACGGAGTTAATTGGACTGACCCCTGAGCAGGAGCTGGAGGTATATGAGATCATGTCGCGTGGGCCGAATGGGCATTGGTGTGGTGAAAGTGTAGATTTAGGTGTCGGAAAGGGCATATTATGTTGGTATCGAGAGAATTACAATTTCCAGGCGACTTTTAAACCACTCGTATTTTATAATGGTGTTGTAAAAGCTAGGGCATGCAGCCGCAACACGCAAGACGGAAGTTTAACCTGTGGTGGTTGGGTCAGAATAGAGGACACAAGCAGAACTGAATGGTTGTACGAGGGTCCAGGCAATATTTATAGTCCCAAATGGCAAGGGTCTTATTAGCGGCTGTTATAAAAAGGATACTAGTTATAAGTTTCTTTTTCAGATTCGATTTCCATTAATGGCTTGAGTTGAGATTTGAAAGGAGAACGTATGATCCATAAAAAAATAATTCCGCTCTTCCTGATCTGCTGCCTTTTATTCGCGAAAGGTGTTTTCGCGGAGCAGCGAGCCTTTGTCACAGAATCCGAGCTTCGCATCGCGGATTTTACGTCGGAATTTAAGGACGGGCAGTTAACCGTTTCCTTTGTCCTCTCGGGCGACGCAGAAGATTGTGAAAAAGCGCTGGCAAAACTTCCGTCATACGATGGGACTCGCGAATGTGCTCCGATTGCCTTTAATAAAACGTTCCCGGAGGCGGGGTTGACCGCGCAGGATCGTATTCTGTACACCCAGCTGGTATCGTCCCAAAACCTGATAGGGGATTTCGATTTACGGCTAAACTCGACGTCACGGAATACCAGCGCACCAATTTTTCGTTCAAACAATTTCCGGATTACCTTTTCGTCGCCTGAAACGATCGAATTTCTTAAGGAACAAGGATCGATTTTCGACAAAATCGAAAATACAGCGTGGTTGACGAAAGAAAAAATCAGCTTTCGCCTTGAGGAAATTGAGTCCGCGTTAAATCGCATTCAATTTAAATTCGCGGAGGAAGTGGATTTTATGGACGCGGATATTTCGTCTCCGGAAGAAGCGGTAAGTTTTTTCTTAAACGGGATCATATCCAGCGGCATTGGCGTCGCGCCTTATTCGGCTTTCTCCGAGATAGAAATTCCGGAAGACGGAAAAACACGTTCGATCCAGTACGCGGCAAGCGACGTAACCGGCATTAATCCATATACCCTGTATTCAGGAGAGATTGAATCCGCGTCACTTCGCTTCCTGGTATTGAACCCGCGGATTCAGGTGGTCTTTCTCGATGCGAACGGCTTTGAGCGGATTTGGCTGTCTGAGCCTATCACGGATAGTTTTACCGTCGAATTTCCGATACCCGACGAAAAGCTCCAGAAGACGTTTTAGGAGCGGAAGAATTTTATCGAAACTAAAAAACGGAACCAAAATCGGTTCCGTTTTTTAGTTTTATGACACAGCTTAGAGCAGACCAACTTCCGCGTTGAACTCATTGATCAGCTTATCGATCTCTTCGCGCTGAGCCGCGATTTCGGTCCAGTACGAGCGATCGTACCACTGCGCGTTCAGCTCTTCAGAGGAGCGGCCCTGCTGTTCGATCCACGTGTAATACTTCAGGTGGTGGATGCGTTTTCGATCTTCATAGGTCAGTTCGAGCATATTCGTCGTATTCTCACCCATCAGGTAGCGCCCAAAATTGAACGCCGCGTCGTCACGCGTGAACGGACCAAATTCTTCCGTATATTCATTCAAGCGCGTTCCGTAGAGTTCGAGCGAATCCGTGAACAGCGTCATAACGATGTCGTCGCTCGTCAGTTCGTTATACTTCGCGAACTTGATCGCAGACAACAGGTTCGCAACGCCAGACAAGCCCATCAAATCCAAATTGTCAACTATCGCCGCCGGGACGCCCTGATCCAGTAAGTACTTGCGTCCTTCCGGTTCGTTGAAGAGGCGGAGGAGATGAACCGTTGCGTTGTCATCGATTGAGGTGACGAAATCGGTATTGCGGACGTTATGGACCCACGGGACATGCTTGTCGCCGATACCTTCGATGCGGTGCGCGCCAAAACCGTTATTGAGGAGCGTCGGGCACTGGAGCGCTTCGGAAGCAACAATCTTGATATCCGGATGAAGCGTCTTAAGGAAGTCGCCCGTCGCGATCGTACCGCCGGAACCCGTATTCGAGCAAATGCCAGCGAAGCGGCTGTTCGGACCTGCAATCTGCTTGTAAACTTCTTCCATCGCAGTACCCGTGACGTTATAGTGCCAGAGGTAGTTGCCCATCTCTTCGAACTGATTGAAGATCATCAGTTCCTGACCCGAGCGGCGAAGTTCCCAGCACTTATCGAAGATTTCCTTAACGTTCGATTCCGTCCCCGGCGTCGCGATAATTTCATCGGCGACATTCTCAAGCCATGCAAAGCGTTCGCGGCTCATGCCTTCCGGAAGAATCGCGACAGACTTGCAGGCGAGGAGCGCAGAGTCATACGCACCGCCGCGGCAATAGTTGCCGGTCGAGGGCCAAACAGCCTTTTCGGTCGTGGGATCGAACTGACCCGTAACGAGCCGCGGAACGAGGCAGGAGTACGCCGCGCCAACCTTATGCGCACCCGTCGGGAACCACTTCCCAACCAAGGCAACAATTCGGGCGTCAACGCCGGTCAGCGACGACGGCAGCTCAATAAAGTTGACACCGCCGAATCCGCCGCCCTTAACGGTCGGTTCATTTTTCCACGTGATGCGGAACAGGTTGTTCGGATCAATATCCCAGAGACCAATCCCCTTCAGGTTTTCCTTGATCCGAGCTGGAATGCGTTCCGGGTGCATCTGCTGTTCATAAGTCGGAATGATGATTTTCCGTTCACGCGCGCGATCAACCGCGTGCTTGCGTCGTTCCGGGTGAATCGATAAATCAATACGTGCCATCTTTAGTCCATCCTTTTATTGTGTAAATATTTTATTCGTCGAATCGCGGGTTGAAAAGCCGCGTTACTCCTGAATTTTCGGCGGGACCCCGCCTTCGTCATACATCGAAACGGTCACCTCGCGCGTAACGTACAGCGGACGCGCCTTGACCTCGTCATAAATCCGCCCCAAATATTCGCCGATAATCCCGATGCAAATCAGCTGGACCCCGCCTAAGAAAAGCGTCGAAATCAGCGTCGTCGCCTGACCGATGAGCTCCGTCCCCATCAGGCGCAGAAACACGACGATCGGAATCAGGATGATCGCCAGCGCCGCCACGATGAAACCGAGGTAGGTCGCGAGTTGAAGCGGGACATAGGAAAAACCGGTGACCGCGTTCCATGCCAGCTTGATCATCTTCTTGAACGGGTATTTAGATGTACCGGCGTAGCGTTTTGCGCGATGGTAGGTGACGCCAACCTGCTTAAAGCCGATCCAGGACGACATCCCGCGCAGGAAGCGGTGTTTCTCGCGCATCCGTCCCATAATGTCGACGACTTTCCGATCAAGCAGGCGGAAATCGCCGGTATCGAGCGGAATATCAACATCGGTAATCTTATAAATCAGGCGGTAAAAAGCAGCCGCGGACGCCTTCTTGAACCAGGTTTCGCCCTCGCGCTCACCGCGGACCGCGTAAACGACCTCGTAGCCCTCTTTCCATTTCGCGATCAGCTCCAATATCGTTTCCGGCGGGTCCTGAAGATCCGCGTCAATAACGACGACCGCGTCGCCCAGTGTGTAATCCATTCCAGCGGTGACGGCAATTTGATGACCGAAGTTCCGCGCGAAAAAGATGGAGCGGAAACGCGGGTCAGTCTGACAGACTTCGCGCATTTTCTCTGAAGAGCCGTCCTTTGAGCCGTCGTCGATCATAACGACTTCCCAGGGCTCGCCCGTCTGATCCATGACCTTCGTCAGGCGCTCCACTAAAACCGGAAGCACCTCGATTTCGTTATAGATCGGAACGACGACACTATATGTCGGTTTCATTTCGAACGCTCCGCCAGAAACGCTTCCAGCGCGGACATTGTCGGATCGATCGATTTTGCCTCGCCGGTCGCGACAACCGCAGAGCGAATATCCTTCATGCCTGAGCCGGTATTAACGACGACAACCTGATCTTCCGTCCCGATAAGTCCGCGCCGCGCCGCTTCCAGCATTCCGACGTAAGCCGTCGCCCCCGCGGGTTCGGCGAAAACGCCGTACTTTCCAAGCTCGCTGATACCGCTGTAAATAATTTCATCCGGAACGGCGATATAGGCGCCTCCCGTTTCCGTCGCAGCCCGAACGGCACGAACGCCGTCGCGCGGCAGGTCAACCGAAATCGAATCCGCGAACGTCGTCGCGCTGACCGGAACGATCGTCTCGTTGCCCGCTGCCCAGGCGTTATAGACCGCGGCAGATTTTTCAGACTGAACGCCGATAATCCGCGGTGCGCGTTCGATCCAGCCTAAATCAACCAGATCCTTAAATCCTTTATGAATACCGGAGATGATATTTCCGTCGCCGACGGAGACGAAAACGACGAGCTTCGCCGGATCAAGCTGTCGTCCGACGATCAGCTGTTCCCAGATTTCAAATGCCGCTGTTTTCTTCCCTTCCGCTGTAAACGCGTTATATCCCGTATTCCGGCAGTACCAGCCGTATTTTTCCGCCGCCTGAACCGAGAGGTCGAACGCAGCGTCATAGTTGCCATTGACGAGGATAACGTCCGAACCAAAGACGAGGAGCTGTGCGATTTTCGCCGGCGGCGCGGATTTCGGCGCAAAGATGACCGCGTGCCAGCCCGTCGCCGCCGCCATGCCTGCCAACGCTGCGCCAGCGTTTCCCGTCGACGCGGTCACAATCGTTTTCGCGCCGATTTCTTTCGCGCGGGCAATGAGGATGGAACTGGCGCGATCCTTAAATGACGCGGTCGGGTTGCGCCCTTCGTCTTTGACGTAAAGCGCCTGAACGCCGATTTCTTTTTCAAGCTGGTTCATCCGGAAAACCGGTGTCCACCCGGACGTATGGATCGGCGTGTCTGCGAAACCCGGATCCTGAACCGGAAGCAGCGGTTCATAGCGCCAGAGGGATCGTTCGTTCGAAGCGAAAATCTGCTCTGGCTTCGTTTCTTTACGAATGCGGTCAACGTCAAGCCGGACGGTTAAATTTCCGCCATCCTCGGGACAGACATATCCCTCAAAATCTGCGCCATAATCCTTTCCGCAAAGGGAACACGTATAGCCAAGAAACTTATGCATCGTTCATCATCTCGCTTTCTCTAAATCATCAATCTTCTTCTCAATCATCGCAGCCAATCGCCGCGGAAAGTTCACCGCGCGTTTCCGCGCTTTCACCGCTGTAAATCGCCCGCTTCAAGTAGGAGCAGAGAAAACCGCGGTTTCCGTCATGAGCCAAAACACGGTCGGCATATTCCCGCGCCAACCCATCTTCCCCAAGCGCCACCGCCGCGCTGACCAGCGGAATCAAATCAAATGGGTCATGCGCCTGCGCCGCTAACCCCTCCGCTTCAACCTGAGTCACGATTTCCCGTGCAGATCCGAGATTATCCGCCTGCTCCGCTTTTCGCAGCTGCTGAAACGCATAGCAATACCCATGCTCAGGTTCTGCGCCGATCGCCGCCGGCGGGATCGCGGGCGAAACCGTTTCCAGCTGGATCCACTGAAAATCCGAACGCGGGATGAGCGACGCCAAATCAGCGCCCAAACCCGGGAACGCTGCGTCGCGCCCCGATAGAAGCCAAAGACAGCCGCCGACCTTGTACGTCAGCGCCAGAATCTGCCCCGTGTTTCCGGCGAACCGGTGCGACCGATAATCATGCTGAAACGGTTCGCCCTCCGCCATCTCCACGAAATAATCACGGTAACGCAGGTGCAGGTCAAAGTACTTATAATCGTACGCGAACCCTCTCAGGTTCGGCGCATATTGCCAATTCAAAATCGGGGTCAGATCGTTATCGCTCGTCCGGTCCAGCGGAATGTCCGCCGAAACGACCGTCGTCCCGGGCTGAATCGCTGGCGCGCGCCAGGACAGCTGCCAAAAGTAGTCGTTCAATTTCGCCGTTTCGTCGTGGTAAATCATGGCGTTAACCGCATGTGACCCCGCCGACAGAGCGACGAGAAAAGCGAAAACGAACGGGGCGGCGCCGCGCCGAAAGAAAGCGCCGACCAGTCCCGCGAAGAGAAGCGCAACCCCAAAGCCAAATGGGAGCGTCGAGCGATCCCATGGAAAAGAGGTTTCGATCGGGAGAAGCGTCGCCCAGAACGGAACGCCCGCCGTAAGCAGCGCCAAAAACCCCAGGACGACGAGCCAGCCAAGGTCGCGTCGTTCGCCCTGAGAATCGTCCGCCGTGTCAGAAACGGACGAAGGAATAGAACGAAAGACGATCGTTAGAACCGTGAAAGATACGAGGATGACCCCGCCGAAAATCAATCGTCGTCCCAAACCGGAAGGTTGTTTAAATGTATTCCGGAACGTTTCGATCGTCACGACGTTCAGGTCGCTTAAGACGCGCCGAGTCATGGTCGCTAATCCCTGCGCAGGGCTATCGTTGAGCTCATTCAGCAGCTTCGGCTGATACGTTTGGAACGAGAAAATAAATACGCGCCATATCAGGAAGCCGGCCGTCCCGAGCAGGTACGGGAACCAGGCGCGAATCACCGCCGTAAGCCGTCTCATGGACGACAAGTTCTCAGACCCATGACCCGAGAGCGCGACCCAAATCAGCGCCGGACGCAACAGCTCCCAACCCGTAAAATATTCGCAGGAGAATAACCCCAGCGCCGCCAGCAACGCCATGAAAACCGTCCCGACCGCCGCGCGGGGACCGTTGACCCGTCCCACAGCCACGCGAACCATCCACCACATCGACAGCAAGCATAAATCCATCGACGCAAAATGCAGAATGAATTGAACCGCGATCGGCTGCTGCTTGAAGCCCGGATAAAGCGCGAACAGGAATGACGCTGCCGCAACCGCAAGTCTCCGCTTCGGGAAAAGAATCCGCAACGTCGCGAAGAAAAGGATCGCGGCGAAAACCCGCTGCGAGAGAATGAGGACATGGTACAGGATCGGCGACGTTCCGAACGCCGCCCCGCTCAGGACGTAGACCCACGCAGAAAAAGGGCGATCCCAGCGGACAAATTCAATGAAACTTTTCGCCCCCGCTAACCGCTGGTTATAGATATAAATCCAGTCGTCCCCATAGAACCCGAACCAGCCGAAAAGGACGGGAAGCCCATAGGTCAAAACGATCAGCGTCACCAACGCCAAACCGATTGACCCGTCTTCCTTTTCCCGCTGGTTCATCACAAAGCGACCTTTTTACCCGATCTGACGCACGGCACGGAACTTGTAAAAGCCCGGAACATAATATGACTGAGAAATGTCGATAATTTGACCTTCCTTATTGAACAGGCTTCCGTCTAACTTCAGGATCGGATCCCCGCGCTGGAGCTGGAGACGTTTTGCGATAATCGAGGCAGCCGGCACGGCGGAAATAATCGCTTCGGAATGAGAGATGAGCTGAGGACGTTCGCGAATAAGTAAATCGAGAATTGATCCGCTGAATTCGATCCCTTTTGAATAACTCGTCTGCGCCAGCAGTGACACCGGAAGTGTATCCACTAAAAAAGCGACCGGACGATCTCCGATGTTAATTGAACGGGAAATCGTCTGAACCGGTGTATCCGGCGAAACGCCGAATTTCTTCGCGTACTCCTCGCCCGCGAAATCTGTCCGGGTTTCATGATGCCCCATGACAATGCTCAAGCCCAAGCGCTGCGCTTGCGTTTCGATACTTTCCAGAACATCGAACGTCGATTCGATAGTCTGCCGTGCGTCAACGACGAACGTCCCAACGCCTTGACGCCGCCGAATCAGCCCCTGACCCTCGAACATTCGCATCGCTTCACGCAACGTCGTTCGCGAGACGCCTAACTTCACCGATAATTCAGGTTCGGACAGCAACCGCTCGCCAGGAGGGGTTTCCTGAATTTCCGCCGCTAAATCATCCTGCAACTTCTGGAATAAAGATAAATTTGAATTGTCCCGAGAAAACATCGATTCCTCCTTACTTCGTTCGATCTTAAATCTTAATTTATTGCTTGACTATACCGCGAAACAGATTGTCCGACAATATGACAAATCTCCCGTTCCAATCCAATCAAATATCAGGTATTGTGAAAAAAGTCAATTCTGGTAGGCACAACGATCCGCAGCTAAGAGCGTATTCCGCATCAACATCGCAATCGTCATCGGACCTACTCCTCCCGGCATGGGCGTTACAGCTGAGGCAATCGGCAGAATTGCCTCAAAATCCGTATCACCAACGATTCGATAGCCCTTTTCACTCGTTGGATCGTCAACCCGCGTGATTCCAACGTCAATCACGATCGCGCCGGGCTTGACCCAATCCGCAGTGACGAGCTTCGGAACGCCAGCCGCGGCGACGAGGATATCCGCCCGCTTCGCAATCGAGGGAAGATCTACGGTATAGCTATGCGCAATGGTAACCGTCGCGTTGTGACGGGATAGGAGCTGAGCCGTGGGCATCCCGACAATCGAGGAGCGCCCGATCACAACCGCGTTCAACCCGGTAATATCCGACCGAACGGAATGAATCAAGCGCAGGATCCCCGCCGGCGTGCAGGGAATAAACCACGGTTCGCTTTCTTTTCGGGACAACATTCCAGCATTAATCGGATGAAAACCGTCAACGTCCTTCTGAGGATTCAAGAGAGAAAGAATCCGATATTCATCGATCTGATCCGGAAGCGGGAGCTGAACGAGAATTCCATGGATTTTCGGATCCGTGTTTAAATAGTCGATGAGTTCTTCGAGCGTGCGTTGTGTCGTATCTGCGGGGAGTGAATGCGAAACGGAGCGAATCCCAAGCGCCTCACAGGTTCGAATCTTGTTCCGGACGTAAATTCGTGACGCAGGGTCGTCGCCAACCAGAACCGTCGCCAAACCCGGCGTCTGCAACCCGGTCCGGTTTCGCTCCTGAATTCGGTGTGCGATCTGCTCCTTAATTGTTTTTGCGATTTGCGTTCCGTCGATAATCGTTGCTGTCATCCGTTGTCCTCCCGCGTCAGGGGACGCGCGAATTTTCTTTCCAGGTTCGTCGATCCGTTCGTCTTACCCGTCTTTTAGTCAAAAATCAAACTGTACCAAACTTGCCAGTTTTCATAGGTCACCGGCTCAACTGTCACGACCTGCGTTGCGGTCGGCGCTAACATAGTCCCGGGCAGCGGTAAGATCACGACATCGTCCGGCTTCCGCATCAAACCCTGAACCCGAGCCCACTCCTCGACCGACGTGTCCGACGCGGCATAGCCGATTTCATCCGCCGCGGCATCGAGTGTAACCTGAAGAATCTCGACGTCCGCTTCTAACGTTTCGTATTGCCGATTCATATAGGTCAGGGTCGAAATCCGCGTACTCAAATCAACCGTCATTCCTACGATAACCAGAATCAGAATGAGAAACCAGATTCGCCCTTTGATTCGCTGCCAAAATTCCATGTTCCAATTCTAACATTCCTGAGACATAGGAGCGCCAACAAGCGGCGGAAATACTGAATATTCTTCTATCGATGATAAAGAGATATAAAAAAGGATCAAAGAAGGCGAAATCTCAACCGATCTGACTCCGATTTGAGAAATCGCCTCCCTAAAAACCAGTTTATTCGACCGAGATTAGATACTGATAATGCGGCTGTCCGCCATAGTGGCAAACGATTTCAACGTTCGGGTACAGCCGGTTTATTTCCGCTACGTCCGCGTCCGCCTCTGCCTCGCTGACGTTCTGCCCATAGAATAAAGACATCGTATCGTACTTTTCCAGTCCAACACGTTCGCAGAAACCTTTCAGCGCTTCCTGAACCGAATCTTTCGCTAAAACCAGCTCGCCGTTATGCATAACGATGACCTGACCCTCTTCAACCTGAACGCCATTCAGGTCGACCGATCGAACCGAATTCGTAATTTCGCCCGACTGAACCGCCGTCAGCGACTCGTTCATCGCTTCAACGACTGCGTCAAAATCGCCTTCCGGGTCAAGCTGCAGCAGCGCGCTAATCCCCTGCGGGATATTCTTCGAGCGGATGACGGCGATCTTCTTATCAGAATGAGTAATCGCGTTATTCGCCGCGAGAATAATATTCTTGTTGTTTGGCAGGATAATAATCTTATCCGTATCGAGGGAATTCACGGCGTTCAGAATCTCCTCCGTACTCGGATTCATCGTCTGTCCCCCGCGTATGATATACGCAGCGCCGAGACTGGCTAAGACATGGGCGACGCCGTCCCCCGGCGAAACCGCGATGACGCCGATTTGACCCGGAATAACCGGCTCGCAATTAATCGGAGGAACTTTGACCGTTCCGTTCTCTCCAACCTGCACCATGAGATTTTCGATCGCGACTTTCGTGACGGTTCCAATCGATAAAATGTAGTTAATCGGCTCGTAAAGATTTTCCGACGGGACATGGATATGCATGCGGTACATTCCGTCGCCCTCGCCGACCTGAATCGAAACGCCAATATCTTCAAGACGGCTATAAAAAACTTCCAGAATCAGTTCTTCGTTGGGAATAAAATCAACGACGACTTCATAGTCCTGACCCGGCTCATAAGATTCTTCTTCAATCATGTCGGCCAACGGTTTAACTTCAATTTGGTTTGGGTTGGTATCGAGCGGTTCATTGCGGATATAGCGCAGGAAGCCTTCAAAGATAAAGAACAAACCCTTTCCGCCCGAGTCAACGACGCCAGCCTGTTTCAGAACCGGAAGCAGCTCCGGCGTCCGGTTCACGGAACGATCCGCCGCCGCCGCGGTCAGCGCAAAAACATCCTCAAACGTTACGCACTGATCCAGTCCCGCTTCAACCTCGTTCGCAGTGTCCTTCAGAACCGTCAAAATCGTTCCTTCGACCGGTCGAACGACGCCTTTGTACGCCGTGGACTTCGCCTCAAGGAGAGCTTTTGAGAAAAGTTCTTTCGTCAGAACTTCGTGTCCCTCAGTCGCACGGGCAATACCGCGCCAGAACTGCGACAAGATGACGCCGCTGTTCCCGCGCGCGCCCATCAGCGCACCTTTCGCAGCAGCGCCAAAAATGACCCCCGCACCGCCGCCGGACGAAGACGCAATCTCGTTCCAGCCCGCTTGAAGCGTCATCATCATATTCGACCCCGTATCACCGTCCGGAATCGGGAAAACGTTAAGGGAGTTAACTAATTGCGCGTTGGTTTTGAGCCAAAGCGTCGCCGCCTCGATCATCGATTTTACTTGCTGCCCATCGAGCGTCGTTAAATCTTTTTTTTCTTCCATAACCTACGTTGTCAGATCCTTTCCTTACTTACGCTCGGGCTTACGCCTTTAATTCCGAACTGACGCGAAGACCGCGGACATGAACGTTGACCGAGAGAACCGGAAGTCCTGTCTGCTTCTCAATCGCGTAACGAACGTTGTCCGCAACCGAAGCCGCGACCGACGTGATCCGCGTTCCGTATTCAACGACAATGTATAAGTCAATCGCGACTTTTTTCCCGTCGTATTGAATCGAGACACCCTGCGTTGGATCCTTGATCAGGGCGTTCGCCAACCCTGAAACTTTGTTCTTCGGCGCTAAACCGACGAGTCCATACGACTCAAGCGCTGCCTGGTACGCGATCGTCGAAATCGCTCGGTGCGAAACGAAAATATTCCCACCGCTCGTCTTTTCATTTTCAACTTTTTGCATGATCGTTCCTTTTTTCGTATCCTTTCGCTGGCTCGCGCGAAAAAGCCATTCGCACAAGCCAAACCGACGATCCGGAAATCGCCCGGATCGAACTTATCCCCTACCATTTTACTCGAACGTTCGCCGGTTTAGCCCTTTGTCACCCCGACTAATCCCAATCTTAGCAAACCGCGTGATAATTCCCAGGATTATTCTCTAAGACAATATCACAGAACAGCCGCAAAAACAAAAACTGAAACAAAATCATCTTGACAAAATTAAAATAAAAGTTTTATAATGTTGTCATCGTAAGAGCATACAGCTCGTCTTCGCCTTTATCGTATTGAAAAGAGGTTATCTCCATGAAAAAGTCATTTTTGTTGGTCTTGTTGGTTGCGCTTTCCGCGCTTATCGTTTCGACCGGTGTCTTTGCCCAGGATGAGGAAAAACTCACCCAACCATCTCAATTAATCGGAACCATCCGCTTCTGTGTCGAAGAAGCCCAGCGCCTTCCCAGCGAAATCGATGGGGCAATCTGTAATGGGGATGATGACGCTTATGATTCCAAGATGGCGGAGTTAGCGGCGAACATCGCTCAAGCCAATAGCGCGATGGCGGATGCCGGAATCCCGAATACATTGAACCTTTGGAATATCTATGCACTTTTAAAAACGAAAAATTGCGGTGTCGGCGCTGCCGCGACATCTCAGGCAGATCGGTCACGCGAGGAACTGGATCGGGTCGGTTTCAAAATCGGTGCGATTGACCCTGACTATAACCCCGTTCGCATGTGCGGAAATATTCCCATGGGTGTACCGATGAATATTGCATCGCCTTCATCGTTTGCAAGATGTTCAGCGGATATAGGCGCAAGGAATTGCGCCATGCTCGTAGTAAAAACTTGTGTAAATGGCTATCCGGATTGGGTAATGCCCTAAGGGTACGGGAACGTCAAATTCAGGAGAAAAGGCAGCGTGGTCATCGACTTCGCGTAATGCGTAGGAAACGTCAATATTTTCGTATTCAGACAATAAGTCTTTGTAATGAGCGATATTGAATC
>DAOUFB010000179.1:0-3402 GCA_034430135.1 Flexilinea sp. | reverse complement strand
TATTTATCCGGATTCAAATTCGCAACACTTCCGCTGATCCTGACTGAATCGATCTTCGTCATGCTCGTTATATGCTGCACGATGGTTCAGGCGAAATCCTTTCGAACGGGAAGCGTCCTGTTGTCCTGTGTTGTGCTTGCGAACCTCTGCCTTCATGTCAATTCGATTCTCGAGCCGAATATCAGCGACACGCCAAGCATGGCGGAGTATATCGAACGGATTGAGCGTTTTTCCCCCGTTCTCGAGTCGATTCAGAGGAACCGGACGGATCTCGTCCGCATTGAAAATCTGGACGCACGCGATTATAACGACGCCATGCGCCTCGGTTATCATGGCTTAAGCCATTATTCTTCAACAGTCGACTACCGCGGCGTTTTCTTCCCGCTCCGCACCTTAGGCGTAACGCAGAAACATTACTGGACCACGGTGACACGCGGAACACCTGCCGGCACTGCGTCTTTTTTTGGGATCGAAGCGATTCTCGATCGAAGTGAAGACGGCGCCGAACCAACCATCCATGCAAATCCCGCCGCGCTCCCAATAGCTTTCTACGTTCCAAGGTCAATTATTAAAACCATCGTCTATATCAACAACCCATATGAAAACCTGAATCAGTCGTTTAAATCGTTGAGCGGAACGGACTTAGGTACGATTTATCAGCCTCTCGAGTCAGAGATGAATACGAACGCCGAGGGGATTACCTATTGGGACGTTCGCGCGCCTCGCACTGCGCCAATCTACATGTACATTCCAAGGACCGACGTTCGCTTTAACCTGATCGAAACGGTCAACGGACCGGAAGAGATCCGCATTCAGCCCGAAGAATCGTTCCGTCTGGGGCTCATCAGCGAAGGCGAAAACGTCCGCGTCACAGCGGACAACGACGCATCGGAGGACGGGCGTTTCTTCTATAACGAAAACCTCGAAACGCTCAGCGCTTACGCCGCGGTCATTCAGCCGCGCGGCGTCCCAATCGAAAAAGTCTCCTCGTCCCATCTCCGTCTCAACCTCGACAGCACCGGTGAGTTTCCCTACCTCTTCCTCTCGATTTTCTACGACGGGGCATGGCGCGCGACGATCGACGGAGAAGACGCACCGATATATCCCGCGCTGAATTATTTCATGATGATTCCCATCGAAGCCGGAACACATACGATTGAACTTCGCTATACACCGCCCGGTTTCCGAATCGGCACAACTCTGTCGCTTGCGGGCTGTATACTGCTCCTCCTCGTCTTCCGGCGCGAACGCAGCGGGCAGCGTCCAGCGCAAAGCAAATCATCTCAGGATAATATGGTAAGTTAATACCATGGACACGAAACAAATCGACCAGCTCATACTGAAAATTCTCAACGCCGCGGCTCAACGCCCTAACGACCCGGACGGCGCAGTTCGGCTGTTTAATGGCTTTTACGAGGGATTTCCAGAGCTTTCGGCGGATCGCTATGCGGATACGATTGTTTTGCATTCATTCGCAAAAAGCGGACTTCCGGAAACGCTGATTAGCGGGCTTTTAAGCGCTTTTCGCAGCCTCACGGGTATTCGGAACATCCTGCTCAAAAAACACTTCGCAGAGGCCTCAGAAGCGCATAATGGCGTTTATCTCCATGGCGGCCAAAGCACAGATCGCATCCGCGAATTCGGGGTTGAATATCCGATCGATCTGACGCTGAACCGCGACTGCTCTTTCTATCTGGACGCGGCGCATTTGCGCGAGACGCTCATTCAATCTTCAGCGGGTAAATCCGTCTTGAATACTTTCGCCTATACCGGATCGCTCGGGCTGGCGTCGCTCGCCGGAAACGCACGGTGCGTCGTCCAAACCGACCGAAATCCGGCGTTCCTGCGCCTCGCGGACGACGAAGCGAGACGGCAGGGTATTCCGTCCAAACGCTATCAGAGCATCGCCGCGGACTTCTTCGCGCTCATGACCCGGCTCCGCAAAGAGGAGCGCTTATTCGATACCGTCATTCTGGATCCGCCCTTCTTTTCAAAGACTGCGCGCGGACGCGTCGATCAGCAAAGCGCATTTTTGGCGCTCATCAATAAAATCCGCCCGCTCGTCGCTGACGGCGGAACGCTGATTACCGTCAATAATGCGCTTTATTTATCCGGGATGGATTTCATCGCCAAACTGGCGTCGGAGCTTCCCAGGGACTATATTTCGCTCGGTGAGCCTATTCCCGTTCCGCAATCGTTCATCGGTTACGACGTCCGTGCGGCGAATCTTCCCGCCGATCCGGCGCCTTTCAATCACCCGACAAAAATTCTCCCGCTCTATGTCCGTCGAAAAGACGGACGCAGCGCGGCGAACTAACGGAGCCGCATGATGCAAAAATTCCGCTCGATCCTCATCATCCTGTTGTCAGCGCTCCTGCTAAGCGGCTGCGGCGTTGAAATTTATGATCTTCAACCCGTTCTTCCAACCGAAATAACGCCGACGGCGATCCGAACCGTGACCCAGGTCGTCCGTCAGGATCAGGGCGCGATCGGCGCTTTATTTACAGCGACGCCGCCGATTCATTTAGCGCCGACGTCGATAACGGAAAGAACCGCGATTGAAATCCTCGATGTCACGATGATCAATGGCGGGGTCGGCTGGGGTATCGGTCACCTCCCCAACGGAATCGGGAAGCTGATCGTTCGCACTGTTGACGGCGGCGAAAACTGGAAGAACGTCACGCCGGCGGAGATTCTTTATCAAAACGGCGGGCGCAATCTCGAACCGTCGGCATATTTTATCGACGTAAATCAGGCGTTCATCCTGTATTGGGAGACGGATCGCTGGTCCCCCGATAAAGGCGTCCAGGTCTACCGCACGCGCGACGGCGGAGAAACTTGGACAGATGTCGACCTGCCGCTGAGCGGTTACACGCTTTTACAGTTCAAGTCGGTCCAGATCCGGTTCCTTACGGCGCAATTCGGCTGGATCTTCGCCTCCCTCGGACAAACGCAGGATCTGGAATTTATCGGGTTGTATACGACGGTCAACGGCGGCGACAGCTGGAACACAATGGTTTCGTCGGATTCAACCAACCTGACGGCGAAAGGAACAAAAACCGGCGCTGTTTTCCGGAATGCGACGGAGGGCTGGATCAGTTCCAAAACGACCGCCGATGCACCGGGAACCGTTTTATACCAAACCAAAGACGGCGGGAATAGTTGGGCTGCACAGCCGCTTCCGCAGCCAACCGAAGATAACGTCCCCACTGACCTGTTTACGAACCCGGCTTACAGCTGCGAGCTGTCCGTCCCAACGTTCGTCGATATTAACTATCAATACGCATGGGCGAAACTCGTTTGCAGCGGGGGAAATCTCAAAGAACCGGTCGGATTCGTCTACTGGACGTATGATAACGGCGCGAGTTGGCACGAGTATAAGCTCCCGACCGCGGAGGGACA
>DAOUFB010000178.1:0-18694 GCA_034430135.1 Flexilinea sp. | reverse complement strand
CTCCCCTGTACCCCTCTTGGGGACACCCCAAACCCCGTTGCATCTGTATGAATACCGCCCAAATTCGACACGGGGACCTCGGGGCTTGCCCTGAAAGGGGTTGAGGGTAGCTTGCATCCCCGAAGCGCAGCGGAGTGGGGAGCGGATGGAGAGAGTCATGGACATCTCGCAATACGATAAAAGATATTCACGTCTCTTTCCCACGCAAAAAGCATTTTGGGACAGCCTCTTTCAATTGGTCCGAATCCGCCGCCGAATCAGTCGGCGTCCGTGAATTTGAATTTTTCGAGCGCGTCAAGCGCCGCGCTCTTCGTCGCAGACTGTTTACTCGTGCCCTTGCCATGCCCAATGACCCGATTCCCAACGTAAACGTCAATTTCATACGTTTTCGCGTGGTCCGGTCCAGATTCATGCGCAACCTGGTAGCGCGGAACGTCGAACCCACGCGCCTGAAGCAATTCCTGAAGCTGGCTTTTCGGGTTTTCACCCTTTCGGTTCGCGATGATATCGTCCAATACTTCGGTCATCATCGGACGAATGAAATCACGGACAGCGTCCAGCCCCTGATCGAGGTAAAGCGCGCCAATCAGTGACTCAAACGCATCGCAAAGAATCGGCGTTTTATCCCGTCCCCCTGCGATAATCTCTCCCCGTCCCAAGCGTAACGCCCGTCCCAAATCAAGCTCACGCGCAAACGAAGCGAGCTGCTCCGTATGCACCAGCGCAGAACGGTACTTCGTCAAATCGCCTTCCGGCATTTCCGGCATTCCGTTATACAGCCACGCGCCGACAATAAATCCCAAAACGGCGTCGCCTAAGAATTCGAGCCGTTGATTATCTTCGATCGCGTCTGCGTGCTCGTTCAGAAAGGAACGGTGGGTCAAGGCACGATAGAGGAGTAATCCATCATTAAATGGTAAATTAATTCGTTTCGAAAAATCTTCCGGTAGTTCATAAGGTGCAAATTTTTTTGTCATTCGACCTGCTCCTGTCCGAATTTAACTTTCTAATCCATAATTCGTCAAGACTACGGACGCCAAAGCCGCAGTTTCCATACGATAAATCCGTTTTCCGAGCGAAACAACCTGCCAGCCATGGTCACGGGCAAAATCCACCTCCGCTTCGCTATATCCGCCTTCGGGACCAACGGCTAAAACCACATCCGCAGCCGGCACCGTGCTGCGCCGCGCCGCGAAAACTTTACGCAGCGCTGAGCCTGAATCCGCTTCTTCCCAAAAAATCAGCTTGATCGACTCGGACGCCGTCGGAATCATCAGCGCCTCACGCAAATGCTGCGCGTTCATGAGGGACGGGATTCGATCTCGGCCCGACTGCTCCGCCGCTTCTTTAAGAATCTTCTCCCAGCGGCTTCGTTTCTCATCCGCATCATGCGGATCCTGAACCAGACTTCGCTCAGAAACCGTCGGGAGAAAGCGGGTGACGCCCGCCTCGGTACATTTTTGAAGCAGGTACTCGAACTTCTCGCGCCGCGTTAACGGAGCGAGAAGCGTCAATTGATAGGGAACTTCATGATCCGCCGGCAGCGGACGCTCAATTTTCCCAATCAAAGCTTTTCCCGCCGTCAAAACGCTGACTTCGAAAGCGCGTCCTTCCCCATCCAGAACCGCGACGCGTTCGCCATCGCGCAACCGCAGCACGCGCCGAATCTGGTTCGCGGATTCGTCCGGAAAAAGGACGGACTCAGCTTGAAAAGCATCTTTCGGAATGAAAAATCGGTGCATTCCCGAACCTACGCCTCTCCCTCACGCGCACAATCCGCATCTGCAGCCAATTCACCCCGTTCCCGTAAACTCAGTTCCTTGTAGCGGCGCTTTTTTTCGGCGCGTTCAGCGCGTGCGCTGTCAATTTCTTCCTCCGCGCCAGCGATTACGACCGTGTATTCGCCGCGCGGCTCCGTTTCCAGCGCATGATTCAGCAATTCGCTCAGTGTTCCTCGATCCACCTTTTCAAACAGTTTCGTTAAATCTTTCGCAACCGCAGCGTCGCGATCGCCAAAAACTTCGAGTGCATCTTGAAGGAATTCAACCAGCCGATGAGGACTTTCATAATAGATTTGGGTATGAGTCGATTTCAGCTCGGCTTCAAAAAACCGTTTCCGTTGAGATGAACGGCGCGGCGGGAATCCGCGGAAAGTAAACGAATGGACCGGAAGTCCGGAAAGCGTCAGCGCGGTAACCGCCGCCGTCGCGCCCGGAATAGCGCTGACTTCGATTCCTTCAGCCAGACAGGCACGAACCAACGTGAAACCCGGATCCGAAACCGACGGTGAACCCGCGTCCGATACGAGCGCAACGTTCAACCCATCGCGTAAAGAGGTCATTACCTTCGGCAATGCGCGGGCTTCATTATCTTCGCGAAAGGACAGCTGAGGCTTTTTAATTTCAAAATGATGAAGCAGCAGCCCCGTTTTCCGCGTATCTTCCGAAACGACTAAATCCGCGTTCCGCAGCGTTTCAAGCGCTCGCAGCGTAATATCGCCTAGATTTCCGATCGGCGTTGCGACTAAAAAGAGCATAGCTCTGCCCCTTCAATTCGTTTCATCATCACACCAATCGCCTCCTCGTTCTGGTCAACCAAAATGCAATCGCGACCCGTTTCAGCACAAACCGCACCGGTCGTTCCGCTTCCGGCGAAAAAATCCAAAACGAGGTCGCCCGGATTTGACGAAGCAAGAATGATCCGTCTCAGGATCCCGACCGGCTTCTGGGTCGGATAGCCGGTTTTTTCACTTCCGTTCGTCGGTACAATCGTGTGCCACCAGGTATCGGTCGGAAACTTGCCTAACTTGCGCTTTTCTTCGCTGACGAGCGTCGGCGCCATGTATGGGAGCCGTTCGATACTGTCGCGGTTGAACGTATAGTTTTCGGGGTTTTTGGCATAAAAAAGGATGTTATCGTGTTTCGCGGGCCATTTTTTCTTCGAACGTCCGCCAAAATCGTACGCCCAAATAATCTCGTTAATAAACGACTTGCGCCCGAAAATCCCGTCCAGTAATACTTTGCAATAATGAACTTCGCGGTAGTCAATATGGAAATAAAAAGAACCGTTCGGCTTCAGGAGCCGATACGATTCAACTAAACGCGGATAAATAAATTCAAGATAATTATCAAAATCATCCGGATAACTTTTTTTGCCCAGAACTTCGTCAATATAGGTCAGCCCCTTATAACCGACCCGGCTTCCCGCATCGGATTGAACCATGCGGTAGTGCTTTCGCGTCTGCTCGCGCCCCGTGTTAAACGGCGGATCGATGTAAATCAAGTCGACCGACTCCGACGGAAGCGTCTTCAAATAACGAAGGTTCTCAGACTGTACAACCCGAATCATGGCTCAAATCATCTAACTCAGGAGCATTCGATCGTTCGCCAGAGCGCTCTTCGAATTTTTCTCAAACAGGTCAATCAGGTCTTCGACCTGCATTTCCGCACGCTCGTCAGCTCGTATATCCGCAATAATACGTCCTTCATGCATCATGATCGTTCGATTCCCAAACGATAACGCGTCTTTCATGTTGTGCGTCACCATCAGCGCGGTCAGTTTTTCCTCTGCGATCAGTTTTCGCGTCAAGTTCAGGACTTTTCGTCCCGTGCTCGGGTCGAGCGCAGCCGTATGCTCATCCAATAAAAGGAGTTTCGGCTTCCGGATCGTCGCCATGAGAAGCGTCAATGCCTGACGCTGACCGCCGGAAAGCTGACCAACCTTAGCGCGCGGGCGCTCCTCTAAACCCAAATCGAGCTGCTTAAGCTGCTCATGAAAAAGTTCCTTTTCCCCTTTTCCGATCCCCCAATTCAAACCCCGGTTTTTTCCACGGCGAATCGCGATCGACAGGTTTTCCTCAATCGTCATGTTCGACGCCGTCCCCATCATCGGGTCCTGGAAAACGCGTCCAATCCACTGCGCCCGTTTAAACTCCGGAAAGCTCGTAATATCGTTGTCGGCGATCGAAATCGTTCCTTCATCACAGTAAAATTTTCCTGCGATTGCGTTTAGGAGCGAAGATTTTCCCGCGCCGTTCCCGCCAATAATCGTGACGAAATCGCCTTCATCGAGCGTCAGTGACAATCCGTTCAGCGCGACTTTCTCGCTCACCAATCCGGGATCGAAGATCTTCGTAATCGAATTAATTTGCAGCATCCGCAGCTCCTTTCGCTCCGCCCCGACCGTTCATCGCTTTTCGCGCGTTCAGCCGCTTCGAAAGGATCGGAAGGGAAAGCGCGGCAGCGACTAAAATCGCCGTAAAAAGTTTCAAGTCAGTCGGTTCAACAGCGATTTCAAGTTTATGCTTGAAGAGCGTAACCGTAAAGTCAATTTCGAGAATCAATGAAATGATAATCCGGTAGACAATCGAGCCTAAAAAAACGGATACCATATGCTGGAAGACGGATTTTTTCCCGAAAAGCACCTCTCCGATAATCACGGACGCAAGCGCGATGACAATCGTTCCCGTCCCCATTCCTATATCCGCGTAACTCTGTTTCTGAGCGATGAGCGCGCCGGCTAATGCGATAATCGCGTTGCTGATAACGAGCCCAATCATGAACATCGTATCCGTATCGACACCCATCGCGCGAATCATATTGACGTTATTTCCGGTTGCGCGAAGCGAGTAGCCAACTTCCGTATTGAAGAACCACCATAAAATCGTGACCAACAGTGCAATGACGATCAACCCGACCCCAAATGTCGAGATGGAGGAGCTGACGCCGAAAAATTTTTCAAATCGGGTATACATGGTTGGAATACGCAGCAACGAAATGTTGGCTTTTCCCAGAACGCGCAGATTGACTGAGTACAAACCCGTCATCGACAAAATTCCCGCGAGAAGAATCGGAATTTTAAGACGCGTGTGCATAATGCCCGTAACCGCACCGGCAAGTCCGCCGCCAAGCATCGCTAAAAGACACGCCGCTATGGGATCGCCGCCCTGCGAAATAAATCGCGCCGTGATCGCCGCCCCCAGCGGAAAAACCCCCTCACAGGATAAATCCGCAATATCCAACATTCGATACGTCACATAGACGCCAATCGCTAATACCGCCCAAAGGATACCTAACGACACCGCATTTCCAATTATTTCAACCACGCCAACTCCGATTTTTATTAAAGTCTCCAGAATTTTATCACGCTGAAGCGAAAACCCCTATTGGGTTAGGGAAGTTCGTTATCTGCGCACGGCTCAGAATAGCCGTCCGTCTGAATATCCGTCCGGCCATTCAGCATCACGCGGTCCCTGAACGACAACCGCCGACAGGTCAATCTCATTTAAAATATCCGCCGCCTCGATCAGGTCAAAATCTGCGTTTTTCTTAAATATCCAGACCGGCGGATGGTCATAGACACTGAACGCTTCCTCCGCGCTTAGCAGCCGCAGGTTATAAATCGGAAGATCCGGTAAATCTCCGAACCCCGCCTCACCGACTAAATCCGAAACGTAAAACGAGCCAAGACGAAACGGGCGCGAAAACGACGCCTCCAACGTAAAACCAAGCGTTCCATCGAAAAGCGCTTCATAGTAACGGAGCGTCATCGGATACGTTTTCGGAATTCGAACCGCGGACCAGATCGAACGCTGGCTCGGTAGGATGATATAATCCGCCCGGTCTAAAACCGACAGGAACATTTCCTTTTTCCCTTCCGAATCCGCCCAACGCACTTCATTCGTCGCCCCTGTGTACAGTTGACCGAACGGGTCAATACCATCCATGCGGAACGGGAGCCCTTCGTCCCAGCTTTCATTCGCAAGAACGTTCCGCCGAAGCCGCACGGGCTTATCCGCATCCAGCTCAAGTTCGTATACACCAGCGGCGAAGATCAGCGGCGTTTCCAGCTCATGCACAACTTCACGGTACGTTTCATCGCCTTGAACCGCGACCTCGCCCTGATAGACAGTTGCGCCCTGATCATTCCGGACCATGACGCTTAATCGGGCGTCTGTATCTGCTTCAATTTTCGCAATTCGCAGCGACGCTGCGCTCATCGGATCGTTTATTTCAAAGGAAGTTCGATACGGAGTCATGGAAGAGACTGTTACCGTCTCCGGAAGTTGAAGCCGGATCAGCTTGCTCGAATCAGCGATGCGTTCACCCGCCGCGCCGACTTCACTCTCAAACTGGAACGCGCTCGGGATTTGCCGATACATCCAGCGCACCGCCTCAACGCGCGAATGAGGTTGAAAGTAAATCGTTTTAACGAACATCGACGCCCAAACGAGCGTTCCAATCAGCGTGAGCAAAACCCAGCCGACGCTCACGATCCGAAGAACTTTCCGCGAGGAGCGATGAAGCGCGATCAATCCCCACGCCGCGACAAGACAAAGCATGGGGTAAATCGGAAGCATGTAGCGGATCGATTTGACGAAGCGCGTTCCCATGAAAAGGAAGAAAACCGCCGACCAGATAAACGGAATCAAGATCGCTTTCCAATCCGACCGCCCGCGAAGAAGCCCAACGAACGCAGCGATCATCATGAGCCAGACGATCAGCCCTAACGGAACCCCCATCCCATAGCCAATCATATTCACCAGCGGGAAGACGATCGGGAGCCGATGCGCCCACTGCTCCGCCGGAGGACCACCGCCCATGCCGCTTGACTCAATCGCCGATACTGCCATTGAATCGAGCCAATCCTGATTCGGGCGCAGCGTCCAAAAAAAGGTATCTCCGCCCGCTGCCCGAAACGACATCGGCTGGAACAGGCGGAACGAAATCAGCGTTGCGAGCCCCGCAATGCACATTAGCTCAAAAGTCCGCCCGATAACATCCCAAAATTCGTTCCGGCGGGAAAGCTTGACATCAGCGGCGGAAACGAACGCAGCCGGAAATAGAACCACCGCCGCAGCGACCATATTGATCTTGCACGACACCGCCATGCCCAGAAACAACCCGAAAAGTATGTAGCGGCGATAACCCTGCTTCGTAATTCGATAGCCGCGGAACGGATCCGTCCGTTCAACCGACGGCTCAACCGCGATTTTCGCGCCGGCGTAAACCGTCAGCATCACGAAGAAAACCGCGAAATTGTCCGATGTTGCGAAGTGAGATTGTTGAATCGGCATCACGGACAGCGAAAAGAACGCCGCAGCCAGCAGCGCGACCCGCCGCTCCCGAAAGAGCGTCAGCGCGATCGCGATCAACAGCAGCAAGGAACCAACATCCGCCAGAGCCGACAAAACCCGTCCCGTCATGCGCCCTTCAGAATAGCCAGTCGTTCCGAAAATCTCCGTCGTCAGCCGGATGATCGTAATCGGGAGCTGACCCCAGCGCATCCGATTATCCGGACCATCCGCTATCTTGTTCCCCAGCTCATCATATTTATTGTAGGGACTTATCGGGGAAATGCGCGTATTAAAATAATCGCCGAGCGAACGTGGAAACGAAAGCCGCGTCAGCGTGTTCGCAAACCCGTATTCGTCCGGATGAAGGAGCGCGCCGGAATCCCAATCGAGATTAACAAAACGAAAGATAACCCCAATCATGATGAACGTAATCAAAACAATATCGATGATCCAGTTTCGCGCCGTTCCGCTTGAACTCTTCTTCATAAAACCTTTTCCATTAAATAAGCCGATCGTCCCTCGCCGTAGTAATCCCGGACCCGTCCGACCGTCCGATAACCGAATTTTCGATAAAGCGCAATTGCGCGATAATTTTCGATATTAACCGTCAACTTTATCCGACCGCCGGTAAACGCTGCTCGGCACGCATCTTCCGAAACACGCAAAAGCCATTGCCCTAATCCGCGACGCCAATAGTCCGGGTCAACCCCAATCGTCAGCAGGAATCCCGTTTTTTCGTCAGCGCTCAGCTCGACCGCCGCGAATCCAACCAGCTGATGATCCGCCGCTTGAAGAAGCTTCCGCCGAAAAACGCGTCCATCGGTCAGCACGGGAATCATGTCCAATACGGTCCAGGCATCTTCCTGAAAACAGACTCTCTCCAAGCGTGAAAGCGCAAAATAATCGCCCAAACCCGCCTCACACAAAACAAACCCCGCGGGAAGCGCCCCGACTTCCCCTTTTTCCGGATTTAATTCCATGTCGGGGAATTATAAACGGTTTCTCTTGCATGAAAAGCGGGATAAACACGATAGAGGAGACCGTTTCCAAATTATAATCTCCCGAAAATTACGATTGACTTTACCCACTTCGTTCAAGTGGAAACCCAATTGAGAGAACATGCAAAAGAATTACCGACAACTTACCGATAAGTTATTCCTGACCTGGGCGAATTACCTCCCGGAAGAAGGCGCGATCGTTAATGGCGCAATTCTTCAGGGGAATACGACGACGGTCGTCTGGGACACACTGTCCAAACCCGAAGACCTTTATTTCATCGACGACTTCATTCCTAACAACAATCAGCGCGTTATCGCTATCTATTCCCATGCTGATTGGGATCACTGCTGGGGGACGGACGCATTTCCGTTCGATTCGATTATGGCGCATGCTGACGCAGACGAACGATTCGCGAATGAAATGCCTTCGGTTCTCAAGCGGTATCGAAAACGCCATGAAGACTTCTTCGCGAACGTCACCTTGGAACCGCCCGATTTCGTCTTTGACCGCCGCGTCGTCCTCGACCTGGGCGAAAAAACGCTCGAACTTATCCCAGCTCCCGGGCATACGTCCGATTCACTTTTTGGCTTCTGCCCCGAGGAGGGCGTTCTCCTCGTCGGAGACGCGGTCGAAACCGTTCCGGAAGTCACTGACCCCGCCCTGATCCCGCCGTGGATATCGATGCTGCGAAAATGGGCGCTCGACGAACGTGTCAAGCTCGTTATTCCCGGTCATGGCGATGTCAGCGATCGGTCAGCGCTGACCCAAACCGCGGACTACCTGAGCGACTTGGCTAAAGGAAAACTGATCTCGATGACGAAAGCGTCCGCTTCTGACCGCTCGAAGCACCGTGCCAACGTCAAAAAAATCAAAAAATCAGGGACAGCCTAAGGCGCAGCCATGGACGCGGACTCAACCGTCAACCCGAACCGCCAACGCACGTTCGCTTCCGCCGTTCTCGTTCTGGCAGCGTTTCTTTGGGGCTCCGGCTTTATTCCTCAAAAACTCGTCGCGGAAACCATGTCGGCGCTTGCCTTTAACAGCGTACGCTACGGAATTGCGACGATCCTACTTTTCGCCCTCGCCCGCTTCCAAAGACCGCGGGGAAAACGCGAAATTTTTGGAGTTGTCGTCAACGGCGTACTGCTCTTCGCTGCTGCAACCCTCCAGCAGCTCGGTATTGCGCGCACGACCGTCGGCAATACCGGTTTTATCACGGCACTTTATATCGTCCTCGTTCCGTTTCTCTCCGCGACTTTCTTGAAAACGAAAATCAACCGCGGCATCCTCGCCGCCGCTTCTTTAGCGGTCACCGGTCTTTACCTGCTGACGACCGGCGGAGCGGGACTCAGTCGTTTTTCCTACGGGGACCTGCTCGTCCTGATCGGCGCGGTTTTCTGGGCGCTTCAGATCCTGACGATGAAACGCGTTCTCGAAGAAATGGATCCGCTCGTCTATTCCGCCGGTCAATTCGCCGTCTGCACCCTGCTGAACCTGATCGCCTGGACCGTTTTCGAAGGCGCGGACGTATCCGCGCTGCGCGCGAATCTTCCGCCGGTCATTTTCTCGGGCGTTTTCGTGATCGCTGGAGGCTTTACCCTTCAGGCGTATGGAATGCGCCATGTCGACCCGGCGCGCGCGGCGACAATCCTCGGACTTGAATCCGTGTTCGGGATGATTTTCGGAATGATCATCTTTCAGGAGCGTCCGCTCATCCTCCAAGCCATCGGAGCAGCGCTGATTTTCGCCGCCGCGACGATCGCGTCGCGTTCAGAATCCGAACTTCACCCAACCGATACACAACCAGCTGAACCGAAAGGAACGAAATGACAAATCAATCCCTCGAAATCGTCGTCACCAACGATGACGGCGTCACGGCACCCTGGCTCGGTCTTCTCGCTGAAACCGCGTCCGAATTTGGGAATGTCACGGTCATTGCGCCAGACACGAACCGCTCTACCTGCGGGCATCAAAAAACGCTGGGGCGCCCCATGCGCGTCACGCCAGTATCCGCGGTTGCCGGACGTCCGACGTTCGCCTGCGACACGAGTCCGTCCGACTGCTCCGCGCTCGCCGGACTCGGCTTCCTCGACAAAAAAATCGACGTCGTTTTCTCCGGCGTTAATCCGGCTGCGAATATGAGCCGCGACGTAACTTATTCCGGAACGGTAACCGCCGCGCTCGAGGCGACGATTTGGGGACTCCGCGCCGCGGCGTT
The DNA here is from genome assembly GCA_034430135.1 of Flexilinea sp. Lineage (GTDB taxonomy): Bacteria > Chloroflexota > Anaerolineae > Anaerolineales > Anaerolineaceae > Flexilinea. Next base: position 8,402 of record DAOUFB010000178.1, on the reverse strand, counting down.
TTCAGTCGACAACCCCAAAGGCGACTACGCAGAAGAAAGCGAACTCATTCGCCCTTATCTCCGCCGCGCGATCCGTACCTTTCTCGGGCTTGAACTTCCGCCTTTTACGATCCTGAACGTCAACTTTCCAAACCCGAAACACCTCGTCAACCGAGAAGCAGAATTTATGATAACGACGCAGGGCGAACGTTTTTACCGCGACGTCCTTATCAAGAATATCGACCCGTTCGGACGCCCTTATTACTGGTTCGGCGGAGAAATCCCGGACGGAGGAGAAGAACGCGGAACTGACACCGGCGAAGTCATGGCGGGAAATATTTCCGTAACCCCGATTCATCTCGACATGACCGCTCACCAGCAGCTCGCGAAATTGCGTGCCCTCGACTGGAAGTAGGGAGAAAGGGAGTTTCGCCATGAAACGACCGCCAATGATTCACCATCTCATTCGCGGATTCGCAGCGTTGATCCTGATCGCGGTAAGTACCGGCTGCGGTTATTTGGAGATTCCATACCTGCGCGAGCCAACGCCGGAACCGACCGGAACCCCAATTCCCACCGCTCCGCTCCCAACCCGAAATCCCGCGACGCTGGTCCCAACGATTACGCCGACCCGCTGCATTGACAGTTTCTATTTTGTTCAGGACATCACCATCCCTGACTATACAGTCATTCAAGCCGGCGCAAAGTTTACGAAAAAATGGGAAATTCGGAATAACAGTTCCTGTAACTGGAACCCGAATTACAAACTGCGCTTTATTTCCGGCGAAGACTTCAACTCGCCGTCAACGCTGAGTTTCCCGAACGCAAAGATCAGCGAAAGCGTCATTCTCTCGCTGGAGCTGACCGCGCCGAGCGAACCTGGAACGTACGAAGGACAGTGGAAAATTTTCGCGGATAATGATGAATCGTTCGGAACAATTCTAACCGTGACGATTATCGTCTACTATTAGCGCGAGGCTAAACCGTCATTTTGCCCCGTTTGACAAAAATTCGCCTTCCCTATAAAATTGTGTCCTTAGGGCATGGTTTCTCCATTCCCTCAACTTCGACCCTGAACGCGAGGGGAGGTGAGAAAAATGACAAGCGTAGTTTTGCGACAGAATGAATCGCAGGATCAACTGCTCAAGCGTTTCCGCAAGAAGATCGTCAAGAGCGGTATTTTGAGCACGGTCCGCCGCAAGCGCTGGTTTGTCTCGAAGAGCGAGACGGATCGCGTTGAACGCAGCAAGACTTTACGGCGCCTCAAGCGACGTACCGTCACCAGCAGAGACTAACAAAAAAAAAGCAGGAATCAAGGAAGGTTATGGCTAAAGAAGAAGATAAGATTACCGTAGACGGAACAATCGTTGAAGCGTTGCCCGGAACACAGTTCCGTGTTCGTTTAGAAAATGGGCACGAGGTTTTAGCCTACCTGTCCGGACGAATGCGCAAGTTCTACATCCGGATTCTCCTTGGGGATCAGGTTCGCGTCGAAATGTCGCCTTATGACCTGACCCGCGGACGGATCGTTTTCCGTGCACGGAAACAGAACGATCCGGAACTCAGCGAATAACTCGGTTCCTGCTGAACGTGGGTGTCTTAATCCCGCTGTCACAAAACAGCGGGATTTTTTTATTCGGGTTTCCCGATTCGTTCCGTTTCAGAGGGTCGGAACCGCGCCGTCGGGTATAATCAGAACGTTAACTTTTATCGAATGATTTGGAGGGTTCATGGAAATTACTTGGTACGGTCATTCCTGTTTTCGGATTACGGAAAGGGGACTGGGAACGGTCGTCTGCGACCCTTACGACACCGGGGAAACCGGTTTTGAACCTTTGAAACTTAAAGCCGATATTATCACGACGTCAACCGACTCACCGCACCACCGCTTCATCGCGGGCGTCCGCGGCGCAAAGACCGATCCGTTCGTTATCGAAAGTCCCGGCGAATATGAAGTCAATCATATTTTCGTGGACGGGTTTCAGGACCTGGCTCACCCGGAAGAATCGAACACGGTTTTTTCGATTGAAATGAACGGGATTTTCGTTGTTCATCTCGGGAAACTGAACCATGTCCCGACCATGTCCGAAATTGAAAATTTCGGGTCAGCTCATATCCTGATGATTCCCGTTGGCGGGAACGGCGCGCTTTCGGCGTCTCAAGCCGTCGAACTCATCAGCATGGTCAAGCCGAACGTCGTGATCCCCATGGCTTATTCCGATCCACTCTGCAAAATTGAATTCGATCCGCTCGGAAAATTCCTAAAAGAAATGGGCATTTCGCAAACTGAGGACGTCATGAACAGCTTCAAGATCTCCGGAAAAGCCAACTTGCCCGAAGAAACCAAAGTCGTCATCCTTAATCACCCGCTGTCCTCCGCCATGACCGACGATGAGACGGGCGATGAAAGCGGAATCGACACGGTCGGAGCGGACGATGAAGCTTAAGCTCATCATGACCTGGAATATCCGCTCCAACCATGAGCAGGAATATTTCGATTTTCTCGTCCGAAAATTCGTCCCCAACATGAATCGCCTCGGCTTCGATCTTAGCGACGCCTGGGCGACGGTCTACGGCGACCGACCGCAGGTCATGGTCACCGCGCAGCTCCCAGGCGAAATTGAAGCCGAGGAACGGATGAATTCCGATGAATGGAACCAGCTCGTCGATCGCCTTCAGGAGTACGTCACCGATTTTGAGGAAAAACTCGTTCCAGCGCGAAACGAATTTCAGTTGTAACAGATCATGACTCAAAATTTCGAACGTTTAAGCGCGAACCTGATCGCATGGTTCAAGCAATTCGGGCGAAAGCTTCCCTGGCGCGAAAATCGGACGCCGTATCATGTCTGGATTTCCGAAATCATGCTCCAGCAGACGCGCGTCGATACGGTCGTCCCGTATTATCAAAAATGGCTCAAGGCGTTTCCGACGGTCCAACGCCTCGCTGAGGCGGACGAACTGGATGTCTTGTGTTTATGGGAGGGTCTCGGCTATTATTCGCGCGCACGCTCGATTCATCAGACTGCGCAAATCCTCGTCCAGGCGTATCAGGGCGAATTACCCGCCGATCCCGCGGCGCTTCGAAGCCTTCCCGGAATTGGACCTTACACCGCCGGTTCTATCTCGTCCATCGCATTTGGAATTCCGTTCATCGCCATGGACGGGAACGTTCGGCGTGTCTATTCCCGTTTGAGAAACGTTGAAGCGCCACTCAAATCGAAAAAATCCGAATCGGAACTCCGTGCAATCGCCGACGCATTTTTACAGACACCAACGGTTCAGGGCAACCCCGGCGATTTTCTTGAAGGACTGATGGATTTGGGCGCAACCGTCTGCGTCCCTTCCGCACCCCGCTGCGAGGAATGTCCATGGAAAGAAGAATGCGCGGCGAAAGCGCTCGGACTTGAAAACGAACGTCCCGTCACGGAGAAAAAAGCGCCCGTTCCGTCGCTCGTTGTGACCGCCGCCGTAATTCCGAACGGGAAAGGCGACGTCCTGATGACCCGCCGTCCCAAAAATGGACTATTGGGCGGACTTTGGGAATTTCCGGGCGGTAAAGTCGAGGAAGGGGAAACGCTGGAAGATTGCGTTCGCCGCGAAATTCAAGAGGAACTCGGTCTCACGTTCAATCCAACGCGCGCCTTTGGCGTCTACCGCCATGCGTATACTCATTTCAAAATCACGCTCCACGCCTTCGTTGGGAAAATTCCCGCCGACGCGAGACCTCGCAACCTCGCTGCGGACGACATGGCATGGATTAAACCAGAAGATCTGACGACGATTCCAATGGGGAAAGTCGACCGCCAAATCGCGAATCATTACCTCTTTGAAATCAATACCCGGAGGGAACAACCATGAACCATCTCCAAAACCTGAACCCCGCTCAGTACGAAGCCGTCACCGCACCCGCCGGACCAGTCCTCGTTTTAGCCGGTCCCGGGTCAGGGAAGACACGCGTCCTGACCCAACGTGTCGCCTACCTGATTCGAGACATGAATATCCGCCCATATCAGATTCTCGCCGTGACGTTCACGAATAAAGCCGCGAATGAAATGCGCTCGCGCGTTGAAGACCTTCTCGGCGAAACCGTCGGCGGCTCGCTTTGGATCGGAACGTTTCATTCGATTTGCGGACGGATTCTGCGCCGTGAAGCGGAACATCTTCCGGTCAATAACAATTTTGTCATCATGGACGCCGATGACCAGCTTTCGATCATCAAACGGATTCTCAAAGAATTAAATATCGACGATAAAGCCTATCGTCCGCAATCGGTTCACAGCGAAATATCCAACGCAAAAAATAACCTGCTGCTGCCAAAGAACATGCCGCGCGGTGACTATCGAACGGAAGTCATCGCCCGCGTTTACGAAAAATATCAGGAAGCGCTCGTGCAGAGCAACGCGGTTGACTTTGACGACATGCTCCTCTACACCGATCAGCTTCTCCAGAATCATCCCGAAATCCGCGAATCCTACGGGAAGCGCTTCGAAATGATCCTCGTCGACGAATTTCAGGACACGAACGCCGCCCAATATCAGCTCCTCAGGAAACTCGCGTCGGTCAACCACTCGATTTTCGCCGTTGGAGACGAGGATCAGTCTATCTATCGCTGGCGCGGCGCCGACTACCGGAACGTCCTTCAATTCGAAAAAGATTTTCCCGGCTGTAAAAAAATCCTCCTGGAACAGAACTACCGCTCCACCCAGAATATCCTCGACGCAGCGCGCGCCGTCATCGATAATAACCAAAACCGCACACCCAAAGCGCTCTTTTCCGATCGTGGACGCGGCGATAAGATCCGCTACCATGAAGCTGAAGATGATCGAATGGAAGCGCGTTTCGTCGTAGACACGATCGCGTCGATGCTTTCGAACCGAACGGCATCCGGAAAAGATTTCGCCGTTCTCTACCGCGCAAACAGCCAGTCGCGTCTCCTCGAAGATGCCTTCATGAACCGCGGGCTGTCGTATCGAATCGTCGGCGCTCAACGCTTCTACGGACGGCGCGAGATTAAAGACATGATCGCATTCCTGCGCCTCGCTTATAATCCGGACGACGAAATCAGCTTGACGCGCGTGATTAACGTACCGGCACGCGGAATCGGCGAAAAAACGTTTCAATCGCTCCGTCTCTCCGCTTTCGACTCCGGAAAAACGGTAGGGCATGTCTTGCTGAACCTGGGGAAATTCGGTCCTGAATCTCCGTTTTGGCCCGACCTGGGACGGAAAGCGCTTCCGGTCGCAGATTTCGGCGCCCTCGTCGGACGCTGGAATTCGTCGCTGAAGACCGATCCGTCGATCGTCAACCTCCTCGACCATATTGTTGCGGATACAAACTATCTCGCCTACGTTCATGAGGAAGACGATGGCGACGACCGCTGGGAGAACGTCGAAGAACTTCGGCGCATGGCGTTTGAATATGAAGATCGCGGCATCGCCGAATTTCTTCAGAATTTAGCCCTCGTCGCCGATCAGGATACGATCGTCGATAACAGCGACCTGCCGACGCTGATGACGCTCCACGCCGTCAAAGGGCTCGAATTTAATAACGTCTTTATCATCGGGCTCGACGACGGTACCATTCCGCACTTCCGTTCGCTCGATGATCCCGAAGAAATGGCGGAGGAACGGCGTCTCTTCTACGTCGGAATCACCCGTGCGCGCAACCAGCTGACCCTCGTCCGCTCGGAGCGGCGAATGAATTACGGGAATATCGAGTCAACGATCCCCTCCCGCTTCCTGCCCTATATCCCCGAAAACCTGATTCAGGTCGTCGAATCGTCGAGCCGCGCATCCGGTTCACCTTTCGGACGCCGCGAAATCGGGAATCCGCGTTGGGAATCGAAACCCACTTGGGCGGCGAATATCGTCGAAAAATCCACGCCGACCTACGGATCAAGCTACGGTTCAGCGCGCGGCACAGCGAAATCCAACTCCCCCGCGTCGATTTTCGGGAAGTCAGTTCCATCGGTGACAAAATCCGCACCAACCACGAAGAAAACTGCTGATCAGCCGCGCCGCTTTAACGCTGGAGATGCAGTCACGCATCCGCTTTGGGGCGCGGGCGTCATTCGATCGTCCCAGATCGAAGATGGCGAAGAAGTCGTCCTGGTCCTTTTTGACAAAGCCGGACCTAAAAAACTGATCGTCTCGCTTTCCAAGCTGACGAAACGTTAAAAAGCGGACCGTCCCGTTCGTTTTCACGAAATAGACTATAATCTCAAGAAACGAAGTGCAGAGATCCGCTATGAAAAAAGTTTCGATCGTCAGCCCAGTATATAACGAAGAAGAATCGCTCCGCGCTTTCTATGTATCGCTGATCAGCGCGTTCGACGGTCTTTCTTACGCGTTTGAGCTGATATTCGTCAACGATGGCTCAAGCGACGGGAGCGAAAGAATCTTAAACGAGCTGGCTGACGAAGACGGACGCATCTGCGCGATTCACCTCAGCCGAAATTTCGGTCATCAAGCCGCGCTCAGCGCCGGACTTGCCGCCGCCAGCGGCGATTATATTATCAGTCTGGACAGCGACGGGCAGCACCCGCCGAGGCTGATTCCGGAAATGATCAACCTCGCCGAAAAGGGATACGACATTGTCCAAACGCAGCGGATTGACGATGAATCGGTCGGATCGTTCAAGCGGAAATCCTCCGCGCTCTTTTACCGGATCCTGAATCATCTATCCGCGACGGAAGCGGTTCCCGGCGGCGCGGACTATCGGCTCCTGAGCCGCCGTGCGCTGGACGCACTGCGTTCGCTTCCGGAGTTTCATCGCTACCTGCGCGGCATGGTCAGCTGGATCGGGTTCAAATCCATCATTCTCCCGTTCCGCGTTGAAAAAAGGCTCGGCGGGAAATCGAAATATTCCCTCGCGAAAATGTTCCGCCTCGGATCAGACGCAATTTTTTCGTTCTCGCTCATCCCGCTTTACGTCGGACTGTCCGGCGGACTTCTCTTTTTCCTCCTGGCGTTCGCTGAAATCATTTACGTCGCGTCACTCTGGCTTTCGGGTCAGACGCACCGCCTCGCCCCCGGCTGGAGCTCCCTGATGTTCATGCTCCTCATCATCGCCGCTATTCTCATGTTTATCTTAGGTTTCATCGGGATCTACGTCGGTTATATTTTTCAGGAAGTTAAACATCGTCCAGTCTTTATCATCCGTGAAACCTATACGAAATCAAATAACGAATCCGAAGCTATCAATAAGGAGCAACACATATGAAGTTCTTAGTTACCGGCGGTGCCGGCTATATTGGATCAACCGTCATTTCCGCCCTCGAAGACGCAGGGCATACCGGGATCATCCTCGATTCGCTGGTCACCGGACGGCGTGAATTTACGAAAGGCCGTATCTTCTACGAAGCGGATATTACCAACCGCGCCGTCCTGACCCAAATCTTCCGCGACCATCCGGATATTTACGCAACGCTCCACTGCGCCGCGCTCATCGTCGTTCCCGACTCGGTGACCAGTCCGTATGAGTACTACCGCGAGAACGTTTCAAAGTCCAACGAAATGTTCCATATTTTGAATGGGCTCGGCTGCAAGCGGATCGTTTTCAGCTCGTCCGCGTCCGTCTACGGCGACGTTAAGCTCGAGCCGGGTCAGAAACCGAACTTCGTCGTCACCGAAGATTCCTACCTGAACCCGTCTTCGCCCTACGCCCGCACGAAATTCATTATGGAAATGGTCCTGCGCGACACCTGCGACGCCTATGGAATGAAAGGGATCGCGCTCCGCTACTTCAACCCAATCGGCGCCGACCCGAAATTCCGAAGCGGCATCCATGTCAAAGAGCCGTCCCACGTCATCGGGAAGCTCGTCGATACCGCCCTCGGTAAAATCGACCATTTCACCATCACCGGCGTGGACTGGCCGACGCGCGACGGTTCGGGCATCCGCGATTACATCTATATCTGGGATCTGGCGCAGGCACATGTCAAGGCGCTGACGGAATTCGATACCGCTTTTGAACGCAACGGTGATCCGGACTGCAACTATCTCGTGATCAACGTCGGCGGCGGCAATGGGACGACGGTCAAGGAACTCGTCGACGCTTTCCAGCGCGTCTATGGGCAGAAAATCAAGGTCGAAACCGCCGCGCCGCGTCCGGGCGATGTCGCCGGAGCTTACGCGAACGCTGACCGCGCCGAAAAACTCCTCGGCTGGAAAGCGCAGTACCCCATTGACGAGGGAATCCGCACAGCGATTGAATGGGGCGAGAAGCGGCTGAAAATTTTAAGCTGGGACTAAACCGCACGGCGAGGTACGTGCATTCCAGAGCGGAACTCTCTCCTGCTCCGCTGCGCTTCGGGGATGCAGGCGACCCTCAACCCCTTCCGGGGTTTCACCCCGAGACCCCCCGTGTCGAATTTAGGCGGTATTCATACAGATGCAACGGGGTTTGGGGTGTCCCCAAGAGGG
>DAOUFB010000177.1:0-10623 GCA_034430135.1 Flexilinea sp. | reverse complement strand
TTACGTTCGCCGCTTCGTTCGTATTTCTCCGCATTCACGAGTTCATCGACCTCGTGATCGAGCAGGGCATTGAGGGTCTCCTCGACACTGTCGCGAACAAGATCCTTAAGTTTGTTCTTTATGAGTTCCTCGTTCAATTGTATAATGTTGCTGGACATAGTTATTGCTCCTTTCGGTTATTAGAGTTGTGGTGACTTAATCATACCGATGGCAAGAAGCTATGTCTATTTAATTGAATTTGCGAAACTTATTTTACGTTATCTAATGTGAAACTGCGGTCTTTAGCTGAAAGAATTAATGAAGGTAATGCATGCTCAATGGATATTCCTACCGTAATTGTTGGTGCACCTCGTATGATTTTTGAAGTCGATCGGAAAGCTTAAAAACTTCGAATTATATTATGATACAGGTGGTACCGGAATTGGTGATAGTGAAGCGATGTCGCACTCGCACGGGATTATAGTAGAATATCTACGAGATAGACTGTCCGTAGACCTTAATGTGCTATATGAACAGGTGGAGTTTATTGAGGCAAATCGTCAAATGATCGAATCAATGCCAACTTACCCTCACTTGGGCTTTGCAAAAAGAGTAAACGATGAATTGATCGTGAAAATAAGTGAGAATATTGGAGAGGCGGGAAAGTAAACTGATATGAAAGTTGTTCTTTTAGCGGGCGGTTTTGGAACAAGAATTTCGGAGGAATCGCAGATCAAGCCAAAACCTATGATTCCAATAGGTGGCATGCCAATTCTTTGGCATATAATGAAGGGTTATGCGAATTTTGGCTACACCGATTTTATTATTTGCGCTGGATATAAACAACATATTGTAAAAGAATGGTTCGCGAATTATTTTCTTTACACGAGTGATGTAACTTTTGACTTTTCAAAGGGCAATAAGGTCATCATACACAATCAGCATACAGAACCATGGCGCGTAACGGTAGTTGACACTGGACTTCACACGATGACCGGTGGTCGAGTGAAAAGAATTCAACCATACATCGGGAATGAGCGTTTCATGCTGACTTATGGCGATGGGGTATGTGATGTCAATATTGATAAATTGGTAGACTATCATATTTCACATGGAAAAATCGCAACCTTAACGTCGGTGGTCTTGGAACAACAAAAAGGGGTATTAGATATCGGCGGTGATAACGCTGTGAGGGCGTTTCGTGAGAAAAGTCTGGCTGAAGGGAATTCGATAAATGCTGGCTTTATGGTCTTTGAGCCTGCGATGTTCGAGTACCTTACCAATGACCAGACGGTTTTGGAGCGAGAACCATTACAAAATCTTGCAAAGGATGGGGAATTGATGAGTTACTCTCATAAAGGTTTTTGGCAATGTATGGACACGAAACGCGAAATGGATAGTCTCGAAAAGTTATGGTCATTGGATCAAGCGCCTTGGAAAATATGGAGCGACTAATGTTCAATCTTGACTTTTATAGAGGGAAGAATGTACTTATCACTGGACATACGGGCTTCAAGGGAAGCTGGCTGACTCACATTCTCGTAAAGGCCGGCGCAAATGTAACTGGAATTTCATTAGGACTACCTTCTGAACCATCTTTATTCAAAATTCTAAATTTGGAAAAAGGCGTTCGGCATGTTAAAGGAGATATTCGCGTTTTTAATAGGTTGAAAAATGTCTTTGCTGAATCATCCCCTGAAATCGTTTTTCACTTAGCTGCTCAACCCATAGTTCGTGAAAGCTATAAATCTCCTCGTGAAACTTATGAAACGAACGTGATGGGCACGGTTAATGTCCTTGAATGTATCCGGGTCACTGAATCTGTTAGAAGTTCAGTTATAGTTACAACGGATAAAGTCTACCTGAACCACGAGTGGGAATGGGGTTATCGAGAAAACGACATATTAGATGGATTTGATCCATATTCAAATAGTAAGTCATGTGCGGAATTAGTTACGCATAGTTATATCCGAAGTTTCTTCGATAGACGCCCTTCTCTTTCTGTATCAACAACTCGAGCAGGCAATGTTATTGGTGGGGGTGATTTCGCAGCTGATAGGATTATCCCGGATTGTATTCGAGCTGTATCATCTGGAAAAAAGATTCAGATTCGTAATCCGTTTTCGATAAGACCGTATCAACATGTTTTAGAGCCTATTTGCGCTTATTTAATGATTGCTGAACGACAATTCGCAGACAGTAAATTCTCTGATTCGTATAATATTGGTCCAAACGACACGGATTGTATTAGTACTGGAGAATTAGTAGATCTTTTCATAAAAAAGTGGGGAAATGGCGCTGAGTGTGTGGTTGACTCTGAAGATAATGGTCCCCATGAAGCTAATTTCCTGAAATTGGATTGTTCGAAGATTAAGAGAAAGTTCGGTTGGATGCCGAAGTGGGATATTTGTGAAGCTGTTGAAAAGACTTGTACTTGGACAGAAGTTTGGCTCTCGGGCGGAGATGTCGAATCTGAGATGAATCGACAAGTTGAAGCGTATCTCAGCTAAAAGTGAAAGTGTAGAAAAAAATGAACTGGAAAAGCGAAGAAGAAGCTCGATTGAAGATTAAAGAATTGGTTGGACAATACTATAGGGACTTTAAACAACCAAAGAAGAAATTTGAACCTGGTGATAGAATCAACTATGCTGGGCGGGTGTTTGATGAGAAAGAGATGCTTTCGCTAACGGATGCTTCCTTAGATTTTTGGTTGACGACTGGAAGATTTGCTGATGAACTCGAAAAAGAATTTGCAAGGTTTATCGGAGTGAAATTTGCGTATCTTGTAAATTCAGGTTCCTCTGCGAATTTGCTCGCCTTTATGGCTTTGACAGCGCCAGAGCTCGGCGAACGACAGATAAAACGCGGAGATGAGGTGATCACGGTCGCATGTGGATTCCCGACAACAGTGACGCCTATTTTGCAGTATGGAGCGGTTCCTGTATTTGTCGATGTTACGATTCCTCAATATAACATCGACGTAGAACAATTAGGAAGTGCTTTGTCGGAAAAAACGAAAGCAGTAATGATTGCGCACACACTTGGGAATCCGTTTAACCTAAAGTCCGTAAAGGCGTTTTGCGAATTGCATGGATTATGGCTAATTGAAGATAATTGTGATGCGTTGGGAAGTACTTATACAATCGATAACGTTACTAAACTTACTGGCGCTTGGGGCGACATCGGAACGAGTAGCTTTTATCCGCCACATCACATGACCATGGGCGAGGGCGGGTGTGTTTATACGAACGACCCAAAGCTTAGCAAAATAATTCTTTCTTTCCGTGATTGGGGTCGGGATTGCGTTTGTCGATCGGGGCAAGATAATTTTTGTGGGCATCGCTACGATAGGCAGGATGGACTTCTACCTAAGGGGTACGATCACAAGTATGTTTATAGCCATTTTGGCTACAATTTGAAGGTGACGGATCTCCAAGCGGCTATTGGATGTGAGCAGCTCAAAAAGTTTCCTGAATTTATTAAGAGTAGGCGTGAAAATTGGGCTCGACTGAGGAGTTTATTGAATCAGGGTCAAGATAGATTAATTCTTCCGGAAGCTGCTGAGAATAGCTGCCCAAGTTGGTTTGGTTTTTTGATTACCTTGCGCCCAGAATCGGGTTTATCTCGAGAATCAATGGTAAGAGAACTTGAATCCCGGAATATACAGACTCGAATGTTGTTTTCTGGAAACCTTTTGCGTCATCCATGTTTTGATTCGATTCGGGAAACGAATGCATATCGCGTGATAGGAAAGCTTTTGAATACGGATATGGTGATGACCAATTCTTTTTGGGTCGGTGTTTATCCAGGAATGACAAACGAAATGCTCGATTATATGGCACATGCGATTCTTGACGTAACTGAATAATCTCACTCAAGCAAAGTTTAGAGAGAAGTTAGCGAACGAATATGAAAAAAATAAGCATTGTTGTCCCGTGTTACAACGAAGAGGAAAATGTCGTCCCGATAAGCGAAGCGATAGTGAAGCAAATGGAATCTCTTCCTCAGTACGATTACGAACTTGTATTTATCGATAATTATTCTAAAGATAATACAAGAAAACTAATTAAGGAAATATGTGCGAAGAATAAAAAAATAAAGGCGATATTCAACATTAAGAATTTCGGGCAATGGAATAGTCCTTACTACGGTATATGTCAATCAACAGGGGATTGCACTATCCTGATTTGCGCGGATTTTCAGGATCCAATTGAGCTGATCCCGATTTTTCTGAGACATTGGGAAGATGGATATCCAATTGTTTGCGGAATAAAAACTTCGAGTCAGGAAAATCAGGTGATGTATCAACTGAGAACATTTTATTATAAGGTGATAAAGAAAATTTCTTCCGTAGATCAAATTGAGCATTTTACTGGCTTTGGTCTATATGACAAAAATTTTGTGAATGTGCTTCGCCAACTGAAAGATCCAAATCCTTATCTGAGAGGCATTGTTGCGGAGTTAGGCGGTACACGTAAAGAAGTTCAATATGAACAGGCAAAACGTCGGGCTGGAAAAACACATAATAATTTCTACAGTTTATATGATGGGGCAATGCTGGCGGTTACGTCTTACACTAAAATTGGAATGCGCTTAGCAGTTTTTGTAGGTTTATTTTTTGCTTTATTTAGTCTGGTTGTAGGTTCAGTATACTTGATTTTGAAATTACTTTATTGGGATCGTTTCGCGGCTGGTAATGCGCCATCCATCATCATTGTTTCGTTGTTGGGGTCAATACTGCTGGCTTTCATGGGATTATTAGGAGAATACATATCTGTGATCAATACACGTTTGATGAACCGACCTCTTGTGGTTGAAGAGGAGCGAATTAATTTCGGTGATTCTGAAATATAAATAAGTTGCTATTTTTTAAATCCAAGAATTCTAAGAACTGTCGAAAAAAGTTATGAAAGTTTCAGATTATATCGTTCGTTATTTGATAGATAAGGGTGTAGATCATGTGTTTGGATATCCGGGCGGTATGATCACTCATTTTATCGATTCGTTAAATAAATATAAAAATCAGATTAAAGCACACTTAGCTTATCATGAGCAAGGTGCTTCTTTTGCAGCATGCGGGTACGCTCAATCAACCGGAAAGATGGGAGTTGCATACGCTACAAGTGGCCCCGGTGCAACAAACATGGTGACTGGAATTTGCAATGCGTATTTTGATTCAATTCCTACTCTATTTATTACCGGACAGGTTAATACTTTTGAGACAAAAGGTGAATACCCGATCCGGCAACGTGGTTTTCAGGAAACAAATATCGTCTCAATCGTAGAAAGTGTAACAAAGCTTGCAGTACGTGTTACTGATCCGAAAACAATCGGTTTTTATTTAGACAAAGCGTTCGAGGTGGCTTTTTCTGACCGACCGGGTCCTGTTCTCTTGGACATTCCTATGGATGTGTTTAGAGCAGACGTAGAAATGGGAGGTGTCGGAATAGGCAAGCAAGAAGATAAAAAAACTAACGAATCCGATAAAGCCAAAGCTAAACTGCTAATACGTCAAAAATTAAGCGAATCCAAAAGACCTTTGTTGTTAGTTGGAAATGGCGTTCGAACAAATGGGTCAGTTCACGAGTTTAATGAGGTTCTTAAAAATCTGAACATACCTATTGTGTCAACAATGTTGGCTGTAGATGCCGTTTCATGGCGCGAGAAGTATTATGGTTTTATTGGTGCTTATGGTCACAGAACTGCGAATTTTTTAGTTGAAAAATGTGATTTATTGATTACTTTGGGCGCACGGTTGGATATTCGCCAAGTAGGCGCAAAACGTGAGATGTTTGCACCCCTTGCAAAAATTCTACGTGTTGACATTGACGAAAACGAATTGATGTATAAGATCCATGATGGGCAGATCGATATAAATCTCAATTTATCCGACGTGATTTGTATCCTTAAGGATTTTATCTCGGAAAATACTCATGTTGGTTCTAATGAATGGAACAGAATATGTGACGAAATAAGAGATAGACTTAAAGGTACTGATGAACTTTTCCCTAACAAAGTTGTTCAAAGAATTAGCGAGATTATTCCAGAAAATTCGGTCATTACGACTGATGTTGGTCAAAACCAAGTTTGGGTGGCCCAATCCTTCAAGGTAAAACAGGGACAACGAATTTACTTTTCAGGCGGACATGGTGCAATGGGATATTCTTTGCCTGCTGCAATTGGTTGTGCGTTTGCATGTGAGCATCCAGTTTATTGTTTTACCGGCGATGGAGGGCTTCAGATGAACATTCAAGAACTCCAAATGATTGTCCGAGAAAAGCTGCCGGTTCAAATTGTGTTATTGAATAACAACTCATTAGGTATGATTCGTCATTTTCAAGAGATGTATTTTGATAAGACATATGTTCAGACAGTGCCAGAATTCGGTTATACCAATCCAGATTTTGGGCGGATTTCCAAAGCTTACGGAATCCCGTATAAACGGATCACATCCATCGATGAAATCGACGATAGTTTGTTTGAAAAAGATGGACCCTGTTTGGTTGAGGTATTCATCCCCGAAAAAACTTATGTTTTTCCTAAGATTGAATATGGAAAAAGAAATTCAGATCAGGAACCAAAATTGGACCGTGACCTCTATAGATATTTAGATTCTTTATAAAAATGTCAAAAGTAATAATTACAGGTGCCACTGGCTTTTTAGGATCTAGCCTTGTGAGGAAATGCTTAGATCATGGGGATGATGTATATGCGGTAGTTCGTCCCGAAAGTAGTCGGCTAAATCGGATGCCACAAAATTATGAATCCTTGCATATGATTCCGTTGAGTATGGAATCATATGCAGAAATTGATAAGCATCTAAATAACGCAGATTATTTCTTTCATATCGCATGGGATGGAATTCGTGTCCCATTTCGTAATAATGAATTAATTCAACTAAAAAACTATTATGCATCATTAGATGCATATTACGCTGCGATTCGTTTGGGATGTAAATCGTTTGTTGGTATTGGTTCTCAAGCTGAATATGGTGTTGTCTCTGGAGTTATGGATGAAGATTCAATTTGTTTGAACCCGATATGTGAATATGGTAAAAAGAAATTGCATACGTACAAGACTCTTCTAAGTAACTCGAAAGATGTAGAAATGAGTTTCAAATGGGGAAGGATTTTTAGTCTATTTGGACCGAACGATGATCCGAGTACGCTGATTTCCCAATTGATTAAAAAAATGATGAAGAATGAGCCTGTCGAGTTGACTAATTGTATTCAGAAATGGAACTATTTATTTGTTGATGACGCAGCATTAGCACTTATAGCCTTGGCCAATTCTGATTGTGACAATGGCGCATACAATATTGCATCGACTCAGTCGCGAATTTTAAAGAGTTACATTTTGGAAGTTAAGGAAATACTTGATAGCCGAAGCGAGTTGTTTTTTGGAGCCATTAATTACCCTGAGACAGGAATTGTAAATTTACAGCCTATCGTTGAAAAAATATTAAAAGTCACGGATTGGTTACCTCGGGTATCATTTAGAGATGGCATACAGGAATATCTTAATAGAGAATATTTGCTTATTCAATGACCCTTTACGGAAATTTGTGCTACAGAGATTTTACCAGTTCTACCGATCACGATATCGGTTTGTGAAAATGGGAATGGAATAGAGGAGGCGCGAAGCATTTGCCCGCGTCTCCTCTAATACTATATGGCGTTTGCGTTTGAATTCTGGTTTCGTATCATCCAAATCGAAGCCGCTATAGCGACAACGCCCATGACGGATTGATTGAAATTCAGCCCTGCGAGCGACACCGTATCCAGGCGCAGGAACTCGAGGCAGAAGCGTTCAACTGGGTACAAAATCAGATAAAGCGCTAATATCATTCCCGGTTTCAGTTTCCATTTCCGATCAGCCCAAATCAACACAACGACATTGATCAGGCTCAGGATCATTTCGTACGCGAAAAGCGGATGATACGTCGCAACGTCCGCATATTTCGCCAAACGGTGGGATGGGTCAATCGTGATCGCCCAAGGCAGGTCCGACGGTGCGCCGTAAAGCTCCTGATTGAAGTAGTTCCCCAACCGTCCTACTGCCTGACCCAGCGCTAAACCCGGCGCACCAGCATCGACGAAATCCGCGGTGGAAAAGCCGTAGCGGCGCGTATAGAGGATCATTCCGGCAGATCCGCCTAGAATCGCGCCAGGCATGCCTAAACCGCCATTCCATATTTTCAGGATCGTAAGAGGATGCGACAGATAATATCCGAGAGAAAGTCCGGAAGAGGCAGACGGAAAGCAGATATGCCAAAGACGCGAACCGAGAATTCCGCCGATAAAGAACCAAATCATGCAGTCCCACGCGGTCTCAGGAGCGATCCCTTTTCGTTTCCCCATGACGGAAAAAAGCCATGTTCCCAGGAGAATGCCCGCTAACATTGTTAAACTGTAGTAGCGGATGGTGAGCGGTCCGAGTGTGATAAATTGGCTGGTCAGATTCATAGATTAGTTCGCGTTCTCTTTCGGTTCTTCTGCTGATTCTGCGGCTTTGATTTTTAGCTGTTGGCGCATGTACCAAATGCGCTGGATAGCGGTGAAATGAGAGCCCAGTGCGATTCCCCACGCCGCAATGGCGGGATACCCAATGAGGAGGGACGGCACGAGGAGAAGGTATCGCTCAAGTCTTGACATGAGTCCCAGGCGCATATTCAATCCTTCAATTTCGCCTTTTGCGCGCGTATAAGAGACGAGAATTGCTCCCATAATTGCAGCGTAGGAAACGGTCATGGTCAAAAAATCGTCAGTCTTGGCATAGTAGTAAACGAAACCGCCAAAGACGATGAATTCGGCGTAACGGTCCGTCGTCGAATCGAGAACTGCGCCGAATTTCGTGCCTTTTCCGCCGGTCTTCATCCGCGACATCGTTCCGTCGAAAAAGTCGGTCACGGCGAAGAAAATCAGGAGGATTCCAGCCGAGGTGAAATGACCTTTCGCGATCAGGATGGCGGCGATAATATGACCCGCGCAGCCGATCAGCGTGACAGCGTTCGCGCTCAACCCGATTTTCAGCAGAAATGCAGCGCATTTTTCGCCGAAACTCTTGAAGACAATCCGCATTTTATCGGTAAAAGTAGAATACGATTCTTTCATCAGGTTTTATTCCTCCGTAACGCCTAATTTTTCTTCGAGGTGATCCGCTTCGTCTGCGGACCAGAGCACTTCGCGCGGTTTTCCGCCGGCTTGGCTCGGTCCGACGATGCCTAAATCTTCCATGCGCGAAAGGATTCGTTTTGCGCGCGGGAAGCTGATTCTGAGCTTGGTCTGTAGGAAGTTGGTGGTAGCGCGCCCCGTCGCGCAGACGGCTTTTACAGCGTCCTTAAAGGCTTTATCATGGAGCTCGTCCTCTTCCTGTTGCGCGATGATGGACTCCCATGGCGCGGTCGCCTCTTCTGCGTCTTCTGTCGGAGGAGCGAGTTTCCGCCAAAAATTAACGACGGCGTCGATTTCGCTGTCCGTCAGCATGGGTCCCTGAATCCGAAGTGGGGTGTGCTGACTGGGCTGAATGAGGTACATATCTCCGCGTCCGAGAAGCTTCTCGGCACCTTGGCGTCCCATAATGACGCGCGAGTCAATTCCCGACGCAACGTTCAATGCAATTCGTGCAGGAATGTTGTTTTTAATGTCTCCTGTGATGACCGACGCGTCTGGACGCTGGGTCGCGAGGACAAGATGGATCCCGGTCGCGCGGGAAAGTGCAGCCAACTTATTGATCGCTTCGCTTCCGGATTTGTCCGGTCCGTTCATGATTTCGGCGACTTCGTCAATGAAAATAACGATACGCGGCAGCGGCTTATCCCCCCGTGACAGCGCGTACTGATTATGCGCTTCGATTTTATTGATCCCGTTTCCTTCGCTTTGAAAGAGTTTATACCGCTCATTCATTTCATAAACCGCCCAGTTAAGGACGGCGAGCGAGCGATCAAACTCGGTTTCAACTTCGCCGTAAAGATGCGGCACGCCGTTAAAACGAAAGAGTTCGACGCGCTTTGGGTCGATCATAATAATTCTCAACTCGTCGGGCGTGTTATCCAGGAGCAGACAGAGGGCAATCGCGCGCATGCAAATCGACTTACCCGAGTTGGTCGTTCCGGCGATGAGCAGGTGAGGCATTTTTTCAAGATCGACGACGACAGGTTTCCCGGTTATATCGCGTCCCAAAGCTACTTTAAGCGGCGATTTTATCCCGCGGAAAGTTCGGCTTTCCATTAGGGGGCGAAGCCGGACGGTCATCGAATTCGGGTTCGGGAGATCTATCCCAATATAATTTTCTCCGGGTACGGGTGCCTGGATCGCCAGGTTTGTTACGCCTAACTGAATCGCGAGGTCGCGTTCAACTTTCGCGACGTCGCTGACGCGAATTTGACGGTTTGAAGATTCTCCGTTCGCTCCCTTCTTCGTGCTGGGGCGAACCTGATATTGGATGATCGCTGGACCGATGCAATGGGAAACGATATCGACAGGGGTTTCCAACTCGTCCATCGCGGTCAGGATTGCCTGAATCGTATCGCTCAGGTCATACTCGCGATTAATGAACCCCATTTCCGGCTCGAGCAGGTTCAGGGGTGGGAGTTTATTTCGGTATTTCCGCATTTCGTCTTCGTCCTCTACGGTTGATTCTTTT
>DAOUFB010000176.1:0-46387 GCA_034430135.1 Flexilinea sp. | reverse complement strand
GCATCCTTCGAAATCAACGCCGCGACGATCCGCTCCATCGGTTCGCGCAGCGAAGCGGGCGACAGCGGCGGGACCGATTACGCAGATACGGACACGAGCGAAGACGATATTCCGTTCTAAACCATGAATTCATACACTGAAACCATAAATCGAATCGCTGAATCGGCGCATAATACGTTCGAAGCCGAAACGTTAGCACGAGACGATGCACTGAGCAAGGCGCGGGCACTGACCCGCGCCTCCGCAAACGCCATTCGCGCGATTCATCGCTCCGATAGCGCCGAAGCACATCAGCATTTGGATACCGGGAGGGAACTCTTCCGCGCGTTATCGGAAAGTCTTAAAGATTTTCCCGACCTCTACTACGCCGGATATACGCAGGACGCAATCAAAGAATTTTGTGAAGCGAGCTGCACTTGCGCCTTTATCGAGCGTCAGCCGTTGCCGACGCCGGAATCGTTAGGCGTCCCTGTTTCGACGTTCCTGCGCGGATTAGCGGAAACGCCGGGCGAACTGCGCCGCCGCTGCATGGATATTCTGCGCATGGGATATTCGGATGAGGCGGAAACGCTCTTATCCGAGATGGACGATATTTATTCGATTCTAATCACGATGGATTACCCTGACGCGGTTACCAACGGGCTCCGCCGCCAAACCGATCTTCTCCGCGGAATCGTCGAACGGACACGAGCCGATTTAACGCTAAGCCTCCGCGAAGAAAAGTTGAAAGGACTTCTCCGTCAGGCGCTCGAGAAGTTAGACTAAATTCGGAAATTGATACGAAAAAAGTCAGGTTTGAACCTGACTTTTTTTGTGAGCGGTATAGGACTCGAACCTACGGCCTTCGCGATGTCAACGCGACGCTCTAACCAGCTGAGCTAACCGCTCGAACAAGAAGAATTATATGCAATTTCCAATTTTAAGCAAGTGAACCGCGAAAAATGATGAAAACTGCAATTTCGGGCTGAAGTTCGGTACAATACGCCTATGAAACCGAACCACTCATGCCGCTATCGAAAGGCGCGTTCCATATGATGATCCTCGTAACCGGGGCGACCGGGTTTATCGGCGCGGCGCTTTGCCGTGCGCTCGTCGAACGCGGCGACAGCGTGATCGCGTTTCACCGCTACAACAGCTCGATCAAGTGTATCGCAGACCTGCCGATCAAACGCGTCATTGGCGATTTGACCGACGATGCATCAATCCATAACGCGCTCCAGCAATACCCCGACGCCGTCATTCATCTCGGAGCGCGTCACGTCGCCACACGTTCGCCTGACCCACTCCTCGCGGTTAACGTCGCCGGAACGCGGACGCTCCTTGAAGAATCATTTCGAGCCGGCGTCCGCCGCGTCGTCCTGATGAGCACGGCTGCGACCCTGGGCTGCACAACGGAACGCACGCTCGAAGGACGTATTATTCCGCTGACGGAGACTCATGCCGCCGTACTCGATCCGAGAGAAGAGCCGTATACCGCGTCGAAAAAATTAGCCGAAGTCGAAGCGCAGTGGGCGCTCGCCTATGGACTTGACGTCGTCACGACGCACGCCGGAACGGTTATCGGTCCAGGGGACCATTATCGAAAACGCCTTAACTTCATCACACGGTACATTAAAAACACGCCGAGAGTCCGTTTCGACGGCGGGCTGAACTTCGTCGACGTCCGTGACGTCGTAACGGGGCTGATCCATGCCGTAAATTATGGAGAGCGCGGCGGACGGTACCTGCTGACCGGAACGAATATCGATTTCGATACTCTTTTTCAAAAGCTTTCAGATTTGACCGGCGTCGCAGGGCCGACGCTCAAGGTTGATCCGGCGCGGATTAACGACCTGTTCCGATTCAAGCAAAACGCACGGAATCTTTTCCCGGTCGGCGGTTCGGACACCGACCTGACCCGTCTCGCCGGAAAATATTACTATTACGATAACAGCGCTTCACGCCTCGCGCTGAAATTAGCGCCGCCTCGTCCGCTCGATTCAACGCTACGAGATACTTATGCCTACCTGACAGGAGAAACCGCATGACCCAAAGCCTTTGCCTCGTTCCGAAAATTACCGCGACCGGCGGACCTGCCGCTTTTCAGGCACGTCTCATCGCAGGAGCGGCAGAGCTCGGCGTCGAGGTCCATCACGATATTCATCGTCCAGACATCGGCGCTTACCTCGTCATCGGCGCACCGCTCCATGGGTTTGGCGCACTCCTCCGCGCGAAGCTAACCGGTAAAAAAATCGTTCACCGCCTGAATGGCATGAACTGGCTTCATAAAGTCCGCCCCAGCGGAGCGCTCTACGGGTTAAAAGCCGATTTCGCTAACCAGCGTATCGCCTGGTTCCGGCGGTTCATCGCGACCGACATCGTTTATCAGAGCCAGTTCTGCAAAGATCATTGGAACGAAGTCTACGGCGCAACACTTCAGCGTTCAGCCTTGATATACAATGGAGTCGATACGGCGGAGTTCAGCCCCAGCGCGGAAACGCCCCGCCCGTGGGTCAAAGGCGCTCCCGTTCACATTCTGATCGCTGAGGGCAATCTTCAGCATGGTTCGGAAGTTCATCTTCAGCAGGCGCTCCAACTCGCCAACCGGCTCGAACGCGAAACCCAGTCGCCAACAACGCTGACGATTGTCGGCAATGTTCCGGAGGACGTCCGGCGAAAAGCTGAAGCGGAAGCGGAGAAAGCTCGTCTCAGCGTCCGCCCTGACTGGAAAGGCGTCCTATCTAAACCGGAACTCATCCGTTTCGAACGCAGCGCCACTTTCTTTATCTCGGTCGAGCCTCAGCCCGCCTGTCCCAACGCCGTGATTGAAGCTCTAAGCGTTGGACTTCCCGTCCTCGGTTTCGATACGGGTTCGCTCAAAGACATCGTCGGGAATGGCGGAATCGCCGTTGACTATGGCGCAGACTTCACACGGCTCGAAGCGCCCGATCCGGATGCGCTTTATGACGGCGCAACCCGAATCCTCAGCCAACGTGCTGAGTTCAGTCGCTCCGCCCGCGAAACCGCGCTCAACCGTTTCTCGCTCGAAAAAATGACCCGTGATTATTTAGATTTCTGCGAACTCGGCTAACGCTTCGTTCGGAGCGCTTCGCTTAGCTCGGTCATGCCGCGTGCTGCCGATATGTATTCAGAAAGGATATCGGTGAGCCAGCTGCGCTGAAAACGAGCCTGACTATTGAGTTGCTCCTCGACCCAGGCGATGATAATTCCATTATCGATCATCTCCGTCACCTTCTGGAAATCATGGATCAGCGCCGCCAGCAGGCTGGTCGACTTCGTCGCCTGGAACTGCGCCGTCATTTCCTCATGCTTCCGGGCTACGTCTATCAGGAACGAATCATCGGTTATCAGCTGGTAACGCGGTATTTTATACAGCTTCGCCGCCGTTTCAATCCCATGAATCGTATCCAGATCAAACCGCTGCATCAGTGAATGGAAGTAACTCTTAGAAAAATAATAAAAATATCCATAGATTCGGCGGAATGCCTTCAGCGTGTCGTAATATCCCATCTTCATATTCCGAATCGTCAGTTCCTGGCTGAACTCAAAAACGCCGCCAAGATCCTCGGTAAACGAAATCCGTTTCAGGTAAACGCTCGGATCAGCGACCGCGGGAAGCCTTCCCACACCGTCAATGTCCACAACGATAATTTTCTTAAATCCTTTCCCGATGAGCAGGTTAATAGGCATATTATCGCGCAGCCCGCCGTCGATCAGTTTTTTATCCTCGCTTTCAACGGGCTTGAAAAACGGATAATTCGCCGAACTCAGGATATACTCCAGGAGTTTTTCCTCCGGAACGTCCCCCTTAAAAATCTCAACCGACGCCATCGTCACAATGTCCGTCGTCACCAGACCGTAAAGAACCGGCGACGCAGCCAACTTCCGGACATCGATATACTTCTCAATCAAATCCCGCAGCGCCTGATTCGATAGACCGCGTTCCGCGATAAACGTCCCCATCATCGCGCGGATATTCTCAAACGACATCAGGTTCTTCTCCCGATTAACTGCCTCATTAAGCTCGACGATATCGTCCATTTGAATTTTTTGATACAGATCCTCAATCGTCGGAATGTCATTCGTCAGGAAAAGCGCGCCATTAATCGCTCCAATCGAAGTCCCGGCAATCCCGCCGATCGGAATTTTCATCTCTTTCAGCGCCTTCCAGACGCCGACTTCGTAAGATCCGCGCGTACCCCCGCCGGATAAAACCAGCCCGTAGGAATTTTCGGGCGTCAGTTTCGGCATGAAACGGTCACGGATGGTTTGCATCATATTTTGGCTCATTTTCAACTCCTTCCTTATCAGCGTAAATAAAACCAACCGCCATAAACGGTTGCTTGTCCTTTTACGGCTGACTTCTCCCCCGAGAAAATCACTCCCAAAAAATAGCGGAGTTCGATTCCCATCGTCTCCGATTATAATCATCCCGACAGCCGTTGCGTTGACAGCGGTGAAACGAAGGAACCTGATGCAAGATCAATCAAAATATCCGAACATGGCGCAGCCGCCTGTCAGGGCTGGCTTTAAATTCCCCTACGCCGCGGCGGCGCTTATTTTTCTATTCACATCCGCGCTCGTTTACCTGACGATCTCGGTTCGGTTCGCCGTCAATTCAGATAATATGTATTTTCTCCTCGCAGCCGAAGACCTCCTAAACGGAAATTTCACGCTCCGGGGCTGGCACGGCGGTTTTTTCTCCGCATTGACCGGCGACATCGCACTCGCAGCAATTTTCCGTGCACTCATCAGCCGGAAAGCTGCGCTCTACCTCATCGGACCGCTCAGCTGCGGCGTGATCGCCGCCTGCGGACATCTCCTCATCCGCCGTCGAACCGCCTCGCGAAGAATCAGTTTCCTGCTGACCGCTCCGCTCATCTTCATACCGCGCGCAATTTGGCACCCCATGTCCACCCTTGGAATGCACGCCGTATCCATCGCGCAAATCTTTTTTCTCACCTATGCCTGCGACAGTCTCGCGTCAAAAGCAGAAACAGCGCCGGATAAAACAAATCGCGTCCGGGCGTTTTTCAGCTGGCTTGGATTCACGTTGATGGTAACGCTTGGCTGCATCGCCGACGGGTTCGTCCTCTATTTCTTTGCCGTTCCGCTTTTCGCGGCAGCGCTTTTCGATTTCGCGATCACGCGCCGGAGAACGAGCGTTTTTTTCGCCATGTGCGCCGCGCTCGGAGCTGGGCTTTCGAAAGCATTTTTATTTTTTCTCGAAAAAGGGGGCGGCTTAAAATTAACTCAGAGCGCAACGCAGCTGGTCCCATTCTCCGAGATCGGGCGTTACCTCTTCAACGCGCTTGAAACCTGGACAAGGTTCTTCTCCCCAACGCCCGAAAAACCTTTCGCGGATCAGTTCATCGGCGTTCAACTCATCTCGCTCCTCCTTGGAGGAACGATTTTCGCGCTCATCGTCCTTCGGGCGATTGACTTGATCCGGAATTGGAACGCATCCGCGTTCGTCGATAAACTCCTCGTCGCGTCCGTTGCGTTCGTCGCCGGAAGTTTCGCTTTCACAACCGTAACGCAGGGTGAACCAGCTTTCCGCTACCTCGCGCCCGCTTACCTTCCCGCAATCGTAATCGCCGCACGAGGGATCGGAACGGTCACGAAGCCCTCGCTTCGACGTGTTGGAATCGCCCTTATTTGTGCGGCTGCGCTGCTGAACGTTTCGTTCAACGTGCAGCTTCGTCCAGCAAGCGACATCCGTCTCGTTGAGATCGCCGACGCATTGAAAGATCGCGGTGTGACTCGCATCTATGGAACTTATTGGGAATCGTTGGCGTTAACCTATTATTCAGGAAACGCAATTCAAGGCGCGCCGATCATGGGTGTCAACGGTTTAGTCCGATCCAGTGAATGGTCGTCGAAAGAAACCTGGTATCAACCCGAGTTCGAGGCACGCTGCCTTCTCGTCGAAGAGAATCAGCGCGACGGATTAAGCACCTCTCTAATTACGGACTTTTTCGGAGCGGAAAACGAATTCCTGAATTATCATCAAGTCGAAATTCGCTGTTATGATCGGAACTTGTCAGAACTTTTTACGACGCAAAAATAATGGAACATGAATGAACGCTGAAACGAATGACTCACGCCGTGGGCTCACGGCATTAAAACGATTGCTATGGATCCTGACGGTATCACTGCTGATCTCGCTGCTGCTTTTTATTGGGTATGCGCTCTATACCCGCGCCGCATATGAGGAAAAAATCTTTCCCGGCGTCCGCGTTTCGGGAATTTCGTTGGGCGGACTGACGAAAGCGGAAGCGGAAGCGCTGCTTCGCGAACGGCTGACCTTTCCTTTCGCCGCTGCATTTGCGTTTCGCTACAACGGCGACGTCTGGCATGGAATTCCGGACGATTTAGGTATGCAGATTCAGTTTACAGCGACCGTCGAAAACGCATTCAACTACGGACGCGGCAAGGATGAGCTGCTGAATATGCAGCGCCGCGTCAAAGCGCTCATGGTTGGTAAAAATTTTGAACCCGTCCTCCTCTTCGACGAGCGCGTCGCCTTTAATTTCATCACCGGCATCGCGCAATACATCGATATCGCCATGGAGCAACCCTCCATTACGCTTCAGGGTTCGTCCGTCGAAATTACGCCGGGAAAATCCGGGCGGATATTGGATCGCGCGTTGACGCTGAAAATGCTGGAGATGCTCGCTGAATCCATGCAGACGACCGATCTTGACCTGCCCGTCGTCGCGTTGGAAACCACCGCGGAGAATCTCGCCGAGAAAAAAGCTCAGCTGGAACAGATTCTGGGAGCTTCATTCAGGCTTTACGTCTCGGAGGAGGGCGGTTACCGCGTTGTGGATGAGATTCCGGGAGACTTATTAGCGGGCTGGATTAATTTCACACCCATGATCGACAAAAGTCATATTTCCATCGAAATGACCGTCAAGCGCGATCCATTTTATAACCGGCTCGTCGCGTTAAGCGTCGACCTGTATCAGAAGCCGCAAAACGCAAAATTTATTTTCAATGATGATACGCGCCAGCTTGAGCCATTCGCGGACGCCGTCGTCGGGAAAGAACTCGACATCGAAACCTCGCTGAAAAATATTCAGACCGCGATTCAGGAAGGGCGCAGTGACGCAGAACTTACCCTGAAAATTTCCGAACCGGAAATTCAGGCGACAGCGACCGCCGCCGAACTCGGGATTACCGAGCTGGCTTTTTCACAATTTACTTACTTCTACGGCTCATCGCCCGAGCGTGTCCAGAATATTACCGCAGGTTCCGCTCCGTTTCACGGCATGTTAGTCAAGCCGGGAGAAGTATTCTCGATGGCGGAGAATATCGGCGATATCAACCTCGAAAATGGCTTCGCCGAAGGCGCGGTCATCGTCGGAGACGAAACGGTTCAAGGCGTGGGCGGGGGCATCTGCCAGGTGAGCACGACGCTTTTCCGCACCGCGCTGAATTATGGACTGCCGATCACGGAACGGCATCCGCACGCTTATCGCGTTTTTTACTACGAACGGCTCGCGAATGGGAATATCGACCCCAACCTTTCGGGGCTCGACGCGTCCGTCTTTTTTCCGGTACTGGATTTAAAATTCAAGAATGACACGCCGTACTGGATTTTGATGGAAGTCTACGTCAATCCGAGCGCTTCATCGATCCAGTGGAAATTTTACAGCACGAAAGTCAACCGCTACGTCGAGCTGGAAACGACCGGACCGACGAACCTGACCGAACCGGAGGAACCGCTCTATCGCGAAAGCCCGAAACTCGCGACCGGCGTCATTGAACAGCTGGACTGGCCGGTTAAAGGCGCTGATGTCGACGTCGTCCGCACGGTCTACGAAAACGGTCACGTTCACCTTCAGGACCGCTTCGTCACCAACTACCGTCCTCAGCGCGCGATTTATGAATATGGTCCGGGGACGGAAAATATTCCAACGCCTAAGCCCGAAGGAACGTCGACCCCAACCCCGTAATGCATATGCCAATAAACCATGCGGTGGAATATCAAAAATGATGGCTATGGTAGAATTGAAAGCGGACGGATTGAGTCCGTACCGGAGGAAGAATGATTAAACCTGAACTGATGGAAATTTTGCGTTGTCCGGTCTGCGTGAGAACGCATGGCGGTATCTTACGCAACTATCGTAATAATTATTTAATTTGCGACGATTGCCGCCGAAAATATCCAATTGTGGAGGACATTCCCGTCATGCTCATCGATGAAGGATCCAAACTGATCGACGTCGCCGAGGACGTGCTTCCAATTCCGCCGGTTTTTGCGAAGGAATAAACTTAGATGGACAATAAATTTCAAAATCCCAACATGAACCAGTTCCAGAATACCACAGGGCAGCCCGCCCCGCAGCAGGGATACCCGCAGCCGTACCCGCAGCAGCAGCCGGTCAATCAACCGCAGCAACAGGCAATGAACCCGCAGCAGCAGCCGGTCAATCAACCGAAACAACAGGCGATGAACCAGCCTCAGCAGCAACCGTTAAACCGTCCGGGCGTCGTTCCGCCGATGGGACAAATGCCCCCTGCGCAAGCACGCGGACCTCAGAAGCCGCCGAAAAAACCGCGCAATCCGCGGACGAAATTCATCGTCTTCGGCATTTTAGCCGCCTTGGGCTTATTCTTCGGAATTATCATTTTCCGCAACGTCAACCTTTTCATCCGTTCGACCGGAACGTTCAGCCTCCCGGGACAGCCGGTCGTTGACGAATCTGGCTCTGTCACCGCCTCAAACGATGATACAGATGATTCTGACTCGGCGGATGATATGATGTCCATGAGTAACGTAACCGAAATGGAACACGAAGCTTGGGACGGGAAATCACGAATTACCTGTCTGGCGATGGGAATTGACTTCCGAGACTGGGAAGCGAACGAGAAATATGCGCGAACCGACTCCATGATGCTCGTCACGTACGATCCGGTTACGGAACGCGCCGGGATGCTTTCGATCCCGCGTGACCTTTGGGTCGCGATCCCGAACCACGATTACGGGAGAATCAATACCGCGTATTTCCTCGGAGAAGCCGAAAACCTCCCCGGCGGCGGTCCGCAGTTGGCGATGGAGACGGTCGAGCTCTTCCTCGGCGTCGATATTCAATACTACGCCGTGATTAACTTCGATGGCTTCGTCGATTTCATTGACGCGATTGATAAACTCGCGATCCATGTGAAAGAACCGATCACGGTTGACCCAATCGGGCCGGGGAATACGGTGACATTGATGGAAGGTGTTCAGGACTTGGACGGCGCAACCGCGCTCGCTTATGCACGCCACCGTTACACCGAAGGCGGCGACTTTGAACGCGCCCAGCGTCAGCAGGACGTCCTCTACGCAATCTATGAACAGCTTATCTGGCAGCTTCCGAAGCTCCTCGCGAACCCGGAAAAGCTTTACAGCGCGGTCACGAAAGCCGTCCGGACGAACCTCTCGATTGGCGACATGGTCAAATTAGCCTGGACGGTTACCGATCTCGAACCTTGGGAAATATCCCGCGCCGTGATCGCCCCGCCGTATCAGGTCGAAATGGCGAAAACAACGAACGGCGAATCGATCCTTGTCCCCATTCCGGATAAGATTCGCGAAGCCCGCGACTCAATTTTCGGCACGTCACTCGCCGGATCGGCGACCCTCCTCGAAGAAGGACAGGATGAAAGCGTTCTCGTAGCCAAGGAAGCCGCAAAAATCACGCTTCTCAACGGAACCGGAAACGAGGATCTCTTCAACCGCACCGTTCAGTACTTCCAGAACTACGGAATCACGGTCGTGAATCAGGGACCTGCGACGAACTCATACGCAAACGGGCTCGAAATTTTCACAGGGAAACCATTCACCGGCAAATTCCTGAAATCCGTTCTTCAGGTTCCGGTCGAGTTCACGAAGATAAACTATGACCCGTATAGTTCCGTCGATTTTGTCGTGACGATTACCGACGCATGGGCAAATAACAACCCCATGCCCTGACTTCAAAATTTAGATAAGAGGCGCCCGCTCGGCGCCTCTTATCCGAATCCAACCAATTATCGCTCGGGGAACAACCCCGAAAAGCAACAACATGAATAGAGGATTCTTATGGAAAAACCTTTAGTTTTAGTCGTTATGGATGGCGTCGGCTTTGGTAAGGATGAAGCTGGCGATTGCGTCAAGAAAG
Source organism: Flexilinea sp. (assembly GCA_034430135.1). Classification (GTDB taxonomy): domain Bacteria; phylum Chloroflexota; class Anaerolineae; order Anaerolineales; family Anaerolineaceae; genus Flexilinea. The sequence continues at coordinate 36,236 of DAOUFB010000176.1, read as the reverse complement.
CGAACACGCCGCATCTGGATTGGCTTTTGGAAAATTGCCCAAACGTCCGGCTTAAAGCGCATGGAACCGCCGTCGGGCTTCCTTCGGACGACGACATGGGCAACAGCGAAGTCGGTCACAACGCGATCGGCTGCGGTCAGATCTACGCACAAGGTGCAAAACTCGTCAATGAGTCGATCGCCAGCGGCAGTATGTTCAAATCGGAAGTCTGGAAAAGCCTGATTCAGAACGTTAAAGAGCATAACAGCAAGCTCCATCTCCTCGGACTCTTCTCGGACGGCAACGTTCATTCCAACATCAGCCACGTCAAAGCGATGATCGAACGTGCGAAAGAAGAGGGCGTTAAGACCGTCCGGCTTCATATTCTCCTTGACGGGCGCGACGTGCCCCCGACTTCTGCGCATACCTACGTCGAAGACATTGAAGCCTTTTTCGCGAAGCTGAACGACGATACGTTCAACGCCCGAATCGCTTCCGGCGGCGGTCGAATGTATATCACCATGGACCGCTACCAAGCGGACTGGCCGATGGTCAAACGGGGCTGGGACACGCACGTCCTCGGAAAAGGGCGTCCTTTCGCCTCCGCGATGGAAGCCATTCAAACTTATCGAAAAGAAATTGACCCGCTGATTGATCAGGATATGCCCGAATTCGTCATTACCGAAAACGGGAAACCGGTCGGGACGGTCGAAGATCATGACTCGGTCATCTTCTTCAACTTCCGCGGCGACCGCGCGATTGAAATTTCGATGGCGTTTGACGAAGAATCTTTCGATAAGTTCGATCGCGAACGCTATCCGAATGTCCTTTACGCTGGAATGCTCCAATATGACGGTGACCTGAAACTTCCGAAGCGCTTCCTCGTTGCGCCGCCGGCGATTGAAAACACCTTGACCGAATTTCTCGTCAAGCGCGGCATCAACGAATTCGCGGTTTCGGAAACGCAGAAATACGGTCATGTTACCTATTTCTGGAATGGGAACCGCTCCGGTAAAGTCTCGGAAGAGCTCGAAACGTACCTCGAAATTCCGTCGGATAACGTCACCTTTGACCAACGCCCATGGATGAAGTCCGCCGAAATTACCGACGCCATGATTAACGCGATCAAATCGGGGAAATACGGCTTCCTGCGCCTGAATTACCCGAACGGCGACATGGTTGGACACACGGGGTCGATGGATTCAACGATTATCGGCGTCGAATCGGTGGATTTGGGACTGAAACGGTTGATGGATCTGATGGAGACGGTTGACTTCACCCTCGTCGTGACCGCTGATCATGGCAACGCGGACGACATGCTGATGAAGAAAAAGGGCGGCGGCTACGAACCCAAAACGTCGCACTCGCTCAATCCGGTTCCATTCATCATCTTCGATAAGACGCGCAAGTTTGAACTGAAATCCGGCAAAAACTTTGGACTGGCGAACATCGCCGCAACCGTGGTCGAGCTGATGGGCTTTGAACCGATGCCAATGTGGGAAGAATCGATGATTAAGTAGCGATTCCTAAGAGGCTGGAGGTTCAACTCCAGCCTCTTTTCTATTCATTTTCGAGTTTTGATTTCAGAGGTTAATTCTATGATTAAAGTAACAGTTTTAGGATCGAACGGCTGGTACGAAGACGCCAACGGACAAACAACAAGCGTCCTCATCCAAAGTGACCAGGGATCCATTCTCCTTGACGCCGGTTCCGGATTGACCCGCGCCCGCACGCGCATCGATTTCACGAAACCGGGCTGCCTCTTCCTGACGCACCTGCACCTCGATCACATTTCCGGACTGCATACGCTGAGCTTATTCCCTTTTGACGCCGGCTTATCGCTCATAACGCCGCTTGGCGGGAAAGATGAGCTGTTGTCGATTCTGCGTCCTCCGTTCATGTCGAACCTCGAAAAGCAGTCCTATCCAACCCGCCTTGTGGAAGCCGAAACTCTTCCGCAAAATCCGCTTCCGTTTAAGGTGTCCGCACTGCCGCTGGAGCACGCTGTCCCATCGACGGGGTACCGGCTCGAAATCGACGGAAAAATTATCGCCTTTGTCCTCGATACAGCCTATTGCGAAAACGCGGTCAAGCTCGCGAAGGACGCCGATCTCCTGATTACCGAAGCTGGCTTCTTTCCGGGTCAGACCGGTACCGCGGGACATCTCGATCCCGAAGGCGCGGCTCGTTTATCGAAAGAAGCGAACGCAAAGCGAACCCTCCTCGTCCATTTCGGCGCCTCTGTCTATACGGAAGCAGGCATGCGCGCGGCCGCGGTTGACGATGCACGCGCTATTTTCCCGAACCTGATAACTGGAACGGATCTCTGCGAAACGCTTCTTTAAGTAGGGAGCCGGCAGACGAAACCGAATTTTTCTCCAACGATTCATAGGGGGAAATTTCGAATCTCAGCGTGCCTTTTATAACTCAACGGAGAGAAATTTCAGCCCTGCGCGAGATCGTCGCAGGGCTGATGATTTTAAGCATGGAACTTCAGCGAGTCCGCCTATCGGACATTGACCTTGAACGTAAACTGGCAATGAATCACATTATTTTGAACAATTCCCCACGTCATCGGGAAAGTTCCGCCAGTGTTCGGCGCCACACCATCGAACGAAACGCTCAGGTTCTGTCCCGGTCCAATATTATACGGAATATCCTGTGCAACAATCGCCGGATTCCGCAGCATATTATTCCCATCAATCATCGCCAAATCATAATTCGCCGAATCCCACGTGACGTTCGTATCATTTCGAACCGTCACGCTAAACGTCAGCGATTGGTTCGGGCTGAAATTTTCCGACCCATTCGGCGACAGCGACAAAACCGTACAAGTTGCGCCGGGATTCGCCGGAACCGCCGTAGCCCCCGGCACATTTCCTCCCGACGCTCCGCTGACAACAATTTTCGCCCAAATCGGATTCGACGAAGCATTCGTACCGAAAACGGCCCCGGACGCATTGCGCATCATCCAATTGCTCGTAATTTCGCCGTTAATATTCGGCGCACGCATATCGACCGCAATATCCACCGTACCGCCCGGCGCAACAATCGTCGGAACCTGAACCATCGCCGGCGCGCTCATCTGGTCACCGCTTACAAACACAAACGAATACGACTGATTCCAGGTACACGTCCCGTTATTAACAATCCGCCATATCTTTGTAAATGCCTGTCCCGGCGTCATCGCCGTTTTATCCGGCACGGTCACATCCGCGACAAAATTAAACGAATCGCAGGCGCGCGGCTGAACCGGTTGAGCTGGGCTTCCGCCGCCTCCGCCGCCCGTATACGGCGCAACCGTAGGAATCGCCGTCGCCCGTGCGACCTCGGGCAGCGTCGGAACGGTCACAGGCGGACGGGTCGGCGTTGCCTGCGGAACGACCGCGATCTGTGTCTTTTCCGTTCCGTCCTTTTCAACGATGGCATTGACCGTCTCCGCTGCCCATTTTTGAATTTGCTCCGCGCTAATCGTCGGAGCCGGCGTCGGTTTCCGACCGCAGCCGCTAACCAGCGCTGTCATCAGGATGACCGCTAAAATTCCGATGGCTATCATTCGATATCGTTTCATAATTCGTTTCTCCTACGCAGTGAACCAATCGTCCAAGATACTTTCTATAATTCTACGACGAAAGCGCAAGTTGAAAAGTTCCAATAAGCACCGCCTACACTAATTGTAGCCGAAACGTTCCCGAGCGAAATTTTCTCAACTCACGAATTTTCTTCATTCCTTTGTTATAATAGGTAGGGTTGAAAATTGGGTAAAACCCCATAACTTTATCCGAGACGCATTTATTTCGCTTCTCGGACGCAATTCGAGGATTTATTTTATGCCGGTGTATGAATATTTATGCGTCAACTGCGGTCATGACTTTGAACAATTTCAGCATTTCACCGAAGACGCTTTAACCGTTTGCCCAGTCTGCAAACAGGAAAAATTACGAAAAGTTTATAACTCCGTCGGAATCGTTTTCAAAGGAAAAGGATTCTACGCAAATGATCATCGCTCTCCCTCCGGCGGTCATGGAAAGAATGGGCACGCGGCCGCAGAAACCGAATCCGCCTCAACCGATAAGGCGAACAGTGGAAGCAGTGCGCCCGCGACCGAAACTAAAGCAGCAGAACCCGCAAAAAATACGGCGTCCCCCGCCGCAGAATAATTACCTTATAAGGAGTCCCTAATCCTATGGCAACGAAAAAGAATGTCACGTTGAGCAAAGACGAAGCCGCCGCAAAGAAAGCGCAGTACGAAAAGAAAAAGAGCCGCCGAACGCTCAGCCTGATCGGAACGATTATCGCGATTATCCTGATCGTCAGCATGGTTCTATCGATGATCCGGTTCTAACCTGAGCCAAAACGAACCTGGTTTTTTACATTATAAAAGCTGCCGCCCGCCGGACGTCGATACGTCGGAGATTTGGCAGCTTTTGGTTTTTGACAATGAAACAACGAACATTATTCCTTTTCCTGGTTATGCTGCTATGCCTGATCGGCTGCATAGCGGTTCACGGCTCAAAGGACAGTAAATCATGGACTGCATCCATTGGCACGGACGCTGAATTTGAAACGATCAGCGCAGCGTTAAAAGCAATTCCAGTCGGCACTGCGGAAGTAACGCTGAGGTTTCGCTCCACGTTATCCGAGGCACAACAAGACTCGATTATCTCCATTCCGGAACTCGAACAGCTTCAGAGCGTTCGTTTTGAAGCTGACCTCAGCGAGTCCGAACTTGACGAAGGACGCACTTTCCGCGCAGATTCCGTTTATTACGTCTACGCCAACGGCGTCTCTCTCTCCATCGGAGCAGGCATTGAACTTCCGAACGCGTCCATTTTCGGCGCATCCAGCGCCTCTGGGAAAGCCCTCTCCTCCGTTGAATCGACCCAGCTTTCAATCGGTGGAAAAGTCGCGAACGTCTATGGCGGCGGATATGCTTCCGGAGGCGGCGCTGCGTTCGTATCCGGACTCGCGTCGGTCCGCATTGAGCCAAGCGGGGAAGTTTACTGGAAAGTCTGCGGCGGCGGTCTCGCGGAAGGGAATGGGTCAACTGCTTCCGTCGCTGAAACGAACGTCGTCATCGGCGGGAAAGTTTCTTATGGTTTTGGTGGCGGCGCGGCGGAACTTGGCGGACAAAACAGCGTCACAATTCAATCCGCGCTGGAGCTGAGCGAAAGCGGAAAAGCCTCGGTCGCGCTTTTCGGAGGCGGGCTTGCCTCGGACCTAAATTCCTACTATGAATCAACTAATACGATCATCCGAATCCTGGGAGAAGCTGCATGGGTTTTTGGAGGAGATTACGCATTCGCGGGCGGCAGTACGGAGCTTTTCGGCGTTGCAACGAGCGAAATACGACCTGACGCCCGCGTCTCGGAACTCTACGCGGGTTCGTTTGCGATTGACCCGGACAGTCAGGCGGTCATTGCCGCCGCGTTTGTCACGGGCGGGGAGATTGCCGCAAAGTACACGCCTTCATCCGTTGCATCGAAAAATGCGACCGTCAACGGACCAAATCTGATAGAATTGCACGATTAACACAATCATCCGTTTCATCCCCTGATATTTATATGGTATATTCTTATCTAAATCTGGCAGTTTGATAGAAATAGGAGATTTAACATGGAATACAAAATCGAAGGAACTCCGTTACCGGTAGTAACTTTAAACCTGAAAAACGGAGAACAGGTTGTATCAGAATCCGGAGCCATGTCATGGATGACCCCGAATATCGCGATGGATACGTCGAGCCGCGGCGGACTTGGGAAAATGATGTCCCGCGCATTTTCGGGCGAATCTCTCTTCCTGAACGTTTTCACGGCGCAGGGAGACGGTCTCATTGCGTTCGCTTCATCGATGCCTGGAATGATTATCCCGTTCGAAATCACGCCGGGAAAAGAAATCATCGTCCAGAAAGGCGGCTTTTTAGCAGCGACGAATGGCATTGAATTATCCATTTCGTTCCGAAAGAAGCTCGGCGCTGGATTCTTCGGCGGTGAAGGCTTTATCATGCAGAAACTGAGCGGAACCGGAACCGCGTTTGTTGAGGTTGACGGGTATTGTAAAGTTTACGATCTCCAGCCGGGCGAAACGCTTGTTGTCTCGACGGGCTTCATTGCTGCTATGGACGCGACCTGCACGATGGACGTCAAGATGGTTGCCGGCATGAAGAACATTTTCTTCGGCGGCGAAGGAATGTTCAATACGTATGTTACCGGTCCGGGACGCGTTTACATTCAGACGATGCCGATTCTTGAGCTCTCGAAGCGCGTCGGGATGTACATTACGAAAAGCTAAAATTCAACACATTCGTGGCTTGGCATGAGGCGATAAAAAAGCGCCTCCGAACGAATGATCAAAAATCGAGATGGCGTACAGATGCCGCATCTCGATTTTTTTTGTCGATCATTTTTTTCTGATTATTCTAAAAGAGGTCATCCTGAACGGCATTCGGGACGACCTCTCGTTTCATATGATTCGGTTTACGACCGTCCGCGCATCTGCGGATCGAGCGCATCGCGCAGCCCATCTCCCAGGAAGTTGAACGCAAACATCGTGATCGCCAACATCAACGCCGGGAATATCGTCTGGTTTGGGTACGTTCGAACGACTTTCGCTCCATCCGCAATCATCGCGCCCCATGAAGGCGTCGGCGGATTGACGCCCAGACCGATAAACGACAGGAACGCTTCTGTATTGATATACCCCGGGATAGCGAGCGTTTCCGAAACGACGAGCGGTCCAATAATATTCGGGAGAATATGCCTGAAAAGGATTCGTCCGTCCGTCGCGCCAATCGAACGCGCGGCTTCAATATATTCCTTTTCTTTCGTCGAGAGAACCTGTCCGCGGGTCAGCCGGGCTTTCGTCTGCCAGGCGGTCAGCCCAATCCCGACAAAGATAAACATCATCCCGCCAAGCGAATTATCGAGCGCCTGCACCACCGAAACGAAACTGCCCGGTTCTGCTTTCGCGGTCGCTGAACGGAAGAAAGTCATCAGCAAAATTGTAAACAACAGGCTCGGAAACGCGTACAAAATGTCAACAATGCGCATCATGATATTATCCGTCCGACCGCCGATATATCCGGAAATACAGCCATAAATCACGCCAATCAGAAGCGAGATGAACGGTCCGATAATTGCGATGATGAGCGAGACCCGCGAACCATAGATCAGACGGGATAAAAGATCGCGCCCGACATAATCCGCGCCGAGAATATACTTATTCGGGTCGCCTTCCGGCGCTTTCGCATATGACGCCATCGTCGGGAATAATTTCATGAGCCAGGGAGGCGTTGCGTTTTGCTCGGAGAGCGTCTGCTGTGCATAATCAAAAGGAGCGATCTTATCCGCAAAAATCATCATCAAATATAAAAGGATAATAATGATCGCGCCTAAAACTGCCGCCCGATTGCGCATTAATCGCCGCAGCGCATCCTGACCCAGGGATTCGGACTTGACCGCGATGGGATTTCCGCCCGATTGTGCGTTTCTTACTGTTTTGCTTAAGTTAGCCGCCATGTTACGCTTTCCCTTTCGATTTAGTCATAGCGAATTCGCGGATCGAGGACACCGTACACGAGGTCAACGATCAGGTTGGAAAAGACCAGGAAGACGGCATAAATCAAAACCGTTCCCATGATAACCGGATAATCGCGGTTGGTAATACTGTTGACGAAATAGCGACCCATTCCGGGAATTCCGAAAATCGTCTCCGTAACGAACGTTCCGGTCAACAGCGCCGCAAACATCGGACCTAAAATTGTCACAACAGGAATAAGCGCATTTTTAAGCGCGTGCCGGTGGATGATCTTCCTTTCGGCTAACCCTTTCGCACGAGCCGTTCGGATATAGTCCTCTCGAATAACCTGGAGCAGCGACGCACGGGTTAAACGGGCGATCGACGCGGAAGAGGAAAGCCCCAAGCCAATCATCGGCATGATCACGTATTTCCAATAATCCCAACCCCAGGTATTCGGAAGAAAGCCGAAAGCGAACGGCGGCTTTGACCCCCATCCCGTCACGGGCAGCCAGCGCAGAGAGACGCCGAAGATCCAGATTAGGATTGGACCGAGGACGATAACCGGAACGGAGACACCAAATATCGCCATCGTCATGGAGAAGTAGTCCAGGAAAGAGTTCTGCTTGATCGCTGCGATGATACCGAGCGGCATTCCAATCAAAATCGCGAGACAAAACGCCCAGAAACCGAGCTGAATCGAAATCGGGAGCTGATCCCGAAGCATATCATTCACGGTTCGTGAGCGTGATGTAAAGGATGGACCGAAATTGACCCAGCGGACGTAATACTTCCCGACCTTGAATTTAAAGAGCGCATCATTCTCAATATTATTCGCGAATTTCGTTTCACTAAACCGCGGAATGAGAAGCGCTTTGATATACTCAGCGTACTGAATATAGAGCGGTTGATCCAAATGGTATCGCTTTTCAAGGTTAGCGATAATTTCTTTCGGTAACGGTTTCTCCTTATCGAATGGACCGCCCGGAACCATATGCATCAGTCCAAACGTAATCACCGAAACTACGAAAAGAACCAACAGCATATACAACAGCCTCTGTACCAGATACCTTCCCATGTAATCCTCCGATCAAGTCGACGAATTTCGGCTCTTGCCGGATCTGCACAATTCTTAAACCGCGCTGCGCCTGCCGACCCGTCAAAATCTTGTGGTAATGATTCTTGCAATTTCCAAAACTGCCGGCTTCGACGCGTGTTTCCGGTCGAAACCGATAGTCTTAGAAATTGAGGGAGGGTTGGAAAAACCGTCCCCCCCTCAAAAAACCTAATTTATTTCATCGACCACTTGTAGAAGTTTTCCTTACCGCCAAGGATCGAGTACGTGCGGTTGACGTCCGTGCTGCAGAGCTGCGGGCGGGTATACCAGTACAGCGGAGCCATCGCAGCGTCGTCATGGACAAGGATCTGTTCTGCATCCGCGTACAGCTTGAGACGATCCGCCGTTTCGGAGAGCGTCTGAGCTTCGTCAACGAGTTTTTCATACTCTTCGTTGTACCACATCAAACCGCCGGTCGGCTCGCTGCCCGCGAAACCGTCAACGGTCGGATTCTGGGAACCGCCGGAAGAAATATCATCGTTCAGGAAGCTCGCAGCGTCCATGTAGTCCTGGCACCAGCCCATGCGGTAGACCTGCGGGGTATCCTTTGAACGGATCGACTTCAAATAGACGGCCCATTCCTGGTTGCTGACGATTGCGTCGATACCGAGGTTGTCTTTCCACATCTGCTGGATAGCGACGGCGATCTTAGCGTGATTTTCGCTCGTATTGTGAACGATCTCAATCGTGATGTCCATCGGATCCTTGATGCCCTTATCCTTCATGTAATCTTCGATGAGATCCTTCGCGGCTTCCGGATCATACTTGATACCCAAATCCGGGTATTCTTCAAGCGTCGGGGCGCCGACGAGACCCGGGCGGGAGAACCACTGCGCCGGAACCTGTCCAGCCTTGGTAACGTTGTCGACGAGCGACTGGCGATCAATCGCCATGGAGAGCGCACGGCGGACACGGGCATCGTCCACGAACTTCGCGGTCGTGTTGAAGCCGAAATAGTACGTGCACATATCTTCGCCGATAGAGAACGCCTTGCTCAATTCCGGATCCGCCTTGATGCGGTCGAGTTCGGACGTCGGAATGTCGTTGACACCCGTCAGGTTGCCCGCTTCGAATTCAGCGAGCGCAGCAGAGCTGTCCAAAATACGGAAGACGACTTCTTCGATCTGCGCCTGAGGAACGCTTTCGACGTCTGCCGGCCAGTATGGGTTCTTGATAACGGTGAACGAATCGTCATGGATCCATTCCTTCGCAGCGTACGGACCAAAGGTGTTGATATTTTCAATCGTCGCCCAAAGATCAGCCGCCGGCTCAAGACCGCAAGCCTCGTCGCCATCGATCACCCAAGACGGGACAGCCACATAAGTCCAAAGACCGGCGATCATGTTGTTCGCAGCAAATTCAGCAACCCAGGTAATTTCGAGCGTCACATCGTCAAGCGCCTTGACAGCGACGTCGTCGCGCGACGTTCCTTCTTCGCCGGCGAAGAAAGCGGCGCCGCCCTTGACATAATCGGCGACCATGAACGCATAGTCCGAAGCGGTCGCCGGATCAGCGGCACGCTTGATCGCGTATTCGTAATCGTGCGCGGTCAGGAAGCGGACGTTTCCGTCGCAGTCAACAACCGGTTCAACTTCTTCGGTCTCAGCGTTCCAGCGAACCCAGGGAATATCACTGCGGAGCGTGTAGGTGTACGTAATCGAGCCGTCTTCGGCGACATCGCCCTTCTTCATATCGGTCGCGATGGCGTTCATGACTTCGCCCGTCTCTTCGTGCTGCATGGTCAGACCCATGAAAACGAGCTGAATAATCTGATTCGAGCTCGTATCGGTCGCGAGAGCCGGATCGAGCGTCGGAATGTCGCTCGGACCCAGCGACCAGGAGATCGAGTCGAACGAGCCGTCGTCTTCAGCCTTGTAGAGGTCTTCCGGTTTGACGCCGGCGGCAACTTCTTTAACTTCCGCTTCTTCAGCAGTGGCTTCAGCGTCCGTAGCAACCGTTTCAGCGACCTTTTCCTGAGCAGCAGCAACAACGCTTTCCATCGCAGCGGCGACTTCTTCCGCGGTCGCTTCACCGTCGGCGGCAGCTGCTTCAACAGCAGCCTGCGCATCGGCAACGACGCTTTCCATCGCAGCAACGACTTCTTCCGCGCTCGCTTCGCCGCCAGCGGCAGCAGCTTCAACAGCGGACTGGGCGTTGGCGACCATCGCTTCAGCGGCTGCCTTCACCTCATCAGAAGCTTCACCAGCTTCGTCAAGGACAATTTGCATCGCAGCGCCCGCGTCAGCTGCGACGCTTTCCGCGGAAGCTTCCGCTCCGTCTGCAGCCTTTTCGGCAACGTTGCTCACTTCCGCGGCAGCTTCGCCAGCTTTATCGTCTACCGGCTTGTCCGAAGAACAAGCACCCAGAAGCAGACCCAACACGAGCACAAAGCTCAATAATACGGATAATTTCTTGCTTCCCATACTTCCTCCTATCAGGAATTTTTTTAATAACAGCGATCCACCATTGAACCCGCTGCCATTCATAAATACAATTGCCGTCTTCCACGGCGTTCTCCGCCTAATTTTTCTTTAGAAACGTCGAACTAAAGTGACAGGCGCAAAAATGACCCGGAGCAACTTCGCTCAAGGCAGGACGTTCCCTCGCACAAATATCTTCCGCATAGGGACAGCGCGTCCGAAAACGGCAGCCCGACGGCGGATTAATCGGGGACGGAACGTCGCCCTCAAGGATAATCCGCTCGCGCGTTTCTTCAATAAACGGATCCGGGTAGGGAACCGCCGAAAGAAGCGCCTGGCTGTACGGATGAACCGGATGTTTATAAAGTTCATTCCGATCCGCTAACTCAACGATGATCCCGAGATACATGACCGCAATGCGGTCGCTGATATGCCGAACCATCGACAAGTCATGCGCAATAAACAAGTAAGTCAGATCCAACTCTTTTTGCAAATCTTCAAGCAAGTTAACAACCTGAGCCTGAATCGAGACGTCGAGCGCTGAAATCGGTTCATCGCAAACGATCAGCTTCGGCTCAAGCGCTAACGCACGGGCTACGCCGATACGCTGCCGCTGACCGCCGGAAAACTCGTGCGGATAGCGGTTGACGAACGCGGGATTCAGCCCGACGAGCGCTAAAAGCTCCTGAACCCGGCGTTCCCGCGCCGCGCCGGAGTACGTCCGATGAATCTCCATCGGCTCGCCAATGATCTTCCCGATCGTCATGCGCGGGTTCAGCGAAGCGTACGGATCCTGAAAAATCATCTGAATATCGCGGCGCTTCTTTCGGAGCGTTTCGCCTTTCAGTTTCGCTAAATCGACGCCTTCGAAAAGAACTTTTCCCGAAGTCGGACGATGAAGCTGAAGAATCGTTCGCCCCGTCGTTGACTTACCGCAGCCGGATTCACCAACGAGACCGAGCGTTTCTCCGCGGAAAATATCGAATGAAACGTCGTCGACGGCATGAACCGCGCCGACCGTCCGCTGAAAAACTACACCTTTTTTAATCGGGAAATGCTTTACCAGGTTTTCGACCTTCAGAAGAACTTCTCGGTCCGCCATTATGCGTACTCCTTTCCGGTTTTCGGATTCAGCCAGCAAGCGACAAAATGCTCATCGCCTTCGCGGTTCACTAACGCCGGATTCTCCCGCCGGCAGCGCTCAATCGCATAAGGACAGCGCGGTTCAAATGGACAATAAGTCGGTTTTTCCAGAAGTGTCGGGGGAAGTCCGTCGATAGAGGTCAAACGGCGATCCGCCCGATCGTCCATCCGCGGCAGTGAGTTAAGTAAACCGATTGTATACGGATGCTGGGGATTCGAGTAAAGCGATTTAACGGACGCAGTTTCAATAATATACCCGCCGTACATCACATTAACGCGGTCAGCAAGTCCGGCAATAATCCCAAGATCATGCGTGATCCAAATGATCGCCATGCCCAATTCATCGCGCAGCCGCTTGACCAGGTCGACGATTTGCGCCTGAATCGTGACGTCGAGCGCCGTCGTTGGTTCGTCCGCGATCAGGATCTTAGGTTCGCAAATCAACCCCATCGCAATCATGACGCGCTGGCGCATACCGCCCGAAAACTGGTGCGGATATTCATGGATTCGATCGCGGGCGTTCGGAATCCCGACGAGTTCGAGGTACTTGATCGCGCGATCGTACGCTTCTTTCTTGGAACATTTATTGTGAATCATGAACGGTTCGGCGATTTGCTTTCCGATCGTCAATACAGGATTAAACGACGTCATCGGGTCCTGGAAAACAACGCTGATTTTTGAACCGCGAACTTTGCGCATCTGGTCATTGCTCAGCTTCAACAGGTCGACGCCGTCAAAATGCGCCGAACCGGCGACGACTTTTCCCGGAGGCATCGGAATCAGTCCCAACATGGACATCATGGAGACCGTCTTTCCGCAGCCGCTCTCCCCAACGATGCCTAACGTTTCGCCTTCACGAAGGTTGAATGAAACGCCGTTGACCGCGTGGATCGTGCCGTTCCGGGTACGAAACTGAGTTTCGAGCCCTTTTACTTCCAATAGTTCGCCCATGACTCGTTCCCTTCTGACTTAAAATTTGCTGCGCCGCTTGATGTTTCCTGTCCCTTTACCGCTCTTCGGCTCCTTCGGGAACCGATTTCAAGTTTACAAATAAATAGGACGACGCATAAACGCTGAAATACAGATTGGGTACATTATACCGATTTTTTAGAAAGTTGAAGGTTTTGGGAATTTTATTAGATTATTTTCCATAAAAACACAAAAAGCGGAATGCTTCTAATCTTGCATTCCGCTCATTTCTTAAAGGCACCTTCGTGTGGGTGATGGCAATTCCTTTGTCATGACGGCAGAACCGAAACAATCCGCCGCAGGCAGAACAAGTCACAGTTCAGCAGATCCGATCCGCAAAATTACCACCAGGGCGTGAAATCGGTCCAGGGTCCGCTCGACGATCCCCAATTCCAATTGTAGCAGGCGTTTCCGCACCAGTCGTAATAGTTGTAACAGCCGTACCACCAGTAGCAGGGATTGTAAGACGGCGCAGAATACGCGTACGTCCGAATCTCCGCCCAAATCGGCACATCGCAGTTATACCCGACGCCGAAAATTTCGCCGCTGTCCGACTGAAGCTTAAAGTTCGCACGGTACGTTCCCGAAGTCGCCGGCGCGGTCATATTGACCGTAATATCGACCGTCTGTCCCGGTGCAACGTTATGCGGAAGGGCGACCCAGGACGGCGCGTTCATTTGTGTTCCGCTGACGTAGATCAGCTTGTAATTCGTGTTCCAGGTCACGGAACCGTTATTCCGTATTCGCCAGGTCTTGGTAAAAACCGTTCCCGGCGCAACATAGGAACCGTCGGCGATCGTCACGTCCGCCACAAATGTCGCGCAGTTCGGCTTTCCGCACCACGTCGACGCTGGCGGGACGTAGCAATTCTGCCACGAGTAACAGGTCTGCGGCTGCTGATACATCGGCGAAGTATTGACGAACGGGTTTCCCGTATTGATGGACGATGAATTCCAGGGATTACTCCAGTAACCTTGAGCGGAAACGAGCCCTGTCGTCAGGGATACAACGAGTAGGACGATCGAAAAAAGAATTAAATTGCGCTTTGTCATGAGTTTCTTCTCCTTTCTATAAGTTTTCCGCCCGAGAACCGGTCCGGATCATCCAAACACAGTGCAAGTTCTGTTCTCGTCGGTTTGACAAAGGCTTACCCTAAGGACGAATCGAACCCGTAAAAAGTTCCCGACTTTCGAAAAGTCACTGCCCTGCGAGTAGAATTAAGGAATAAAGGATAGCCGTTTAAATAAAAAAGGAGACTTTCATCATGCTCATCAGGATTTCAAACGACGGAAAAACGTTCCATCTCCGGAACCGCTTTTTCAGCTATATCATGACCGTTTTAGCCAACGGGCAAATTGAGAACCTGTATTTCGGGAAAGCAGTTCACGACCGCGAGTCCTTCGCTCATCTTCATGAGGAAACGCGCCGCGCCATGGGCGCGTTCAACGCGCCGGAACCTTCGCAGCTTTCGCTCGTCAATACCCGGCAGGAATACCCCGCCTATGGAACCGGCGATTACCGTTATCCAGCTTTTGAAGTTGAGCAGGCAAACGGCAGTCGAATCAGCGGTTTCAAGCTTGTTGGTTACCTGACCCATCCGGGGAAACCAGGACTTGCCCCGCTCCCGGCAACCTACATGGAATCCGAAGATGAGGGCGAGACACTGACGCTTAAGCTCGTCGACGAAGTCACGAAACTTTCGCTCTACCTTTCCTATACGATTTACGCCGACCGCCCGATCCTGACCCGAAACGCCAGCTTTGAGCTTTTCGGCGAAGAACCGGTCATCCTGACGCGGGCGCTGTCGATGAATCTTGACCTGCCGGATATGGATTACGAAATGGTGACGTTTACCGGCGCATGGGGACGGGAACGCGCAATCAAAGTTCGGAAGCTTGAGCATGGCGTCCAGTCCATTTACTCAATGCGCGGATCATCCAGCGCTGAGATGAACCCTTTCTTCATGCTCCGACGTCCGGGAACGACCGAAACGCGCGGTGAAACCTTCGGATTCAACATTGTTTACAGCGGCTCCTATCTGAGTCAAGTAGAATGCTGCACGTTTGGAACTGCGCGCGTCCAAATCGGAATTCATCCGGACAACTTTAATTGGCGCTTGACGCAGGGTGAATCGTTCCAGACGCCGGAAGTCATTATTGCTTTCAGCGAAGACGGGATGACCGGCGTTAGTCAGGTATTCCATGACCTGATCCGCGAACGGCTCATCCGCGGAAAGTATAAAAAAGAAGCGCGTCCGATCCTGCTGAATAACTGGGAAGCGACCGAAATGAACTTCGATGAAGACGCGATACTCAGGATCGCGGAAAAGGCGAAAGAGGTCGGAATCGAGCTTTTCGTCCTTGACGACGGATGGTTCGGCGCTCGGAATCACGAACACGCCGGACTGGGCGACTGGGTCGTCAATTTAGAAAAGCTCCCGAACGGGATCAAGGGACTCTCCGAAAAGATCGAAGCCATGGGCTTAAAATTCGGGCTTTGGATCGAACCGGAAATGGTCAATATGGACAGCGATCTCTACCGCGCTCATCCGGACTGGCTCATCGGCGCGCCGAACCGCTTCCTCTCGGCGGGTCGCTTCCAACATGTTCTCGATTTTTCACGGCGCGAAGTCATCGATTACATCCATGAAGCGCTGGCGAAGATCATCCGTGAAGCGAAGATTTCCTATATCAAGTGGGACTCGAACCGCTACATTACTGAATGCTATTCGAACGGAACGCCGCCGGAAGATCAAGGGAAAGTTTTCCATAAGAATATCCTCGGGATCTATACGCTCTATACCCGGTTGACGACCGAATTTCCGGACATTCTTTTTGAATCCTGTTCAAGCGGCGGTGCGCGTTATGATTTGGGAATGCTTTATTTCGCGCCTCAGACCTGGGCTTCGGACGATACCGACGGCTACGAACGGCAGCAGATTCAGTACGGAACCTCCTACGGCTACCCGCTTAGTTCGATCGGCGCGCATGTTTCGGCGGTTCCGAATCATCAGACCGGACGGATCGTCCCGCTTTCAACTCGTGCGAATGTCGCCTATTTCGGAACGTTCGGGTATGAGCTTGATTTGAATCAGCTGACCTGCGAAGAAATCGAGAAAGTCAAAGAACAGGTCCGTTTCATGAAAGACCACCGCCAGCTGATTCACCATGGCGATCTGTACCGCCTGATCAGCCCGTTCGAGGGGAACGATATGGGCTGGATCGTCGTATCGAAAGATCAGTCTTCCGCACTCGCTGCGTTTTACCAGTGCCTGAACCGGTCGAATCAGGGATGGCTCCGCTTCAAGTTAGCTGGGCTGGATCCGAATCGGAAGTACCGTGTAAAAACCCACTGCGGCGTAGATCCGCGCTACTGCGTCGGTATCATTCCGGGCTTGAAGGAACTTTTGGCGTCGTTAGCGCATGAGGAGGAATATTACGGCGACGAGCTGATGTACACAGGGTTAGTCATCAATCGCTTCCTCTTCGTGATTCAGGGCTGCGATTTCACCTCGCTGCTCTTCGAAATTGAGGCGGTTTAAGGAAGTCAATTTCGATCGTTTTACCGTGAATAAAACGCAAGTCGTATTAGGATTGTTTTGCTTGCTCGGCTTCAAGACATAATATGGTTTATAGAATTTGACACGCATTATTCGCAAAATGCGTGTCAAATTACTTGCGTCGCGGCAAGTGTTCGGTTGTAAAATGAACACGCTAATTCGATTACTTCATGCAAATAGTTGGTAACAGTTTGAATCATCACGCCATCATAAACGAAGTATTCAATACAGTCCCCGTAAAGGCACATTATGATTAAAAAGATAAATATCATCTGGGTGAAACAACCGGTTCACTCAATGGCATAACGCTCCCAGTATATAACCGTGAGCCACAATCTGCGGCTGTTTCAAATACAGTTCGAAGCTGGATCATGAAATCTTCAATAAAGCGCTCAACGCTTATACGGCTGATCCGAAGCAAAACCCTCACAAAATCCTCTATCCGACAAAAAATGTGATGAACTGTTTTATAAGATCCGCATCTTCGAAAACGTTTGTCAATACATCGCAAAGACGTGTTTTTCGAAGCCAAAGCGGAATCTCCCTATCCCGTAAACCGAGGGACGGATTATAATTAACGTCGGTTAAAAAGGAGCGTTCCAGCGCCCGTTTTCGCGATAATTTAAAATGGAGGAAATAAGGATGAGTCTTAAGATTAAATTTGGTACCGATGGTTGGCGTGCGCGAATCGCGGACGAATACACGTTTGAAAACTGCCGCCGCTGTGCGCAGGGTTTCGCGTCCTACCTGCTCAATTTAGGGAAAAAAGGCGAAACCGTCATCGTCGGATACGATAAACGATTCCATTCCGAGAATTTCGGGGCGCTCTGCGCCGAGGTTTTAGCCGGAAACGGGTTCAAGGTTTTCCTGACGGACGGTCCCACCCCAACGCCGGTCATCTCCTACGCTGTCGTCGATAAAAAAGGCGTTGGCGCGATCAATATCACTGCGTCCCATAACCCGCCGACGGATAACGGCTTCAAAGTTCGCGACGCAACCGGCGGCGCCGTCGACCCCGAAGGTCTTCTCAAAATTGAAGCTGCGATTCCCGACGATCCCGCCGACGTCAAATCAATTCCGCTGGCGGAAGGCTTGAAAAATGGCTCAATCGAAATGTTTGACGCTTCGATCAACTACATTGAGCACCTGAAAGATCTCATCGATCTGAAACCGATCCGCGACGCAGGGTTGAAAATCGTCGTCGACTCCATGTGGGGCAACGGCGGCGGCTGGTTTACCCGGCTCCTGGGCGGCGGAAAGACGGAAGTGATCGAAATCCATGACACCCGCAACCCGATTTTCCCGGAAATGCTGCGTCCGGAACCGATTCCGCCGAACGTTAACGTCGGGCTCGAACGCACCGTAGCCGAGAAAGCTGATGTCTGCCTGATTATGGACGGCGACGCGGACCGCTGCGGAATGGGAACGGAAAACGGGGTTTTCCTGAACCAGCTTCAGGTCATGGCGCTCCTGACGCTTTATATCCTCGAAGTCCGAAAAGAACGCGGCGCGATCGTTAAGACACTCTCGACGACGCAGATGCTTCACAAGTTAGCCGAAATGTACGAATGCCCGCTCTATGAAACCGGCGTCGGCTTCAAATATGTCGCCCCGAAATTCACGGAAACGAACGCAATTATCGGCGGTGAAGAATCCGGCGGTTACGCTTTCCGCGGAAACGTTCCGGAACGCGACGGCATCCTGGCGAACCTGTATTTCCTTGACTTCATGGTCAAAACCGGGAAAAAACCGTCCGAACTGCTGAACTGGCTGTTCGAACTCGTCGGGGCTCACTATTACAAGCGCGTTGATACGATGTTCGTCGGAAACTCAGCGGACAAAATCGCGTTGATCAAGGAAAACTATCCGAAGGAACTCGGCGGGATTAAAGTTGTCAACGTCAATACCACCGACGGTTTCAAGTTTGAAATGGAAGACGGCGGTTGGATGCTGATTCGTTTCTCGGGAACGGAACCGATTATCCGCGTTTATACGGAAACGACCGACCCGACCAAAGTCGACGCAATTATCGCCGACGGGCTGAAGACAGCGGGCATCTAATTTAGGGCTGTCTCTTGACACAGTTAGATAACATTTGGGTCGATACCCATTGCCACCTGAATCTGGACGCATTTGACGCCGATTGCGCCGCGGTGATCGCCGCGGCGCGTGACGCCAACGTCGGACGCATCGTGATTCCGGGTATCGACCTGATGAGTTCGATCCGGGCGAAGGACATTTCCGAACATCAGGACGGCGTGTTTTTCGCCTGCGGTGTTCATCCGAATATCAACATCGACGTGGACGAGACGCTCATCGCCGAACTCGAGCGCCTCGCTCACCATGGACGCTGTGCCGCGATCGGCGAAATAGGGCTCGATACCTACTGGGACGACTGCCCCATCGAACGTCAGCGGGCGAACCTCCGCGCGCAGCTCGATCTTGCCGAATCGCTCGATAAGCCGGTGATTCTCCATTGCCGCGAGGCGTTCGATGAACTGTACCCGATCGCGGCGGAATGGAGCGCGCGGAATCCGAAAAACCGCGGCGTGTTTCATGCTTTCGACGGCAGCGCAGAACAGGCAGCGCTCGTCACGCAAGCCAACTTCTATATCGGGTTAGGCGGGGCGATCACGTTTAAAAATAAGCCTGTTCGCCGGGAAATGGCTCAATCGGTTCCGCTCGAAAAAATCGTCCTGGAAACGGACGCTCCATACCTGACCCCGACGCCTTACCGTGGGAAACGGAATCTCCCGAGCTATATTCCCTTGATTGGCAAATTTTTAGCCGAATTGCGCGGGGAGTCCGTTGAGACCGTCCTGAAAACGACGACGGCGAATGCTCGCGAACTTTTTGGATGGACATAGGCGAAAGCCAGCCATTTAGATTGTAAACAATTCATTAGATTTCCACGTTTTGTCATAATTCCCATGAAATACCGGCTAAAATTAGAGTCGATCAAAAAAACGCAGCGTGTGGGTATTCCCGCGCCGCAATAAATCGAAAAAGTAAGCACAAAGATTGAAAGGAATATTACTCAATGAAAGAACCGATTCACGTAACAGACGCGAGCTATGAACAGGCTGTTCTCAAGTCGCCCATTCCGGTCGTCGTCGATTTCTGGGCACCCTGGTGCGGACCCTGCCGGATGGTTTTACCCCTGATGAACGAAATCGCAGAGGAATACGAAGGAAAAATCCTCGTCGCGAAAGTTAACACCGACGAAGAAACGAAATGGGCGATGGATTATCGCGTCACGACGATCCCGACGATCCTCTTTATCAAGGACGGCGAAGTTAAGGCGCGCCACTCCGGAACGCTGAGCGGCGATAAACTGCGCGAGATGGTTGACAACCTGCTCGCGGCATAATTCTATCCGCATATCGCGCAAACCATCGTTTGCTGATGATTTGCGCGGTTCATAAAAACAGAAAAAACCGATGCGTGTTTTAAAAAGACACGCATCGGTTTTTATTCCGCAAAAGCTCAGAAAGAAATCGCGGGCGGCTTATTTCCGGTAATAGCCAGTTTGACGAACCGGAATAAAGTCGTCCACCGTCAGAAACGCTTTAGCGTCATGTTCAAAGACGATCGCCTGAACGTCCTCCACCTGTTTACGCTTGCAATTCACGTGCAGCACCGTGACTTCACCGTCGCGCCCGCGCGCAACCATTTCCGTCACGCCATACCCATGGTTCCGTAAATCGATCGCAATCGCCATCGGATTATTATGCGTCGTAATCGTGACCCGCTGAAAGCCAATCGCGAGCCGATCTTCAATAAACATCCCAACTACGTTTCCCGTAGCGAACCCAAACGCATATCCGAGCGTCGTAAAAATGTTCGCTTCTCCGCGCAACGCCTGAGACACTGCCAGATAAAAGACCGTTGATTGAGCCGCGCCGAGAATCCAGACGATAATCCGCCTTCCGCGAATCACGAAGAGTAACCGAATTGTGTCAATCGACATATCAATCACACGCAGTAAAAAAATCACAATCCCGCTCAGGAGAAATGCCTGAGAAAAGGAAAAGAAAGTATGCATATTCATAATTTCACCTCAATCACGATTATACCCGTCGAAATGGAATTGATTCAAGAAACGAGAAAAGGCAAAGTGTGTTGCGGAAATTCAAGAATCAGCCGTAAAGTTATACGCATAATTTAGTTGTCTCAACAGAAACGGAAATGGTTGTCATAGTTATAAAATGATTTTTATCATATAGACAATTCCACCATTTTGCATAGCATTAAGAAAAACGTTTACGTAAACGTTTTTTTTCAAATCTCGGGGAGGGATAACGGAAATGAGTCGAGCAACCATAAAAGATGTAGCAAAAGCAGCCAACGTCTCGATCGCAACCGTGTCCCATGTCATCAACGAAACGCGATACGTCGAAGATGAAACGAAACAGCGCGTTCTTCTGGCATTGAAACAATTAGATTACCGCCCAAATATCGTCGCACGAAGTATGAGAAACGGTAAAACCTGCACGATTGGGCTTGTCGTTCCGGATGTATCAAATCTGTTTTTTTCCGAAATTGCCCGCCGAATTGAAAATTATGGATTTGAAAAAGGTTATAGCGTTATTTTATGCAACTCGGATAACAACCTTAAAAAAGAATCGCAATACTTCGATATTTTATTAGCGAAGTCAGTCGACGGCGTCATTTTCATGCCAACGGGAAACGAAATAAATTCGTTTGACGACTATATCCTGAAAAACATTCCAATTGTCGTCGCCGATCGAAATTACTACGGAGACACAGTTGATACCGTCATGATCGACAATGAATATGGCGGCTGGCTGGCAACGAATCATCTAATCGAGTGCGGATGTAAGAAAATAGCCTGTATTACCGGTCCTGACTTTGTCGAATCCGGGATTCAACGCGTAGAAGGGTACCAACGAGCTCTGCATGAAGCCGGGATCGCTGAGGTTCCGTCGCTTATCGTCCAAGGCGACTTTAGTATGCAAAGCGGATACAAAGCGATGGACGCGCTCATTACAGCGGGGAAAGAAATCGACAGCGTTTTTGTTTTGAACGACATGATGGCAATTGGCGCGATGGCGTGTATTCGGGCTCATGGGCGTTCCATTCCTGAGGATATCGCGGTCATCGGTTTTGACAATATCGAACTTGCCGCATCCATGTATCCGTCGTTATCAACGATCGCCCAGCCCATGGAAGAAATCGCGGCGAGCCTGGTCAATATATTGTTGGAGAGAAAAAAATACCCCAACCTTAGTACGAAAAGGATGGTTTTTCATCCTTCATTAATCGTAAGAAACACAACAAAAAAGGAGTAAGTCATGGAAAAGAAGAAGTTAGGTTTTTTTCAAGGAATCGCAGCTGAGTTTTCAACAAAAGCTTTGGTTTTGATTCCAATCTGCGCCGGGATTAACCTTGTGGGCGGTGCAATTGCGTCTGCACTGAAATTACCGGTGTTCCTGGATATGATCGGCACGGTCATTTCTGCAGCGTTGGGCGGACCATGGGTCGCGGCGGTCGTAGGTTTTATCACGAACGTCTTTCTCGCGCTGGTTTCCAACCCAGTCTATTTGCCATACTCCGCAGTCAGCGTCCTCGTCGGGCTGGCAACTGGATACATGATCCGCGCCGGATTATTCAAGACGATACCGGGCGTTATCTTTACCTGCCTGGTTGCGACGGTAGTTTCCGTCATCGTTGCATCTTCAGTGACCGTCTTTGTCTTCGGCGGCGCCACCGGTGCGACAGGGTCCTCCGTGATTACCGCCGGATTAATCGCGACAATGGGGAGTATTTGGAAGGGTGTCGTAACCTCCGCATTCATCGAAAACCTTGCTGACCGTGCGATCGCTTTCACGGTCGCTTACATCGTATTAAAGAGAATTCCGAAGCGGTTTATCAGTCAATACCAGCAAGACGCCATCTAAACCGTTCATTTTTATAGTGAGCCCTCATCCATTTCTGATGAGGGCTCACATGAGGAAATCAAAATGGCAAATAAAACAGGCTCAAATTATGAATATATTGATTCGCCGATTGACGCGTTGGACCCTGTTGTAAAGTTGCTCTCCGTATTATGTTTAGGAATAAGCGCGTCACTTTTTCCTTCGCCAATTCTCGCTTATCTAATCGTCGTTTTTCTTTTTTACGTCAGCTATAAAGCGAAAGTACTCAAAAAATTTTCTAAATTTATGTTCTCTTTCGCAGTACCGATTTTTGTCATGCTGACTTTCATTCAAGGGTTTTTCAGTCCTAAAAATAAGACAATTTTGTTTGATTTCGGTTTCGCGAAGTTAGGTCTTGAAGGGCTTGTCGGAATGTTCAAAATTGTGGGAATTCTGTTGGTTTTCCTTGGCGCATTTTGGATCACAACAAAAACATCCGACGTGAGCAGGATGGTCGCTTCTTTCAAACGAATCGGAATCAGAGGAAACTTTGGATACCTTGTTTTGGCGACCCTAAACGTCGTTCCACAAATGCAGCGGCGAATGACGATTATTCAGGAAGCTCAGAATGCACGCGGGTTGGAAACGGAAGGGAATCTGATGACCAGATTTAAAGCGTTCATCCCGTTGGTCGGACCCGTCATCATGGGCTCGCTCGTGGACGTTCAGGAGCGGGGAATGACCCTGGAGGCGCGAGGCTTTGGAATCAGAAACGTACGGCAGACAAGCATGATCGAATCAAAAATGTCAGCTGCGGATCGTGTCGTTCAGAAAGCAATGATTATCTTTTTCATCGGCGTCGCTGTCTCTTCCTTAATCCTTAAGATCAAGCCGTAAAGAGGAGACAAAAATGGAAACCGTATTAAGCGTCAATCATTATAGCTTTCAATACGCAGATAGCGAGACGAAGGCGATCGATGATATTTCTTTTGATGTCCGGCGCGGAGAATTTTTCTGTATCATCGGATCGAACGGTTCAGGAAAATCAACTCTTTGCAACTCGTTGGTCGGGTTAATTCCGCATTTTATCAACGGAAAAAAATCCGGCGAAATTAAGGTTTTTGATAAGTCCACAGATTCCCAAACCATGGGAGAACTTTCAACAAAAATCGGGCTGGTCTTTCAGAATCCGTTCAATCAGCTGTCATATACGACAAGCGTCGTTTCTGAAGAATTAGCGTATGGTTTATGCAACCTGGGAGTAGCTCCGGAAGAAATGATAGAGCGGGTAAACTCCATCGCAAAAAAGATGCGCATCGATCATATCCTGGATAAACACCCGCTCACGCTGTCGGGAGGACAGGTACAGCGCGTCGCACTCGGCTCCAGCATCATCATGAACCCTGAAATCATCGTACTGGATGAATGCACTTCGCAGTTGGATCCGCTCGGAAGCGAGGAAATCTTCGACATTATCAAAGAATTGAATTCAAACGGATTAACCGTTATCTTAGTTGATCATGATATGGAAAGAGTCGCGAGAACGGCTGACCGGATTATGGTTTTAGACGGCGGAAAAATCAGGATGATTGATACGCCGGAGAACGTTTTCGGGAATGAGTCGCTCCCTTCGTTCCACGTAGGCGTTCCTGATTTTACCGCGATCGGGAAACAGCTCGACGAAGAAAATCCCCGCGTCATTATCAGGGAAGAAGACGCAATCGACCTGGTAAGAAAGATGGTATCCAATGAGAATTGAGATTAAAGATCTAAAATACGTATATCCAACGGGGGATCAGGCGCTCCGAGGCATCTCAACGATCATCGATGGTTCAGAATCCGTCGCAATTATCGGACAAAACGGTTCCGGCAAAACAACCCTGGTCAAACACTTTAACGGGATCCTCCGTCCAACGTCAGGGACTGTCTTAATCGATAACGAAGACATCAACAACCGAACAACAGCACAATGGGCAAAAAAGGTCGGATACGTTTTCCAAAACCCCGATGATCAGCTCTTTTTAGATTCAGTTCAAAAGGAATTGGAGTTTGGTCCTCGTCAGATTGGATTGCCAGAAGCTGAAATTGAAAAAAATGTCCGCTATGCGGCTGAACTGTGTCATGTAGATGATAAACTGGAAAAACACCCTTTTGATCTAAATTCGACGGATAAGAAATTCTGCGCAATTGCCGCGATTATTTCAATGAATCCGGACGTCCTCGTCTTCGACGAACCTACCATGGGACAGGATATTGAAGGGTCGAAGCGGCTCTCCAACATCATCACAGAACAGAAAAAGCTGGGAAAGCTCTGTATTACGATTTCGCACGACATGAAGTTCGTCGTCAAAAATTTTGAACGCATTATCGTTCTCTGCCAAGGAGAAATATTGTTGGATGGAGATCGAGAATTCGTTTTATCACAACCCGAAATATTGAAAAAGAGTTTCGTGACGCCGCCCCCTGTTACGCGCGTCGGTCAAGCGGTATCGCTGGATTCGACTGTTTTTACGGTTGAGGCATTCGTCAAAAAGGTGAATGAAAAGAAGGGAAAGTCAGCATGATTATTCAAATTTACGGAATTCGAACCGTCGAAGACGCACGGATGGTCATTGAATATGGCGCACATAATATTGGCGTTTCCTACGGTCACATTCTAAGGACTCCTGGACAATTGTCCTGCGCGAAGGCAAAGGAAATTTTTGAAGGGGTACAACCCCACGCGACGAAAATCGGACTCACGGTTGCGGAGGATATTGAGGAAATCAGTGAAAACCTGCGCACCGTTATTCCCGACGTTCTTCACCTCTCCGGTGATATCGAAGGCATCAGTCCCGAACAAATCCAGGTCCTGAAAAAACGCTTTCCGGGGCTGAAGATTATGCAGGCGATCCCGGTACTTGACGGTGTCCCGCTCGAGGATCAAAAAGTGCTTTCATACATAAAGGAATATGAGCCTGTATCCGACTTCTTCCTGATTGATACAAAAGCACAGAATGCCGCAGATATTGGCGCAACGGGGCTGACGCATGATCGATTCATCGACAAGGCAATCATCGATTCAACGAAGGTTCCTTGCATTATCGCGGGCGGTTTAGACGCGTCCAACGTCGCCGAAGCGATCCGGATAACGAGACCCTATGGAGTTGACTCATTCAGCCTGACCAACTTCGATGAACCGAGAGAACCGGGACAATCCATTAAAGACCCGGATAAGGTCAAAGCGTTTATTGATGCGGTGAATCATGCTAAGTATTAATACGTCGAAAAAAGTCGTCATTGTCGGCGACGCCAGTGTGGATATTATCGTTCAATATCCAATATTTCTAAACGATAAAAGGACGAACGTCGAATATCGAACGCCCTACCTGATTGGAGGAGGAACGGCTGCGAATACCGCGGTTGCTTTATCACGTTTAGGGATTGATACGTCTTTCATTGGAACAGTCGGAAACGATCAATACGGACGCTATATCATCGATGACTTCAACAAGGAACATGTCGGCATCGAAAATCTCACCGTCGATAACGACGTAAACACGGTCGGCGTTTTCGCTTTTGTCGATGAACACGGAGAACGTTATCTCTGGGGATGGCCGCGAACAAAACAAAGCTTCAAGAAGTTGGAATTGGAGAATGTCGACTTCAATTTAATCAGAGACGCGGACTGGATTCATTCGACAGGAATGGTTTTTGTCGATGATACGAGCGCAAGATCAACGATCTTATCTATCTTTAAGTTCGCAAAAGAGAACGGGATTAAGACTTCGTTCGACTTGAACCTGCGGGTGAATAACGGGAAGATAGACGAAGATTATCGGAATTCGATTTTATCGATCGTTGAGCTTTCAAACGTCGTCTTAGGCTCAGCGGAGGAGGAAATCTTCTACCTCGGGAATCACGCGGATTGGATCGGCACGGCGCGGGATTTAGCCCAGGATAATCGAATTGTCATCGCTCGTCTTGGGTCAAATGGATCAATGGCGTTTACCTCAAATGAGGAATTCTACGCAGATGCCTTTTCAGTCGACGTCGTTGACACGATTGGAGCAGGAGACGTTTATAACGCCGGATTTATCGCGGCGCAAATCAGCGGGCATTCAATTCAGGAGAGCACTGAGTGGGGAAATGCCTTGTCAGGGTACACGGTCGCAAAAGAAGGCGCGCGCTCCTCACCAACGATTGAAAATTTAGAATCGTTTGTCAACTTACACGGAAGGAAAATATCATGAAAAAGGTAATTTTAGATTGCGACCCGGGACATGACGATGCTTTCGCGATGATGCTTGCGCTGAAACACCTCGACGTATTGGGAATCACCGTCGTTGGAGGGAATGGAACGCTTGAAAATGTTGCGACAAATGCTTTGAAAGTCCTTGAAGTTCTTCAAGTTGAGAACAAGGTTTATAAAGGATTTCCCGCCCCGTTAATCAATTCACTGACAACCGCGCCGCAGTTTCATGGCAAAACCGGGATGGACGGACCCGTTTTACCCGAGCCCAAACTCGCCGTCGAATCGAAACACGCGGTCGATTTCATCGTCGAAACAGCGATGAGCCATGAGAAAATAACGCTAATCGCAACCGGTCCGCTGACGAATATCGCCGGAGCGCTGATAAGGGAACCAGCGATTACTTCTCATATCGAAGAAATTTACATTATGGGCGGATCGGTAACTTTTGGAAATTGGACTCCGGCGGCAGAATTCAATATTTTTGTAGATCCGGAAGCGGCGTACAAAGTCTTTAATTCCGGAATTCTGGTCAAAATGTCGGGGATCAATTTAACGCGGCAGTGCCTGCTGACCACGGAACATTTGCAGCGCATGCGCGAAATGAATACGAAAGCGAGCAATTTTGCTGCGGACCTGCTGGATTTCTTTATCGGCTCGACGACAAAATCAGCGAAAATCGCCGGGGCAAATTTGCATGACGCTTGCGCAGTTGCCTGGGCGATCGATCCTTCGCTGATCACCGCAATTCCCATGCACATCAACGTGGAACTAAAAGGAGAACTAACACGCGGAATGACGGTCTGCGATTACCGTCACCTGCGCGGAAGTGATCCCGCTATCGATTTGTACCGACATGCAACCATGGATTTTCGGGGAAACTTACCGAATGCAGAGGCTGCGCTCGAATTAAACTTCAACGCATTCCTCAAGCTTCTTTTCGAAACGCTCGCGTCATATGCCTGATAATTTCTGAGAAGAGTGGAAAAGATGCGCTTTACGAAGTACATTTTTGACTTTGACGGGACAATTATGGATACGAAGGATGACGTCTGGGTCAGTATCGGATATGCCTGCGCGCGGTCAGGATACGAACTTCATGATAGCTTTCGCTCAAATCCAGTGAACTTGTCATTAGGCATTCGTGAAATTTTTGAGATAATCTCGTCGGGGAAAGATCCGGACGGATTCGAAAAATTTAATTCCTTGCTAACGCATCATTACCGAGAAATCAACGATTTTAAGTACAGTTGTCTCTACGCGCAGATGGACCAACTCCTCTCCTTTCTTACCGAGACAGGGCGGACACGCATCATCGTCAGCAATAAACCGCTGCCGCCCTTGCTCAAAATCCTTGACCACCATAACTTAACGCGCAGCTTCGATGCAGTTCACAGCACAGATACGCCCGATACACCCTCTATCCCGAAATCTTCCATTCTCAAACAGCTTGTGCAGGATCAACCTGAAGATTGCGTTTATATCGGCGATTCGTTTACAGATGTCCTCGCCAGCAAAGAAAATCATATCTGCTCGGTGGGCGTACTTTACGGAGACGGGGATAAGGAATTGCTAAAAAACGCCCGTCCCGATTACCTTGTTTCTTCCTCCTCCGAATTATTCGACCTTGTCATGAGTTGGGAATCCAATTCAGCCGCCTCAAATTAGCCCGATCGCCCAATAGTTAGATGTAACTAACCATGCTTGACAAATCCAAAAGAGAGCGGTAAGCTTTCATTAGTTAGTTATCACTAACTAATGAAAGCTTATAAATATTGAGGTAATCGAATGTTTAAGAAAATCAATTTCAAATTGTTTCTCAGCGCGGTGTCCGTCATCGCGATCGCATTGCTGATCGTTTCGCTTTCAGGCGCGAAACAGTCTCCCGTCGAAAATTATCCGATACGAATCACCGCCACGACGACGATTTTAGCGGATCTGGTTCAGGAAATCGGCGGAGACCATGTCGACGTTTCACCGCTCATGGGTCCGGGGGTCGATCCGCACCTTTATCAGGCTGGAGCAGGCGCGGTCTCCAAACTTCAGGATTCCGATATCGTCGCGCACCATGGACTTCATCTTGAGGGAAAAATGGGGGACATTTTCCGTTCGTTGGATAAGCAGGGGCATCGTTCAATTTGTCTCGAAGACGGGCTGGATCCGCTTTCGCTTTTATCCGATGAAAACAATCCGGAAGTTCATGATCCGCATGTCTGGTTCGACGTTTCAATCTGGAAACAGGCAGCGAATCACGTCGCGGTTCAGTTAGCGCTCTATGATCCGGAAAACGCCGCCGATTATCAGGAGAACCTGGATTCCTACCTGATGGAACTGGACGCGTTGGAGACTTATATCCATGATCGCGTTTCCGAAATTCCCGAAGATCAGCGCGTCTTGATTACGGCGCACGACGCATTCCGCTACTTTGGGCGCGCCTACGGGATCGAAGTTCGCGGACTTCAGGGTATCAGCACAGACGCGGAAGCGAGTACGTCCGCCGTCAGCGACTTGGCGACGCTCATCGCGACCAAGAAAATCCGCGCAATTTTTATCGAGTCTTCCGTCCCCATTAAAAACGTTGAAGCGCTTCAGGACGCGACGAAAGCGCGCGGGTTCGACGTCGAGATCGGCGGCGAGTTATATTCCGACGCCCTCGGCGATCCATCGTCGGACGCAGGAACTTATATCGGAA
Organism: Flexilinea sp.; assembly: GCA_034430135.1. Classification (GTDB taxonomy): domain Bacteria; phylum Chloroflexota; class Anaerolineae; order Anaerolineales; family Anaerolineaceae; genus Flexilinea. Next base: position 6,732 of record DAOUFB010000176.1, on the reverse strand, counting down.
TGGTCCGCGCCAATGTCGACACGATTGTCAATTCGCTGAAAGGAGAAAAATAAAAACGGTATGGAAAAAGATGCTGCGATTATTGTTGAGGATTTGACCGTCGCTTATGATGCAAAACCGGTTTTATGGGACGTCGACTTAAAAATTCAGCCCGGGACGCTGACCGCGATTATCGGTCCGAATGGGGCGGGGAAAACGACGCTCCTAAAGGCGATTTTAGGGCTGGTTCGTCCAATTTCAGGCTCGATTCTTTTTCCGATCGCAGCGGCGAAACCGCGTAAAGATTTAATCGCCTACGTTCCGCAGAGTGGAAGCGTTGACTGGGATTTTCCAGTCAACGCTTTAGACGTCGTCCTGATGGGGCTTTACGGGAGTTTAGGATGGTTCCGACGTCCAAAGGCGGCGGATCGGGACGCGGCGAACGAGGTTCTTAAAGCGGTCGGGATGGGCGAATTCGCGAATCGTCAAATCGATCAGCTCTCCGGCGGTCAGCAACAGCGCGTTTTTCTGGCGCGGGCGCTTCTTCAGGACGCGGAAATTTACTTGATGGACGAGCCGTTTAAAGGGGTTGACGCACGAACAGAAAAGGTGATTATCGAACTTCTAAAAGGATTAAAGTCGCAGGGGAAAACTGTTGTCGTTGTTCATCATGACCTTCAGAGCGTCGAGGGAACGTTCGACCATGTTGCGCTTATCAACTTGCACCTCATCGACGCCGGACCGATTCAATCGGTTTTCCATGAGTCCAACCTGGCGCGGACGTACGGCGACAAGGGATTCCTGACTCCGGCGGTTCAAGGAGGCGTCGCATGACTGAAACGCTTACCGCGATTTTTCATGATTACACGTTTCAGATCGTTGCCCTGGGTTCGGCAATGTTAGGGGTCATCAGCGGCACGCTGGGATGTTTCGCGGTTCTCCGGAAACAGAGCCTCCTAGGCGATTGCGTCGCGCATTCCGCCCTTCCCGGCGTCGTTCTCGCCTTCCTTTCAACCGGCGAAAAGAACAGCGCGATCCTCCTTCTCGGCGCGCTTCTGAGCGGTTTTTTGTCCGCGGCGCTGGTGACACTGATTGAACAAAATTCGAAGGTTAAACCCGACGCGGCGCAGGCGATCGTCCTGTCGATATTTTTCGGACTGGGAATGGCGCTTCTGACATTTTCCCAAAATCTTCCCAACGCCAATCAGGCGGGACTGAAACGGTTCATCTACGGGCAGGCTTCGACCATGCGCCGCGCTGATATTTTTTTAATGCTCGCGGTCGGCGCGGTCCTGATCGGAATGGTCGTCCTGCTTTGGAAAGAATTCCTGTTGTTTACGTTTGACAGCGCCTACGGCGAGACGATTGGTTTCCGCTCCAGCTGGGTCAACGCGATTCTGACGTTTCTGATTGTCGCGGCGATCCTGATCGGGCTGCAAACAGTCGGCGTCATTTTGATGAGCGCGATGCTGATTACGCCGGCGGTCGCAGCGCGCCAATGGACGAACCGCCTTTCAACGATGGTCATCCTTGCGGCGATTTTCGGGTCGGTCGGCGGAGTCAGCGGCACGCTCATCAGCTCGTTGGTTCCGAATATGCCGACCGGTCCGGTTATCGTTGTTTGCGTCAGCTCGATCGCTGTGTTCAGCCTGATCTTTGCGCCAAGACGCGGGATTCTCGCCCGTCTAATCGAACGTGCGCGCTTCCGAAACGAACTGCGCGGGAAAGTAAAAGGATAAGGATGAACGCAGGAATTGAAATTTCGATGATTGCGGCTCTGACTGCCGCTGCCTGTTCGCTTCCCGGCGCGTTTCTGGTTTTCCGGCGGATGTCGATGATGACCGACGCAATTACGCATTCGATCCTGCTGGGAATTGTGCTGGCATTTTTCAAGACGCATGATCTTGGCTCGCCCTGGTTAATCGTCGGGGCAACGCTAATGGGCGTCGTCACGGTTTATCTGACCGAGACCTTAACTGAAACGCGCCTGATAAAGGAAGACGCGGCGATCGGCGTCGTTTTCTCGACGCTTTTTTCTGTCGCGATCATTTTAATTGCGCTGAATGCCCGATCGGTTCATATTGACACCGACAGCGTTCTCTTGGGCGAATTGGCGTTCGCCCCATTCGACCGAATGATAGCTTTTGGACGGGACATAGGCGCACGGGGACTTTACACGTCCGGGTTCGTCTTCGTTCTAAACGTCGTCGTAATCAGGATCTTTTATAAAGAGTTACAGCTGACGACGTTCGATCCCGCCTTCGCGGCGACGATCGGTTTTTCGCCGATGGCGGTTCACTATGTATTGATGTTCCTCGCGTCGCTGACGTCTGTCGTGGCGTTCGAATCCGTCGGAGCGGTTCTGGTCGTCGCCTTTATGATTATTCCGCCGGCGACAGCCTCATTCCTCTCCGATAAAATGAAAGTACAGTTTATCCTGAGCGTCATCATTGGCGCGCTTTCCGGAGTGCTCGGATACCGTGCAGCGGTTGAACTAGACGTTTCAATCGCCGGATGTATGGCGGTTGTTTGCGGATTAATCTTCCTGCTGGTGTTCTTATTCGCGCCGAAGCGCGGACTCATCAGCGCACAAATCCGTCATTGGAACCGAAAAATTGAATTTGATCGGTTTACGCTATTGACTCATTTAATCAACCACGCGGGAAGCGAAATCGAAGCGCAGGAAAACAGCGCAGAGACGCTCCCCTATCATTTAAACTGGTCTCGGAGGCGAGTTGAACGAGCGTCCAGCCACCTCCGCCAGAAAGGAGCCATTCGAGCGTTCAATGGAATTTTCTTTGTGACGGATTATGGAAAAAGCGAGTACCAGCGTTATTATGACGCATGGTTCGCGAATGGCAGTGATGCAGCAGCTTGATAAATATTCAAATAATAAGTATTCTGCTTATCAGTGTGCATTTGATTTCAAATCACCTTACATTATTTGGAGGCTGCTGTGAAAAATATGTTAGTAATTTTAGTTTGTTGCCTGGTTGCGTTCGTAACGCTCGCCGGAGTCACCCTGACGGCTCATGCTCAGGACGCCAAAAAGACGGAAGAACCGGTTGAATTAATCGTTTTCACCGCCGCGTCGATGACGGAAACGCTGACGAAACTTGGCGAAATGTACATAGAAGAGAACCCGAACGTCAAGGTCATCTTCAACTTCGATTCGTCGGGGACCTTAAAGACCCAAATTCAGGAAGGCGCGGATGTCGTCGTTTTCATTTCTGCGGGTCAGAAACAGATGAACCAGCTCGATATTAACGCTCCGGAGGACGTTAATAAAGAAAAGCTCGATTTCGTCGTAGAAGATTCGCGCTTTAACATTCTCGAAAACAAGGTCGCACTCGCGGTTCCGGAAGGAAATCCGGCGAAGATCGAATCTTACGAAGACCTGAAAAAGGGTCTCGAAGAAGGGACGGTTCTGTTGGCGATGGGGAACGCGGACGTTCCGGTCGGGCAGTATACGCAGAAGATTTTAGCTTTCCTTGACCTCGACGAAGAAGCGCTCGCAAAAGCGGGGCATATCACGTACGGAACGAACGTCAAAGAAGTCACAACCCAGGTTTCCGAAGCGACCGTCGACGCAGGCGTTATTTACCAGACGGACGCGTTTTCCGCGAAGCTGACGGTCGTCGACACGGCGACCAAGGAAATGTTCGGTCAGGTTATTTACCCCGCCGCAATCATGAAGCCATCGAAGAACGTTGAAGCAGCGGCGGCGTTCCTTGAATTCCTCCAGACGGAAGAAGCCGGAAAAGTTTTCGAAGAAGTCGGTTTCACGCCGATCGTTCCCGAAAATTAAGCCTTGGACCTTTTTCCGCTTTGGAACTCGCTTCGAATTTCGGCGATTAGCACGACGATCATTTTCTTCGTCGGAATCTTTTCAGCCCATTTGATTGCGAAAACGCCGAAGGCTGTTAAGGGGGTATTGGACGTCGTATTGACGCTGCCGCTCGTCCTCCCCCCGACCGTCGTCGGGTACTTGCTTCTAAGAGTTTTAGGACCCAAGCGCTTAATCGGCGCTTGGGTTTATTCGTCGTTTGGACTGAAGATGACGATGACCTGGTGGTCCGCGATCTTCGCGACCGCGGTCGTTATCTTCCCGCTGATGTACCGGACGGCGCGCGGCGCGTTCGAATCGTTCGACGAAACGCTCGCTTAGTCGGCTCAGTCAATTGGGCTCTCAAACACCTACATTTTCTGGCGTATCCGCTTGCCGTACTGCCGTCAGGGGATATTGGCGGGAACGGTTCTTGCGTTCGCCCGCGCGCTCGGCGAATACGGCGCGACCTCGATGATTACCGGCTATACCCCCGGACGCACAGCGACCATTTCGGCCACGGTTTATCAGCTCTGGCGCACGAATGACGACGGATTGGCGTTTTTAAATGGGTCATGGTCAATATCGCAATTTCATTCGTCGTTCTGATGGCGGTTAACCTGCTCGAAAAGAAAGCCGGGAAACCGGAGCGAACCGAGCGAGCTCAGGGGGATGAATAACGATGGCTATTTCGGTCGAGATTCAAAAAGATTTCGGCGATTTTCAGCTCGATGTCGCGTTTTCCGGCGCTGACGAAATTGTCGCACTTTTGGGCGCGTCCGGCTGCGGAAAGTCGATGACGCTGAAATGCATCGCGGGCATCGAAAAACCGGATCACGGGCGCATCGTTGTTGACGGCGTCGTTCTATTCGATTCGGCGCAGAGAATCAATCTCACGCCACAGCAACGGCGTACAGGGCTCCTCTTTCAAAATTACGCGCTATTTCCAAACATGACCGTCGCGCAGAATATTCAAGCCGGTGCACGGCGCGAAAAAGACGCCGTGAAACGGAACCGCCTGACGGAGGAGGTCATCGACAGCTTTGGGCTGCGTCCGCTCATGAACCGGCTCCCGAGCCAGCTTTCCGGTGGTCAGCAACAACGCACAGCGTTGGCACGGATTCTCGTTTCCGGTCCGAGGATACTCCTTTTAGACGAGCCGTTTTCCGTGCTTGACAGCCACCTGCGTTTTCACTTGGAGCGGGAAGTTAGCGACGTTCTGCGTCAGTTCGGGAAAACCGTCCTGCTCGTGTCGCATGACCAGGAAGAAGTCTTCCGGCTCTCGGATCAAATTGCCGTCATGCATCACGGTAAAATTGAACGGTTCGGTACACGCGAGGACGTTTTCGCGGATCCGCGGACGAAATCCGCCGCGCGGCTGACCGGGTACAAGAACGTTTCTCGGATTGAAGCGATCGATGAAAAGACCGTGTTCGCCTCGGATTGGGGCGTCAGCCTTCCAATCGCGCCGGGACTGCCGCCGAAATGTCACGCCGCGATCCGCATGCGCGAGATTCAGGCGGCGTCGGCGGAGGACGGATTCGAAGTTCGGGTCGTCAGCGAAATCGAGAATCCATTCACGACGACGTTATCGCTCCGTCCCACCGACGGGCGCGGCACGAAAGCGCTCCTCTGGGAAGTTGATAAGGGCTGGTGGAACGCGAACCGCGCAGAAACTACCCGAATCGATCTCCCTATCCATCGAATCGCGCTCCTGAGCGATTAGCCGCCGACGATACCGGCGCAAGCCAACCATGCCACAAAAAAGGGAATAAAGAAATGAAAAAGGTCAACATCGAAAACGCGATCGGGATGGCGCTCTGCCATGATATTACCGCGATGCGCGACGGGTTCAAAGGCGCCGCGTTTAAGCGCGGTCACGTTATCCGAGAAGAAGATATTCCGAATCTGCTCGATATCGGGAAACGGACGGTCTTCGTTTGGGAAGAGAACGCGGGCGAAATTCACGAAGAAGACGCAGCGCTGCGAATGGCAGCAATGGCGCCGGTTGAAGGCGCACGCTACACGGGACCGTCCGAGGGAAAAATGATGCTCATCGCGGAAACGCGGGGCATGTTCCGCGTTAATACGGAGCTTTTGCGCGGGATTAACGCTATCGGCGATTTAACAATTTGCTCCCTTCCGGATCATTATCCGGTCGAAGTCGGCGCACGGCTGGCGTCGATGCGGATCGTTCCGCTCGTAACGCAGGAAACGCAGGTACAGAAAGCGGAAGAACTTTGCCGCGGGAAGAAACTCTTCGACTTACTCCACTACCGTGAACGGAAAGTCGGCGTCCTGATTACCGGCTCGGAAGTCTATCATGGACGGATTCAGGACAAATTCGAGCCCGTCGTCCGCGCGAAGCTGAGCCGGTATCCAGCTCAGATCCTCGGTGTCACGATCTGCGACGACGATTTAGCGATGATCACGGAACGGGCAAGGCATTACCTTGATCAGGGCGCAGACTTCCTGATTTTTACCGGCGGAATGTCGGTCGATCCGGACGACCTGACGCCGACGGCGATTCGCCAGACCGGCGCAACGATCATCACGCACGGGGTTCCAGCTCAGCCGGGAAACATGACGCTGGTTGCATACCTGGGCGACGTGATGATGATGGGCGTGCCCGGATCAGCGATCAGCCTGCCGACAACGATGTTCGACGTCTTACTGCCGCAGGTATTCACGGAACAGCGTTTCACCCATGAGGAACTCATCAATCTCGGTGAGGTCGGCCCCCGCACCCCCCTGTGGTGCCTCGGCGCCGTCCTGACCCTCCAGGGGCTGGGCATCGGCGGGACCATGATGCCCGTGTCCACGGCGGCCCTTCAGGCGGTGCGGCGCAGCGAGGTCGGCAACGCCACCACCCTGTCAACATCGGCCAGCAGGTCTTCGGCGCCGTGGGCATCGCAATCGTCTCCGTC
>DAOUFB010000175.1:0-1881 GCA_034430135.1 Flexilinea sp. | reverse complement strand
CACGGCTTTTCTTTTCAACTTGAATTTTTCGATCCATCCATCTACCTCATCTTCTTCCGTTCTTCAGGTTCTTTCCATCCAACGGACGCAATTTCTTTTTCCACTACGGCTGCGTTTCCGGTTTCTCAATTCCGGTCGCCGTATAAAACCGATCGTCTAACGTTTCAAGCAATAAGCGATCGCCAACTTTCAGGGCGCCATTCGTGACTTCCGCGGCGAACGTATTGATCTGTCCAATCGTGATTTCGACTGTCTCAGTTCCATCCGCTATAATTCGCTGAACGGTACGGACCCCGTTTTTTGATGTAATCGCGCTGACCGGAACGAGAAGGACGTCTTCGATCGACATCGTTTGAATTTCAACCGATGCGGTCATCCCTGCCTTAATATCCGAATCCGTATCATCCAGCCGGATCTTCGCCCGGAATTTAATTCCGCTGTCGGATACAACCGCCGCGCGATCCATTTGCTGAATCGTTCCGGTATACGTTTTTTCAGGAAGAACGTCAATCGTAATCGGAACCTCCTGACCGACCGCGAGCTTTTCGCGATCCACTTCATTGACATCCACATTCAGATAATACGCCGAATCATCCACAAGCGTAAAAGAATCGCTCTGCGGCGAGACGACCTGATCCGGTTCCGCGCTGACGCTCGCGATAACCCCATCAAATGGGGCGATAATGTAGCGCTGTTCAACCGTGTTCCGCGCAATATCGACCGTTGAATCAGCGGTGCTCTGATCTTTCGCGCGCGGGATGACCTCATATGAGTTATATTCTTTCAAAACTTCGTCATATTTTCGCTGTGCGCTAGCAACGGCGCCCTGCGCGAAAGCCAGCGTAGCGGCTTCAGGCGCACGCCGCAGGTATTTCCACTTTGCATATGCGCTCTGCAGTGAGGTATACGCCTGCTGATACGACTCAAAATAGGTTGAGCGCGTTTCATCCTCTCCCCAGGTCTTATAGCTATTCAATACGGTGCGGAAATCTTCCTTTGCATAATCGAAGTTCTGCTCCGCCAGCGTCAGTGAATCGTAAGCCATTTCCAAATCGCGCTGAGTTCCGCGCGGGTAATAGAGTCTTTCCTGTGCCGCTTTCGTCGCTTTGAGCGTTGCTTCATCGAAAGAAAGCGTCGCCAACGCCTGATACTTTTTTACTTCGGAGACCATGACGTTCGCCGCGTTGTCCATCGCCTGGATCAAATCTTTTTCCGCGGCTAAGACCGTTGTTGAGAGCGAATCCGTCGTCAGCTCGGCGAGGATATCGCCCTTTTTGACCCGATCGCCAACGCCAACTTTGACCGAACCGACCACGCCCGACGTCTCCCATTTCAACGACGCTGCCTGCTCATACTCAACATTCCCGAGCATCTCAATCGACTTTGTAAACGTTCCGGTTTGCACCGTGTATTCGACGCTCGGCGCATTCGGCGTCGGCGTCCCTGTATACGGAACCGGCTGACAGCTGGCAACAACGCCGGACATCAGCGCCAACACAAGCACCGCTGCCGCTCGTTTCCTCAAATTATTTTTCATATTTCTTCCTTTTTTCTCCATCCAGCGCCTATTCCGTTCGCAGCGCGATTACCGGTTCAAGCGCAGCGGCGCGTCCCGCAGGATAAACGCCGAAGAATACCCCGATCAGAATCGAAAAGCCGCAGGCACCCAAAACAATTTTCGGGTCCACGACCGGCGTAATCGGATAGCCCATTGACGTTGCGACGAAGCTAATCAGGAACGCCAGCGCAATACCAAAGCCAATCCCCAAAATTCCGCCGACGAGCGACAGGACCGCTGATTCGATCAGGAATTGAATCCGGATATTGCCGCTGTTTGCGCCGAGAGCTTTCCGCAGCCCGATTTCCTTCGTCCGTTCGGTC
>DAOUFB010000174.1:0-13526 GCA_034430135.1 Flexilinea sp. | reverse complement strand
GTCGACGAAACGGGCGAAAACGTCAGTGACTACGTCGAAATTGTATGCGAATATGGGGCGAACGTACGTAAAACGCCAGGCGGTGAAAAAGCGCTCGATTTACCGGCGGGGACTGTCCTGAAAACGTCGGGGAGAAGCGCGGAGAAAAACGGACTGACGCATACGCAGGTTCTCGTCCCGCTCTGGATCGCGAATTTCGATGCGTTCGGCACGACGATTTTAGCGAATGTTTCCGCAGAAGACATGGACGAATGATATTTTTATGCAGTCGCTCGAACGGATGGAAATGAAATAAAAAGATGTTAAAAAATCAAAGACCAACGAACGATGAAATAAAAGAAGCCCTGACGAAAGCTGCCGGTAATATTGCATTAACTGCAAAAATTCTAACCGTGAGCAAAACGTGGCTTTACAACAAAATCAACAGCTCGCAGCCTTTGCTTGACCATCTCAAAGAACTTCGCAGCGACATCGTCGATGAAGCTGAAATCGCTTTAAGGGACAGAATCCGCAACGGCGATACGACTGCGATTATTTACACATTGAAAACGATGGGCAAGGAACGCGGTTGGGGACAGAAAGCGTGGGAGTAATGAATGGCGCGCTCGGTTGAACTGCAGCGATTTTATGCGCGACGGGCTTGGCGGGACTTGCGCGAACGGCTGATTATCGAACGTCATGCCGTTTGTGCGCGCTGCGGGCGTTCCTTCGCCCCCGCTACCGAGCGGGTTATTGCGCATCATATCGTTGAGCTGACGGATGAAACGCTAAACGACCCTGTAGTTGCGTTGAATCAAGATAACGTTGAGTTATTGTGCTGGTCTTGTCATAATCACACGCATGGGTGTTCTTTTGGGCGTCAACAGGTATTTATCGTATGGGGTTCGCCGTTAGCGGGTAAATCTACATATGTGTCCGAACAAGCTGAACCTGGTGATCTAATCATAGATATGGATTCGCTGTGGGCTGCAATCAGTACGCTGCCAAGATATGGACGTCATGATGCGCTGTGTCAGAATGTGTTTGGGCTTCGCGACGCATTATTAAATCAAGTGCGTATGAGAATGGGGCGCTGGAATACGGCGTGGGTAATAGGCGGCTATCCGCGCAAAGGCGAGCGTGAAACATTAGCGGCCAGACTGGGCGCGGAGTTGATAGAGATTGAGGCGACGCGTGAAGATTGTTATCAACGGGCGGATGAACGGTTTGCTGGCGATGCTACTGCTGCTGTTGAATGGAAATTTTTTATTGATCAGTGGTTCGCCGATGTTCAGCGTTGATACACACTCCCCCCGGGTCGGCGATTGTAGGGGCGGCGTCGCTAACCGTTGGAGTGGATCCATTCTCAACACACACCGAAAATTTGACTTTTTGGGGATTCTGAAACGACATGAAGCGAGCTGCGACAAATAATTCCGAGATCGAAGCTGAACGCGCAAGGTTGGCTGCGTTATTTTCGGAATCGGACGAAACACGACGGGCAGTTTTAGACGGGCTGATTGAAGAGGCAGCACGTTGCCGTTTGGAGTTAAGGCATTGGGCGCGAAAGCGAGATGATTTAATCAAGCAAGGCGCTCCGTTTGCGGTGACGGTTCGTATTGATAATCTGATCGTTAAGCTGCGTGCAAGTTATACGAATATCAACGAGAAGCTTTGCAAGTGGCTGACGGCGGATAGCAACGACGAATTTGACGACGGGTTGGCGGATTATGAATAATCGGAAAGCAAAGGGACGGGAACGAAGTGACGGACGAAAAGGCAACAAAATTATTCGCGAAGGCATTAAGCGTTCTTCGCATGGCATCCGGATATAACGGGCAAGGGGAAATAAAGGCGGAGGTTTCGCATGGCAAAGTTATCGGTTTAAGTATTTCAGGAGGGGTTCTTGAAAGCGATTTTGAATTTACGGAATCGATAATTCAAGAGCAATCTAAGAAGTCTATTCCGCTATCGCCCCCGCCCCCGCCCCCGCCTGAATCAGAAGAATATAAAGTTTGTCCTGACGGAATTTTAGAGAAATTGCACAGGCTATTTTACGGGTCTCAGGAAGCGTCAGAAATCTCACGCACAGTGCAATCGGATACAAAAGTAGTTTTCGAACCGCCGCCGAAGCCTAAGCCAACAAATCAGGCAGGAACTTGGATACGATGAGATATGAGCGAAATAAAGATAGAGAATTTGGCAATCGGCGCGTTGAAAGCATACGCTAACAATCCGCGGAAGAACGAAGCGGCAGTCGAAGCGGTCGCAGAGTCCATTCGCGAATTCGGTTTTCGAACGCCGATTCTTATTGATCGCGATAACGTAATCATCGCAGGGCACACACGTTTGAAGGCAGCGAAGCGTCTGAAATTGGAAATGGTTCCGTGTATTCGGATTGAAGATTTGACGCCGGAGCAGGTTCGCGGGCTGCGAATCGCGGATAATTCCTCAGCGGCATTATCGGATTGGAATGTTGAGAAACTAATCAATGAATTGCGCGACTTAAGTTTCGATTTCGAGTTATTGGGATTACCGGAAAAGTTCTTGAATCTACCGGGACCGATCGGTGATGATGATCAGTTCGATATTGCTGAAGCTCTTGTCGAATCGGCAAAAGAAACGTGCGTAAAACCGGGCGAGGTCTGGAAGTTAGGCGATCATCGGCTGATGTGTGGCGATGCCTGCAATGCAGATTCCGTAGAATTGTTGACGGGGGGGGTAAATATTAGTATGTATTTGACTGATCCGCCGTATAACGTTGACTATGTCGGCAAGACAAGCGATGCGCTAAAAATCAAAAACGATAAAATGGATTCTGATTCTTTTTTGAGTTTTCTGACAGATGCTTTTGTTGCCGCGAATAAGGTTTTGCGTCCGGGCGGCGCATTTTATATTTGGCATGCGGATACTGAGCGGGTTAATTTTCAATCTGCGATAACTGCTGCAGGTTGGCGATTGCGACAGGTTTTAATCTGGTGCAAAAATATGTTAATTATTGGTCGACAGGATTATCAGTGGAAACATGAACCCTGTCTGTTCGGTGAAAAAGAATCGTCCGAAAATCCCGAGCATGAATCAGCGTTATATGGTTGGAAGAGTGGCGAACGGCATTCCTGGTTCGGCGGTCGAAAACAGCCGACGGTGATTGAGTGCAATAAGCCGGTACGTAACGCGGAGCATCCGACAATGAAGCCGGTTGAGCTGTTTGCGTATTTGATCAAAAACAGTACACGTCCCGATGATGCGGTATTAGATTCTTTTGCTGGATCCGGGACAACGATTATTGCGTGTGAACAGCTAAAGCGCCGCGCGTTTTGCATGGAGTTCGATCCCGTATATTGCGATGTGATTATAAAACGCTGGGAAGCGTTGACCGGGCGCGAAGCGGTTTTAGTTTTACCCGCACAGTAGGGCGTCATGTCTACCGAGCGGGCGAAATCATCATTACGGCAATATATCGCCGACTGTGAAGCGGGTCAGTATATCGTCGGACGCGATCTGTCGATGATGTTGACGCGGTTAAAGGCTGATTTTGATGATCCTCGTTATCGGTATGATTCGTCTGATGCCGAAAAACGAATTGCGTTTATTGAGAATGAATGCAAACATTTTGAAGCGCCATGGGCTGGGAAACGGTTTGAGTTGCTGGCATGGGAAAAAGCGCTTATCGACGCGGTCTACAGTTTCAAGGTTTATGACGAGACGTTGGAACGCTGGGTGCGGCGATTCAGTGAGGTTCTGTTGCTCTGCGGTCGTAAGAACGGGAAAACGCCGCTTTTGGCTGCAATCTCATTGAGCGAGTTTTACTGCGGCGAGTTCGGCACAAAGATTATGTGTGCGTCAAACGATTATGAACAAGCGAGTTTGATATTTGATGCCATCAATGCGATGCGCGAAGAATCGCCGCGGCTGGCACGGGTCAGCCGGAAAAATATCCGCGGGATTTATATGGGCAATCAGTATCAGAAGAATCGGCGCGGAAAATTCAGTTATCAGAATAAGGGCAGCATTCGGAAGCTGTCGTCACGAACCGGAGCAAAGGAAGGGCGCAATCTCAAGGTTGTAATCGCGGATGAGGTTCACGAGATGCGAGACGCGGGGTTGATCGAGCCGCTGCGGCAATCGTTATCGACGCAGGATGAGCCGTTATTTTTTGAGATCACGACTGAGGGCATGGTACAGGATGGTTATCTGGATCAACGACTGACAGAAGCTCGAAAGGTTTTGAGCGGCGAGGTCGATAATCAGCGCTGGTTGATCTGGTTATATACACAGGACAGCGAGGAAGAAATCTGGCAGGACGAAACATCATGGATGAAAAGCAATCCATCGTTGGGGACGGTCAAAAAGCTGACATATCTTCGGGAAAAAATCGAGGAAGCAAAGCGAATTCCATCGTCACGGGCGTTTATTCTGGCGAAAGATTTTAATTTAAAGCAAAACGCGGCGGTAGCGTGGCTGACATATGATCAGATTTATAACGACGAACGGTTTACGATTGATGATCTCGCCGGGTGTCCATGCATTGGCGGGTGTGATTTCGCGGAGACGACTGATCTATGCGCAGCGACCGCGGCGTTTTGGCTTCCTGATTTTTCGGTGCGTGTTTATCCGCATTTTTGGATTCCTGAAGCAAAAGCGGACGTATATCTGGACGACGGGACAAAGAACGCGCTGAACCCGGAACGGCGCGATTATCGGCGCTGGGCAAATGAAGGTTTTGTGACGATTGTTCCGGGCGCAGAAGTAATTGTTTCCGAAGTCGCGGACTGGTTTTATTTGTTGTATGAAAAGTTTCGGATTATGCCGTTTCGGGTCGGGTATGACAACAGGTTTGCGCTCGAGTTTCGGCGGCGATTTGAGTATCTTTGCGGCGAGGGGATCGCGGAAAACGTTGCACAGACGACAATCAGCCTATCGGAGCCAATGCGCGCGTTAGAAGCAGATTTGACGGCGAAACGGGTTCACCATAACGATCACCCGATTTTGACCTGGAATCTGGGGAACATGAGCGTTGAAACGGATCGGAATGGGTATATCAAACCAAGGAAAAATTTCGGGAACGCGAAGAACCGAATCGACGGCGGCGCGGCGCTGTTGAATGCATATGCGATGTATCAGCGTAATCGATCCGAATATTCGGAATTAGTAAAGTTTGCGACAGTCGGGAGGTAATCAATGGGATTTAGTGAATGGGTCAGGCAATTATTCGGCGGTCGTCTGCGGTTGAACGGCGAAAGATGGGACGCGGGAGGCACGGCGGGGTATTTTGTCAGTACTGCATATCAGAGCGATTTTGTGAATAACGCGATCGATCGGGTTGCATCAGAAATCAGCAAGATCGACGTGAAATCCGTCATTGAGCGCGCCGACAGTACGATTATTCAGAATGACGATTTGACGCGGCTGTTTCGTTTCGGACCGAATCCGCTGCAGACGACGAAGGATTTTTTGGCGTCCATTGAATGGGTGCGGCGAAAGCACGGGAACGTTTTTATTTTTCCGGTTTACGATATTATCCGGGACGCGTATCAGAACGAAACGCGGCGATACCGGGCTTTTTATGTTTTGCAGCCGGTTGATTTCGAGGTCGGGATCAGCGCGCGCGGCGACGTATGGGAAATTCGTTTTTTATACGCCGACGGGAAACAGTATACCTTGGCTTACAGCGATCTGATTCACTTGAAATGGCGGCGCGGTGCGAACTTGTTCAAAGGCGGCGGGGATGATAGCGGACGATTGCCGACAAAAGATCTGCTGCAGTCAGTGAACGCGTTAAACGCGACAGTTGATGGGCTGCCGAAAGCGATCGCAGCGTCGATGCAGGTTAAAGGGATTTATAACGCGAAGTCGCTGATGGATTCAACTCGACAAAATGAGCAGCGGCTCAATTTGGAAGAACATATTCTGACGTCAAAAGTGGGCGTTGTCATGACGGATATTGCCGGAGAATTTACACCGGTCAACATGCAGTCGCCAATTGTCAGCGCAGCGACGCTCAAATTCATGAAATCCGGGATTATTCAGCGATTCGGCGTGAATGAGGCGGTTCTGGACGGCGATTATACCGGCTCGCAGCATTCATCCTTTTATCAAACAGCGATAGAGGATTTTATCGTTGATGCAGAACAGGCATTTTCACGCGCATGTTTTACGCAACGCGAGCAGGATATCGGGCATCGGCTGAAATTTTATTATTCGCGCATCAAGTACTTGTCCACCGCCGACCAGTTGGAAATGGCACGATTAGCACGGGATACGGGCATTCTGACGCAGAATCAGGTTTTGGAAATGTTCGGGCTGCCGCCGTTCGAGGGTGGGGATATTCGGCTGCGTTCGCTGAATTACGTCAATGCGGATATCGCCGACCAGTATCAAATGTCCAAAGCAAACGTCCCCACTACCGAGCAGGTTAATTCCGAATCGGGAACGACCGAGCAAGGCACAAAAGGAACGGCTTCGGGCATGCAGGATTTAGCAAAAGAAATGAATGATGGCAAGGAGGATAAAGATGAATCAGAAAACTAACGTATTTGAGCCCACGCGTGAACAGCGGATGATGGAGCTGCGAATTTTCGAGCAGGATGAACAGAATGGGCGGATGGTTATTGGCGGTTCAGCGGTTAAATTCGACACACCGCAGACATATACTTTCCGCGATTTATCGTATACGGAGATTATTCATCGTGGTGCGCTGGATAAGACGGATATGACGCGCGTCCCATTACGCTATAACCATAATGATTCAGTGATTGTTATGGCGCGGACGAAGAATCGCAGTTTGCGGCTGACGGTAACTGACGCCGATCTGAAAATCGAAGCGGATCTGATCGATACGCAAAGCAACCGCGATCTGTATAAGTGCATTCAGGAAGGCTTAATCGATGAGATGAGTTTCGCGTTTGTCGTCCGCGACGGCGGCGATACATGGACTTACGGTAAGGATTCGGTGACGCGGGATATTTACGATATTGCGCAGCTGTATGACGTGAGCGTGGTCGACATGGCGTTTTATCAGACGACGAATGTCATGGCGCGCAGTTTCGAGCAGTTAGCGGATGAGATCGGACTGCAACGGCGGGCTTATGCGTTAGAGCTGGCGAAGATGAAAGCGCGGGCAATGTATTTGGGCAAATAGATATAAAGATTTAAAGATTTCGAATCGCAATATATCAGGTTCTTACCTTGTTAGAATCTTTTATATTGCGTTTTCTCTTTCTCGCTATGGTATAATGACGATAATTACATAGGTATTGCGCCGTGTCATTGCTTGAGGTGGACGCCGGCTTGACGGGTTGGACGACTTCAGGCGCGAACATCAGACAAAATCAAGGAGACACGGCAATGAAGAAGCAGTTACAGGCGTGGCTTGCCGCAAAGGAAGCGCGGAAGTCCAATATTTTATCCAAAATTGAAAAAAGCGAAGATATCGCGGAAGTGAGATCACTGACGACAGAGTTAGAAACGATCAGCGCTGAAATCCGCGATTTGACGGCGATGATTGATAGTCTGCCGGATGAGACTGAAACGCGAACCGCGGCCGTCAATCAGCCGGTACCGGCGATTGTTAAGCCTGCGGGCGAAGCGCGAAGCGATGACGGGGACGATAATATCGAATATCGACGTGCGTTCATGACGTTTGTTACGCGCGGTATCCCAATCCCGGCTGAATATCGCGATAATACGGCTACGACTGACGTCGCGGCGGTTATCCCGACGGTTGTTGTAAATCGGATCGTTGAAAAGCTTGAAGCGACAGGAATGATCCTGCCACTGGTGACGCGGACTAACTACTCTGCAAAGATGCAGGTTCCGGTCGCGAGCGTCAAGCCAGTGGCGACGTGGGTAGCGGAAGGCACAACATCGGATAAGCAAAAGACGACAACCGCAATGATCTCGTTTGCGCATTATAAACTGCGCTGCGAAATCAGCATGTCGCAGGAAGTTAGCGTGATGGGCATTTCGGCGTTTGAAACTGCGTTCGTTCGCATGGTGACTAATGCGATGGTCAAATCACTTGAAGCTGCGATCATCAGCGGCAACGGGACAGGAAAACCGAAGGGTATTTTGGCTGAAACTGCTCCCGCCGGACAGGCGCTTACGGGGAACGCGCTGTCGTATGAGATGTTGGTCGACGCCGAGGCGGCTCTCCCGCAGGCATATGAAGCCGGTGCGAAATGGTGCATGACGAAGAAGACGTTTATGGGATTCATCGGGCTGGTTGATACCCAGAAACAGCCAATCGCGCGAGTAAACTACGGTCTCGGTGGGAAGCCGGAGCGTTACCTGCTCGGACGCGAGGTTGTTCTTTGCGGCGATTATATGGATTCGTTCGCACCGACCCTTGGCAACAATAAAGTTTTTGCGTTCCTGTTCAATTTCGAGGACTATGTCCTAAATACGGTTTACGATCTCGGTGTTGAGCGCCGTCGTGACTGGGACACGGAAAATGAACAGGTCAAGGCGGTTATGTCGGCGGACGGTAAGGTGATTGACAAGGGTTCGCTGGTCACGATTGCGAAGTCGGCGTAAGACAAGGGTCGCAACCCTTAAGGCAGGCGCGGAATGGCGATATTAGCGACAATCAAACAGCGGTTAGGGGTATTTTATTCCGAACCGTTTAAGGACGCGGAAATCGCGCAAATGATAGCCGGGGCTAAGGCGTTCTTTACAAATGCCGGTGTCCCGGCCTCCGCGCTGGAAGATGACAACGAATCCGCGGAAGCGATCGAAGCTATCGCGATCTGGTGCAAGATGGCAATAAACACGGATCCGGTCGAAATGCGATTCAATCCGGTGTTGGTGGCGCTGATTGATCAGCTGCGGAACACGCCCAAGGGGACGCCATGAAAATCAGAGCTGCGTTTACGACGGCGATCGGTTTCTACGCGCTGGAGACGGCATACGTGCCGGGCGAAGGCGTGTCGAAAATGTGGACGCCGATTTACTCCTCGCCCCGCCCTACCGAGCAGGTTAAGCTGTTTGCCTGTGAATGGGTCAATACTTATGGTACGAACAAGCTGACGGCGCAATCACAGGGGATCAGCGAATCCGCGCGGGTACGAATGTCGTTTGCACCGAATTTGTACGAGAAATTGCGGTCGGTGTCGGTGCTGATTGCGAAGAACGGCGACCCAAACGTTCTGAAAGACGGGCAACCGAATTTGAGCAGTCCGAACGCATATATGGTCTGGGGTGGGGTCGATAATATCCGCGAAGCCAATCAATTTATGGCGTTTGACGTACGACGATTTGAGGTGATCTAATGGACGTGCTGCAACTGGTACAGGAAACATTGGACGCGAGCCCGCTCGGTAGCGGGGGGGTACGGGTTTATTGGGGGCGGCGTGGCGACATGGACACTGGCGCAAATCCGAATGAGTACGTTATCTATTCGCAAGATGATGACACTGTAACCGAATCAGCGGATGGCGGTGTTCTGGTTCGGACAGCGACCATTGCAGTTCGATACTACATGTCTACAGCGTTGGCACGCTCCTCGGCTGGGCGTCGCCTTGCTGTTGAGCGGATTAATCAGATTCATGCGGCTTTAGACGAAGCAGGTTTTACCTTTCCTGATGGGTGGATGGAACTTGGTACGTTAGACCAGCCTGATTTTCTTGAATTTGCCGGGAAGTTTGATTTCTCGCGCGTCAAGGAACTTTAAACTATGGGTGAAATTATTGATATTTCCAAATTCGGGAGCGTAATAGCGAAATTTATTGACGAATCAAAAGAAGACATTCACGAGACGATCGAGGATGGGCTTGATGAATCGGAAGAAATTATGATTGCCGCGCTCAAGTCGAGCAGCCCGCGTGACAGCGGGAAGTATGCTGAGAACTGGAAATCAAAATATCCGCGTGGAACGTACAAGCGTCATCGGTATATTCATAATCCGACGCGCGTCATGTACAAAGGCAAAGAAGTACCATTGGCGGCATTTTTAGAGTATTCGCGAAAAGGTCATCCGCATATAGCAAAAACGATACAAAGAAACAGAGCGCGTGTTATCAGCGCGATTGAGCAGAAGATAAAAGGAATCGGAGGATAAACATGGAACAGAACGTTGTTAATTGGGGATTAGCCGTGTCAGCTTGGGGAAAAATCACGACTAATGAACAGGGAAAAGATGTATACGAAGCACCGAAATTGTTCAAGGGGACGCGACAGATTAACTTCACGCCAGACGGGGAGCAGGTCAAAGTTTACGCGGATGGAACGGTTATTTACGTTGGAAAACAAAACTCGGGCTATTCGGGAACGATGGAAGTAACGAATGTAGATGATGAGTTTGCAATGTACGTGCTCGGCGAGACGAAGACGGATAAGGGGGTTATCGTCGAGAATAAAGACGGACAAGGCGGACGGTTTTATCTCCTTTGGGAATGGGAACAGGATCGTAAAGACACCCGGCACGTGATGTACAACTGCACGGCAAATCGCCCGGATGTATCTGCTACGACGGCGGGAGACGGCGGAACGAAGACGGCACAGGTACGTACACTGAACCTGACGGCGATTCCGCGAGCCGATGGGATCGTCAAGGCACGGACGGGGAAGGATACGGACGAAACGATATACAACAACTGGTTCACGGCGGTTTACGATCCGGCGTCGGTTGTACCGGGCGGATAAATCAGGATAAAGGACACGGGAGGTCTGCGGATGGTTGGTTTTTGCCTCTTTCGTCCGCAGATCCTCATATTCGGAAAACATTTTCTATCGGAGGATGACAGAATGGAACGAGTTTTAGAGATAAAAAGCGACGAGACTACGATTACGATTCCAGTTCGGATTTCGCTGCGCGCGGGGCGGATTTATCGGACAGAGTTCGGACGAGACCTGATTGCGGATTTAGCGGCGTTGTACCAAAAGACGACAATAGATAATCAAACGAAATTATTCGGGGTACTGCGTGAGAAAAATATTGACTTCGCTGATGAAACGGCGGTCACGCAGGCGATTATGGAAAATGCCGATTTACTCCTAATGACGCAGGATCAACCGCTTTCGTTCTCCGATACCGAGCGGGCAGGGCAAATTCTTTGGGCTTTCGCCAAAAATTCAAATGAACAAATTCCTGGCGCGGAGGCTTGGATTGATTCGTTTGATATTCTGATACCGTATAAGGAAGTTATTTCAACGGTTTACAGCCTTTGGCAACAAGCAAGCAGTCCGACGATTGAATTAAAAAACGGGTAAGCGGCGGGGAGCGGGTCAGTGTGGACGCGGTCAGCTGGATTTATTATGTCGACGTCGCGCTTCAGCTGGGACTCTCCGTCGCAGAGACGGATGGATTTACACCGGGGATGATTACGGATATAGCGATTCAGCGGATGAATCAACAGATAGAGAATGACAAGGTTGGACTACAAGTTGAGGCAGTACAGGCAGATTATGATGCGTTTTAGAGGAAAAAAAGCGTATAATTAACTCATGGACGACGATTTTTTTGTTTACTGTAATGGTAAGTCTGGTAACTCCTTTATAGAGCGAATTTCAAACTGGATCGCTGGTTTCTATATTGGGTTGACATGTCTGTTGCTTGTCGTACTGATTACAGTTGTCGCCGTCGTTGTGTTATTTTTGATCTTTTTGTTCTCGTAATTTTCAAAAAATCGCATATTAAGGCTGTTTGTATTTGCTCTTGTAATATGGCGGAGGCGTTATGACGTCTATCAAGGGTATAACGATAGAAATTGGTGCGAAAACGACATCGCTTGATCGCGCGTTGGCAGGAATTAATTCATCGGCGCGACAGATTTCGCAAAATCTAAGAATCGTAAAAGAGGACTTGAAATTAGGACAAGGAGACTCGCTCAAAAAAATGAGCGATGCGTTTGACCTTGCGGCTCGAAAAGCAAAAACATTTGATGAGAAAATCAAAGCCATTTCGCTTGCGTATAAAAAGAGCGACGAACTACTAAAAAGCGGCAATATAACACAAGAAAGATACACAGAAATTCAAACAGCGTTAGCTGAAAAACTTGAAAACATTCGTTTAGCTCAACGACTCGCAAATTCAGAAATGGAAGATTGGCGAGAAAAGCTAAATCAGGCAAAAGCCGAGGCAAGTGCATTCAATCACGGTCTGGACGAAGTTGCAGATGGTTTTGACGAAATCGGCGAAAGCGCAGAAGAAGCTGAAGAAAAAACTGACGGATTCGCGACTTCGTTGAAAGCGAATTTGTCGGCGCGGGCGATTGCAAATATCTTATCTGGCGTTCTTAGTTTTTTCAAGAATATTGCGACAGCGGCATGGAATGCCGGCAAAGCGATAGCTGGATCGATTAAAAATTATGCGCGTGATGCGATCAATTCGGCAGCATCACTGCAAGAAATTATATCGACTAACGAACGTGTTTTTGGCGGATGGGCTAATTATGTCGAAAGATGGGCAAAAGATTCGGCAAAAAATATCGGATTAGCGAAACAAGAAGCCTTGAGCTATACCAATATGATCGGACAGCTGCTGACGAACAAGGGACTTGATGAGTGGTTAGCGGCTCATTGGTCAATCGCGCTGGCACAACGGGCTGCGGACGTCGGAGCGGCGTTGGACTTTAACACAGATGAAGTTATTCAGAAGATTCAAGCGGCGGTTCGCGGCGAATACGCGTCGATCGATTCGATTGGCGTTATCTTGAATGCGACAAAGGTCAAAGCGCGAGCTGTCCAAGATTATTTAGATGAACATAATGAAACGATTATCGGATTCGCGCCAGCGATCGCGGCATATGAAGCGGCGCAGCAGAAGGCAAACGAAGCGGTCGCAAAGTTCGGCGCAAATTCAGACGAGGCCATCGAAGCGAACGAGGATCTGCTGAAAGCAGAGAAAGAATTGAATTCAATTACAAATCAGGTCGCAGGCAGTTTGGAAGAGCAGAATTTTGTAATCGCTGCTATGCAAGAGATCATGGATCAGACGGCAAAAAGCGCAGATGCTTTTGCAAGCGAATCGGGTGGCTGGAATGGTCTCTGGAAGCGCATTAGCGCAGAAAGTAAAAATTTTTTGGATGAAGTTGGACTGCGACTGCTTCCTGTTGCTGAAGAAGTTGTTGGTGAATTATTAGCTTTTTATGATTCTCCGTCCGGACAGTCAATCGTTGAATCATTGTTATCCGGCGTCGAAGAATTGGCACAAGGGTTTCAAGATTTTTTGCACAGCGATTACATGAAAGAATTTATTGAACAATGGCGTCCGAAGTTAGAAAACTTTATCGAAAAAGCTAAAACTGAAATACCTCGGATTGCAGACAAGCTGGTAATGACACTCCCGACAATATTGGAAAAATTCGAGGGTATTTTGGGAGCTGTATCAGATATTGAGCGAAAACTCAAAGCGGCTCAGTTTTCTAAGTTATCCGATGAAGAAAAAATGCAGACGGCGCAAATGGAATTGAATAAATATGCGCAATCTGTCGGGCTGGGTTTCGAAGATGTTCAAAAAGTTCTTAGCGGACATGAACAATTATACGGGGTGAAAATCAGTGATTTGTTGTTAGATTATTATGCGTATGAGAGTTCATTACGGGAAACAA
>DAOUFB010000173.1:0-10636 GCA_034430135.1 Flexilinea sp. | reverse complement strand
CCCCAAGAGGGGTACAGGGGAGGCCCCTGGTATGGATAATATAAACTTTTATCAATGTCGACAGGTCTCCGAGCCGAAGGCGAGTGAGGTCATTGTCGACATTGATTTCAATAAAAAGTGAATATTATCCAACCAAAAATTCGTTTTGAGACAGCCTCATTCAAACTGAGTACTTCCTGCAAATAAATAGTAGCAACGGCGATCTATCCTACGGATTCCAATTCGGCCAATCATCTTGGAAATGCGGCGGATGGGGGCATCCCTGACATGGAGGAACCGACGGACCATAATACGGGGTAATGCAAATCGCGTACAGATCTACGTCCCGATTCGGCATCCGGAACTGATTATACGCGTACCCATACTGAGCCGGACCATAGGGGTAATGAGACCATCCATGGAAAATCGTCCCATTCGCCTTGTAAATAACCGGGTCAAACAGAACTGTTACGGTTTCGCCATAACTGTAAGTCCGAGTATCGACAGGACCAGACTCCAAACAGTTGTTCGTATGATAACGGACGCAATACTTTCCGCTCGTATCACCGCAAGTCTTCTGTTCGCAGACGCAGGTTGACCAGGTCCCATCCTGCTGTCCAACGCAGCAATCCGTACATGTCCCCGACGGATAACTTCCGTCAGCGGAAACAACGCCCTGAGCCGTCAAAACAAGCCCAAAACATAACAAAACAACCCAGATTAT
This sequence comes from Flexilinea sp., assembly GCA_034430135.1. Classification (GTDB taxonomy): domain Bacteria; phylum Chloroflexota; class Anaerolineae; order Anaerolineales; family Anaerolineaceae; genus Flexilinea. The sequence goes on along the minus strand of DAOUFB010000173.1, from coordinate 9,933 downwards.
TCGTTTCATGAACTTTCCCTCCTCCACATTGCGATCAAGGATGACAAAACAAAGATCATCGATTTAATTAAGTATAGAAGGGCAAACAAAAAAAATCAACGTTTGTCCCGATCGGAATGTCATATAATCACGCGACAAAAGTCAGGATTTTTACACCTTTCGGGAAACGAATATTTCGTGTACAATTGCTAGGCGTCGTAAAGATACAGACGGTAACTTCAGGTATGGCTCACAATGAATATTAAAATCACGCTAAAAAAAATCGCGTTGGAAGCGGGCGTTTCACAGGCGACCGTGTCCCGAATCGTCAACAGGAATACAAACGTTAGCCCCGAGTTAACCGAAAAGGTCGAAGCGGCAGCTCGAAAACTCGGCGTTGAACTCCCGCGTGAGCACGACAACATCGACCAAACGCACACAAAGTGCCACGTGGTCGGGATTCTCATGACCGATCTCTCGAACCCCTATTTTCAGGAAATTCTCAAAGGCGTCGTCGATGAAGCAAAGCTCCTGGACTATGGCGTTCAGGTCTTCGAGACCTACGAAGACCCGCGTTCCGAGGAAGATACGTTCCAAAATATCGGGAAGTTCAATCTCGACGGCATGATCATGTGCGCATCGCGGCTTTCCCGATATCGCCTGTTGAATTTTTACCAGAAGACCCAATTGCCGATCGTTCTCGTAAACCGCTTCATCCGGAACGCGGACATTTGCTCAATCATTATCGACTATGAAAAAGCCATGATTCAAGCGTCGTCCCACCTTTTAGCGCTGGGACACCGCAGAATCGGCTATCTCGCCGGACCTGCGAACAGCGAACCCTCGCAAGTCCGAATGAACGGGATTCGAATCGCCCTCGAACGGGAAGGGATCGAACTCGACGAAAGCTACTGCCCACGCTGTTTTCCAACGATAGATGGCGGTTTTCAGGCGATGACCTCGCTCCTGAGTATTCATAAAAACCGCCGACCCACCGCGATCCTCGCTTATAACGACCTGGTTGCGATCGGCGCAATGCGCGCGATTCGGAACGCCGGGCTTCGTATTCCGGAAGATATTTCCATTATCGGAATCGATAACATCGAAATGGCGCAGCATTCCAACCCGCCGCTTAGCTCAATTTCCCCGCCCAAGAAACAGATGGGGACGCTGGCAATGCGGACAATTTACCGAATGAATACGGGCGACTACGATTACAGCGAGGGCTATATTGAATTGGAAGCGCCGCTGACGCTCCGGTCGTCCACCGCGGTCTGTATCGACCGCGGGAATCCATAAGCCGGTTTATCTCGACATTCCGCTCTGCTTCTTGAATCGGTAATATTCAATCGATACGCCGACGAGGATGACGACGCCTTTAATGACGAAGCGCCAATAATTATTTATCGATAAAATCGTCATCACGTTCGATAAAACCGCAAGGATCGCACAACCTAAAATCGTCCCGCCCAAACGCCCTGTTCCGCCGCGCATCGACGTCCCACCGATAATAATCGCCGCCAAGGCGTCAATCTCGTAATCATATCCCGCCGTCGGAAAACCTCCATTTTCCCGCGCGGTCATGACGACGCCCGCTATTCCTGCACAGACGCCCGATAAAAGATAAACCGCCAGCCGAACAGATCTTACATTAATGCCCGAAAAGTCCGCCGCCTGTGGATTTTCGCCAACGGCGTAGACGTCTTTTCCGAACTTCGTCCGATTCAGCGCGATCCAAAGCGGGGTAAAAACCACGCCGGTCAGGAAAACGGTAAGCGGAATACCAAAGATGACTTGATCCCCTAATATGTCCCAACCGACTCCTCTCACCGGGATGAAGCTCCCGTTCGAAACGAGAAATGCTGCACCGCGGAAAATACTAAATGTCGCGATGGTCACGATAAACGGCGGGATCGTTCCCCAACTAATCAATAGCCCGTTTAATAATCCGACGCAAAAACCAGCGAAAACACCCATCAGAACCGAAGCCCCGACCGAGAATCCCCAATAGGTTGAAGCTGCCGCCGCGACTAAACCCGCGAAACTGAGCGTCGATCCGACCGAAATGTCGATTCCGCCCGCTAAAATGACGAACGTCAACCCCATACTGACCAACATGTACATCGAGGTCTGACGTAGAAGAAAAATCAGGTTTCTGGGCAGGAAAAAATACCGCCTCAGACTTTCGAACACGAAGCTGAGCAAGAGCAACATTAAGATCGTCATCACCAGCCCGAAATTTTTCCGGAAAAAGCGCTTCGCCCAGCGCCGGATCATATCTTTACGCGACCATGGCGGGGCATTCAGACTTGAAGATTGACTCATTTTTCCACCTCTAACCGTTTCCGAACTTCCTTTAAAAACGCGAGCGATGACAACGTGCGAACCGTCACCGTCGGCTCGTACAGCGTCGCCAAATCCTTCGTACAAAAGCCTTCACTTAACGTTGCCAAAACCGTCTTTTCAAGCCGGTCGGCAAACGCAACCAGGTCCGCGGTTCCATCCAACTCACCCCGTTTCCGGAGTGCGCCGGTCCAAGCAAAGATCGTAGCCGTCGGATTCGTCGACGTCTCTTCCCCGGCGCGGTATCGGTAGAAATGCTGCGTGACCGTCCCATGCGCCGCCTCATATTCATAATTTCCGTCCGGGCTGACGAGGACGCTTGTCATCATCGCCAGCGACCCGAAAGCGGTCGAAACCATGTCGCTCATGACGTCGCCGTCATAATTTTTACACGCCCAGACGAAACCGCCTTTCGATCGGATGACGCGCGCAATTGCGTCGTCGATCAGCGTATAAAAATACGTCAGTCCCGCAGACTCAAACTCACTTCGATATTCGGCTTCAAAAATCCGCTCAAAAATTCTTCGGAATTGTCCGTCGTAGGTTTTCGAGATCGTGTCCTTCGTCGAAAACCAAAGATCCTGCCCCGTCGAAAGCGCATACTGGAAACAGGCACGAGCAAATGACTCAATCGAAGAATCCTTATTATAGAGTCCTTGCAAAACGCCAGGACACTCAAATTCATAGATCAGCTCGGATACGCGCGTTCCGTCCGAACCGGTTACGGTTAGCTCAGCACGGGATCCGCTCTCGATGCGAAGCTCAGCGCCTTTGTAAACGTCCCCATAGGCATGACGCGCAATCGTAATGGGCTTTATCCAGGAACGCACGGCAGGCTTAATCTCATCAATCACGATCGGGGCGCGGAAAACCGTCCCGTCCAAAATCGCGCGGATGGTCGCGTTCGGACTTTTCCAAAGCGCTTTCAACCCATATTCTTCCATTCGCTGATGATTCGGCGTGATTGTCGCACATTTTACGCCAACCCGGTGCTTCTTAATCGCCTCTCCAGCCTCGACCGTCACCCGATCATCAGTATCGTCACGATTCGGCAATCCCAAATCGTAATACATCGTATTCAGCTCAACGAACGGTTCCAATAACTCTGCCTTGATCCATGCCCACAAGACACGGGTCATTTCATCACCGTCCATTTCAACAATCGGGTTCATCATCTTAATTCGGCTCATCGTTTCACCTTCGCTCCTTTCCAATTACGCGCCAGCTCTCGCCGAATTTCGCGCGATTTTTTCGGCGTAAAAATTCATCAGATTCCCTGCCAGGAGAATCTCTTTTTCCTCATCCGTAGTTCGATCCATTCTCAACATGAAATCGTCCGCGCCGCCCGCATGGTAAACCTTCGCGGGGAATAAGTTCTCTCCAGTTGAAATCCGTTCGCGAACGTTTTCAACGACAAGAACCGTCCCAACTTCATACTCAAACGGAACGTCGGCGGATATCGTAAACGGCAGCAGTCCCCAATTGATACAGTTGCTGCGGTAACGTTTCGTCGCATATTCAATGGCAATATTCGCGTTCCCGCCCAAAACCCGCTGGCTCGATGCCGCCTGCTCCCGCGCCGATCCGTCGCCGGGTTTCCGCGCAAAAATCGCAGAACCAATCGAAGCCTTCCCCCAATCTATTTTCGCCGATGCCAACGCTGCCAGTTCCGGGGCGTCGTTCAGTTCATCATATTTTCCTTCACGGCGCAGCGCCTCAAGCGTATGAATCCGCTTTGCGTCCGCGACGTAACCCGGGACGCGCCGACTGAGCGTAAATTCCGCTAATTTTAGCGGATTCGACCGGTAAGAGGACGTCTCGCCAGACGGGATAAGCTCGTCCGTCGTCGTAACCGCGTCCTGAATGACCGCCGCTAAGATCATGACGACCGTGTCCGTCAGCGGGTACACCTTCGGCCATTGGGTGATATTCGGTCCCATCCGCAGCGGTTCTTCCGGTATCGGATTCCCGAAACCATGATAGACGCGCCGCGAATAGATTTCGCTTTCAAAAACATACGGATATGATTTCTCCGGGTAGTCGACGTCCGACGCAGCCGTCAGAACGCCTCCATTCGCCGCCGTCGCGGCAATCGACCGTGCGTCCATTAAAGCAACGCCGGTCGCCTGACCCTGATCTGGTTTCGAGCCATCGCGATTCGGGAAATTCCGCGTCGTATGGCGAATACTGAGCGACTGGTCAGCGCCAATATCCCCCGCTCCGAAACATGGACCGCAAAAGGCTGATTTCGTGGTCACCCCCGCCGCCTGAAGCCGGTATAAAACCTGATTCTTCGCCAATGCCGCCGAAACGGGCAGTGAGGACGGGTAAACGCTTAAGTTAAAGAAGCCATCTCCAACCGCGCCGGTCTCTAAAATGTCCGTCGCAGCACAAATATTTTCAAACATTCCGCCCGCGCAGCCAGCGATCACGCCCTGATCAACACGCAGCTTCCCGCTGCGGACCTTTTCCGTCAACCGCAGTCCTTTTCCGACCCCATAAAGCGCCTCGGATTCACGCTCGACCGAACGGAGAATATCGCCCGGATTCTCAAGAAGCGTCCGAATCGGATAGACGTTGCTCGGATGGAACGGCAGCGCGATCATCGGCTCAATCTGGCTCAGGTCAATTCGAACCGCCCGATCATAGGCGCATACTTCACCCGGAACGAGCCGCTGATAATCTTCGCCCCGTCCATGCGCCGACAGATAGGAACAAACCTTTTCATCCGTCGTCCATATCGACGAAAGGCAGGTCGTTTCCGTCGTCATGACGTCGATCCCGTTTCGAAATTCAACCGATAATCCCTCGACGCCCGGACCTGCGAACTCTAAAATGCGGTTCTTGACAAAACCGCTCTTGAAAACTGCGCCAATAAGCGCCAACGCGACGTCCTGAGGTCCGACGCCATGACCCACTTCACCCTCGAGGTAAACGAGAACAACTTCCGGTTCGTCAATATCATAAGTATTCGATAACAGCTGCTTGACTAATTCAGGACCGCCTTCTCCAACCGCCATCGTCCCCAAAGCGCCATAGCGCGTGTGACTGTCCGATCCAAGGATCATGCGCCCGCACCCCGCCATCATCTCACGTTCATATTGATGAATTACGGCTATATTCGCCGGAACGTAAATTCCGCCGAATTTCCGCGCAGCTGAAAGCCCGTAAACATGGTCGTCTTCGTTAATCGTCCCGCCGACGGCGCAGAGACTGTTATGGCAATTCGTCATCACGTACGGAATCGGGAACTTCGTCAATCCGCTCGCGATCGCTGACTGGACTATCCCAACATAGGTAATATCATGAGACGTAATCGAGTCAAAGCGGATCCGAAGTTTCCCCGACGGGGCTGGATCGCTATGAGCCCGAAGGATCCGATAGGCGATCGTTTCCTCCCGCTTCGCGCGAATACGCTCCGACAGCGCCTCAGCCGTCGGGCGGAAGAAGTCCGCTGCGTTTTGAATAGTTCGACCGTCGATGAGGACGACGGAGTCCTGAATGAGTTGGATCATATGGGTGCCTCGTTAAAATTGCGCGGGACCGAAAACCCGGTACACGCGAGTGGGTTGAGCCTGCATGACCTTTATTTTACCGAATGACGCACCATCAGCGCATTCAGATTCATTAACCCATGAATCCAGAGGCAACAAGCGTCGTAAAAATATGGGATAATAGAGCTATCGTCGAACGGAGGAATGAAGATGAACCGAACCATACGCTATGCACTCCAACTTTTTCTACTCCTGACGGTCATTCTTACCGTCGGTTGTACAAATTTGTATACCCAGGATCAAGTCAATGCAACCGTCGGCGCCAAAATCCGCGAAGTCGCGGGGTATCAGAAAGTAAACGTCACCGTGGAAACCGTCATCGTCAAAGAATACGTCGTCGTGACCGCGACGCCCGCGCCTTCAGCGACCCCCGGGCTCTTCGTTCCAACCTACACGCCCATCGGCTTCAACCGCTACGAACGTGAAGATATTTTTGCAGAACTCACCCGAGACGGCTTTCCCATCCGCCAGACTTTTTATGAACTCGATAAGGATACGCTTGGGACGGCAGGGCTCTACGTTCAATCCGCCAGCCATTTTAACGTTCTCCATGACGACGAATCTTATCTCGGAATCATCTACGCCTTTGAAACGGAGAAAAAATTGGAAACGACGTACGATATTCTGATGAGCCGTTCGATTCTCGAGAACGGGAAAGTTTTCCGCGTTGGGAACTTCATTCTTGAAATCGAAGGCGCAGCGCCGTCTGCGGTTCTCGATGAATTTGCGAAAACTTCTGCTTCGTTTCTTCGTTAAAAAGTGCGGCTGCTGCGGATGACGAAAACTCAAAAAATGATGACCGTTTTTTCCTGGGCGATGTTAATTGGCGCAGTCCTCGTCTTTGGCTTCGCCATATTTAAAACTTCCCCTTATCGGACGCTGCGTCCTTATTGGTTTTTCGGCGCACGATTAAATTCTGAATCTGAGAGCGGAAACGATACGCGTATTGTGACAATTCCCGTGGAGTCTTCGTTCACATGGCATTCCTTTAAGATCGACCAGCGTCCGGTTACGATTCGTGCGTATCAACGCTGCGTCGACAGCGGCGTTTGTTTTCCACCGCATTATCGAGGCCATTTCCTGAAATATATCGAGAACCCGCTCTACCGCGAATTTCCTGTGACCTACGTTAGTGTCGAAGAAGCGCAGCTATATTGTGAATGGCTTGGCGGAACACTCCCAAGCGAGCAACAGTGGAAAGACGCAGCCGGCGCAATGAATGCAAATATCTATCCATGGGGCGACCGCGAGCCATCTTTGTCAACCGCAAATTATGACGGGTTGTATCAGGGGCTGATCCCTTCCGGCTGGCTTCCCGTCGGCGCAAGTCCTTTCGGTGTCCTCGACCTGGCGGGGAATGTCCGCGAATGGGTCAGCGATACCCTCCCCAACCCCAACCCGGAATGGGGGGATGAAAATATTCTAAAAGGCGGCGGGGCGTCCGATTTTCCGAATCAGCTCGAACTCGCCGAACGTCAAACGCATGCGGGCTCCTCAGCTGGGTTCAACCGCGGGTTTCGCTGCGTTTACCCGGCTGAATCATCAGGCTCAGGAAATCATAAATGATAAGACTTTCCATTTAATAAGGCATTCCTGTCGGAGTCCAAAAATCAGCCTTAGCTCAAAAAACGCGATCTCAGCCCCATTTAAACTTTCCGAAAAATCGGCGCACTGTCCATAAATTCCTCCTACGATTGAGACGACTGCCCGGGGAAACTGAAATAATCGAGCCCCATATCAGCGCTCAGCGGAAGGGTAAACGAGAAGACCGCACCATCGCGGTCATCGCGATTCTGCGCGCTGAGCTTTCCGCCATGTCCAGCAATAATCGCACGGCTGATAAAAAGCCCGAGTCCGACCCCTTTCGCCAGCGTTGCGGTTTCCTTCGAGCGGTAAAACTTATCAAATAAGAAGGGCAAGTCCTGAACCTTAAGACCTCTCCCCTCATCAATTACATCTATGCGAACTTCTTCCGCGCTGGAAGTTCCCCGAATTGTAATCGTCCCGCCATCCGTATATTTCACAGCGTTGGTCAGCAAATTTTTCAAGACCTGCTCAATTCGATCCGGATCCGCGGTCACGAGCGGAAAATCTGGCGAAAAGTCTGTCACGATTCGGTGACTTGTCGTCTGAGTTTGCTGACGGGCAGCGATCCGTTCACACAAGTCGCACAGATTAAAGGTGATCCGGTGCAGCTTTAACGAACCTGCCATCATGCGGCTCGCGTCAAGCAGATCGTTAATTAACTCGGTCAACCGATCCGATTCATCTTCAATAACCTGAAGCGTTTCAGAAATCAGCCCGGAATCGCTCGTCCGTTCCATCATGCGCATCGTCGAGGCGTATCCCTTAATCAGCGCAACCGGCGTTTTCAACTCATGGCTTACGGTCGAGATAAACGTATTTTTCAACGCATCCGCCTCGCGGAATTTCGAAATGTCCTGAACCGAAGCAATCATATTCAATAACTGGTTGGAATCGGTCAGGATTGGCAGGTAACTAATCGAGACGGGGATCGTCCTGAGCGCTTCATCACGCAGGATCAAGTCTCCTTCAACGCTCAGTTGGGAGCGTCCCGTAAACGGCCAGCCGCCCGCGATCCCCTCCGCGAGCGTCATCCCCGTAACCGAACCCGAGAACCGAATCACCTCATCATGGGTCAGTCCAATCAACGCTGACCCATCCGCGCCAAAAAGCCGCGTTAACGCAGGATTGACCCGCGTGACCACGCCGCGCGAATCCATGACCAGGACCCCGTCCGAGAGCGCATCCAAAATTGCGTCGGTCTGCTGCTTTGCGCGCAAATTCTCGGTATAGAGCGCGGCGTTCCGAACCGCTATCGACGCCTGACCCGCGTAAGCACGAAGCAGGAGCATATCATTCTGCGAAAATCGGGACAGGACCGATCGGAAAACGACCACGATCCCAAGCAAGGTTCCGCCATGCACTAACGGGAGTCCCAGCCCGTCGGTCACGTTGAAATCAGGATGTTGACGAATCCGTTCAATCAGGAGATTAATTTCGATTGGGCGCTGATCCTCCCCCTTCTCGGCGATCGGAAAATGCTCAAGGTACGTCTCAATATATTTCACCATCGGACTCGTCAAACCATAAATCGTCCGAACCGTCCAGTTCGTCGATGGATTCGAAAGCGCGATAAAACCGGAATTACCGGACAGCATGTCAACCGACAACTGGAGCAACCGACCGAGAAGCGTATCTAAATCGAGTTCCTGCGTCATGAGCCGAATCAGTTCTAAGAGAAAGTCGCGTTGAACGACGCGTAGATCTTGAAGCATGGAAGTTTCCTTTTTCTCTGATAATAATGACATTATAATTGAGTCGTCAAGGCACCGCCAACGCAGGCGCCTTCGAGAGGAAAAGGAAATGAACCAACTCGTCGTTATCATGGACATGAACGTCGGTTTCGCAAAATCCGGTTCGCTCTACAGTCCGCGTACTGAAGCCAAGATCAACCCGATCGGGCGTTTCTGCCGCCAGGCGAAAGCCGATGGCGCAAAAGTAATCGCTCTGAGCGATACCCATTCCCCTACCGACCATGAATTTACCGTCTTCCCGCCGCATTGTCTCGCAGGCACTGAAGAACCCGAAGTCGTTCCGGAACTGGCGCCGCTCTGCGACGCGGTCATTCCGAAATATACGACCGGCGGCTTCTTCGAGGTTCAGGATTACCTGAAGATGCATCCTATTTTCGACTGGAATGAATTTGATGAAATCGTCATTGTCGGCTGCTGTACGGATCTCTGCGTCCTGAACTTCGCGATCATCACGCAAAAATATCTCGAAAACGAATACCATGCCCAACGCAGCCGCCACGTCCCGCAAATCATCATCCCGATGAATTTAGTCGAAACCTACGACGCGCCGGGACATAATGCCGACGAAATCAACCGTTTTTACGCGGAACAATACACTCTCCACGGGATAAAGGTGCTTCATGAATAGAGAACCTAAACAGGAATTTGACAATCGCAACCTGACGCTCCTCGTCGATTTTTACGAATTGACGATGGGAAACGGCTATTTCAAGCAGGGA
>DAOUFB010000172.1:0-3217 GCA_034430135.1 Flexilinea sp. | reverse complement strand
ACTTTTATCAATGTCGACAGGTCTCCGAGCCGAAGGCGAGTGGGGTCATTGTCGACATTGATTTTTTCAGAGGATGAAGATTTTTCCACTCTTTGCAGTTTTGGGACATCCTCGTGATACGTATTCGAAGAAGCTAAATCCGCCGGGTCAAGTCGACATAGGTCATCGCACGCAGCCCGCGGAATTCCTGATGAATTTTTCCGTCCGGCGTCATGTCCTTTGCCATGATCCCGCGGATGCGTTCGATATCCGTTTCACTGTAGTCGTTGCCGTAAATCCAACTTCCGTAACGCTGGATACAGTCATCCGGATAAATCATTTCCGATACCATCTTCTCAGAAGTCTCAAATTTTGGCAGGTATCCGTCCGCGACAAAAATATTGAACAAATAGAAAGGATCGTAGGAGGTGCGCCGCACAGGTTCAACGCCGAGAGCACGTGAGACCTTTTCGTAATAAATGTCCTGACGTTCTATCCAAGTTCCGATAAAAATGCCTTTCGTCGCTAAATTCAGCAGTTTCAAATAGCTTCCATAGTCCGAACTAATCGGGCAGTTGGCGACGAAAGCATAATCGACACGATGATCAACTTCATAATCCTGGAACGCGACTTGGTTGATTTGTATATTTGAATAGCCGAATTCGCCCAAATATTCCTGAGCGCGGGCAATCATTCCTCCCGAGGGTTCGAGTCCCTCCGCTTTCGCGCCTGCGTCGAGCAGGCGTTTCAGGTAGCGTCCTGCACCGCAGCCTACGTCCATGACCGTTGCGCCGCTCAGGTCAGCGCAGCTCTGGAAGAAAGCCATATAACCGTCCTGATCCGCTTTGCTTGACAGGCGGCTGAATTCGTTGGCGCGTTTATCCCACATGCGGTTTGAGGACGCCTGATCCCATTGGAGCAGGCGCAGCCGGGCTTCGCAAATTTCGCGAATTTTATTCATGTCCAAATCCGCTTTCTTTAAATCCCTCTGGAAACGCCGCCATCAGATCCTGATAAACGTCTTTTCCAACGAAAACCGTATAAATTTCCGCCGCCTTCGCCGCCAGATCCAGATCGGCGAAAGCCTCGGGATGTACGAGCGAGCCGATGAAATACATGTTCAACAAGGCAGTATCGTAATTCATGCCGTAGGTAAAGTATGGCAGGATGTAGTAAGCGTTCTGATTTTTGAACGCCTGAAGCGACCGGTAGAACTCGGGGTCATTGGACATATCTTCATCAAGAAGCGCTTTTCCGCTCAGGTCAAGGATGATCAGTTCCGGATCGATCTCGAGCAGTTTCTCCTTATCGATGATAACGCTGCGTTCTTCAACGAGAGCGTCCATGACGTTTAAGGCGTTCACGGTATTGAACAGGTCAATTTTCGTTTTCGTCGACAGGATCCCCTGCGCTCCGCGGAACGACGCACCGCCGAGGTAGGTCGTCGGACTTTCTTCGAGTCCATCCGTGCGCGTTGTCAGATCCTCCTTCGTCGCGGCGAGAAAATCAATGACTTCTTTCGCCCGCGCTTCGATCCCCATCGTCTTTCCGATGACTTCGAAGGTCATAACTGTGTCATTGTCGAAAATCTGCCCGCTTTTTCCCATGTTGATTCCGACGACCGGAACATTGATCTTGGACTGTATTTCATCAAGTTCTTCTTTCGTGTTCCCATAAGCGATAAAAACAACGTCGGGTTCAGCGAACGTCAAGAGCTCATAATCAGGTTCGAATTTCGGTCCGCCTTTTCCGACGACCGGCAATTCACGCAACTCCGGATAGGCGTAGTGGATGGACTGACTTGTGAGCGTATGCCCGCTGACTTCGGCGTTTTCGAGACCGACGATCTTCTCCGGTCCGGCAATAAACGTGTACATTTTCAGCGCGCCATGCCCAATTGCGATGACTTTTTCAGGTACGGCAGCGAACTCAACCTCGCGTCCGGTAACGTCGGTCACGGTATAGCTCTGCGCCTGAACGGCGCCGTTCCCTGCGGCAATTACGGCGAGGACTAAAACGATAAAAACTGCAACAAATCTGTTGAATTTCATGATAACACTCCTAATTAATCTAAAATAATAAATTTTCGGTTCCCATGACGGATGACCTCAACGTCTAACCGATAGACGTCCCGAATCGATTCTCTCGTAATAACTGAAGCGTCGCCGTAAGCGTAAATCGCTCCATCCTTGAGCATCAGGAATTTATCCGAGTATCGTAAAGCGAGGTTCAGGTCATGAATACTGACAATGACCGCGATTTTCTTTTCTTCGCAATATTCACGAACGAGCTTCATCACGGAAACCTGATTTTTAATATCAAGGTTGCTGGTTGGCTCGTCGAGGAGAAGCGCTTTGGGTTGCTGAGCCAGCGCCCGCGCCAAAACGACCTTCTGATATTCTCCGCCGGAAAGCGTATCAACGTCGCGGAGAGCGTAAGATTCCAACCCGAGACGGGTCAGGATTGTCTCAACGATCTCGTAATCCCGCTGCGACGCGTCACGTTCCAAATGCGGCAGCCGCCCGATCAGAACCGTATCGAAGACCGTGTTTTTAACCGGGACGTTATGCTGACTGACGTAGGCGACGCGCTTTGCCAGATCGCACTGCCGCAGGCGGCGGATGTTTTCGCCTTCAAGGTATATTGCCCCGTTCGTTGGACGGAGGAGCTTGACAAGATTTTTCAAGAGCGTTGATTTCCCTGCGCCGTTTATGCCAAGAAGCGACGTAAACTGCCCTTTATCCAAATCGAAGCAGACATTGCGTAAAATTGGACTGCTGTACTTGAACCAGAGATGGTCGACGCGAAATATCGTCATGATTTGACGCCTTTCAGGAGGATATATACGAAGACAGGCGCGCCAATCAGCGAGGTAATTGCGCCGACGGGAAGAACGAGCGGTGCCGCGATCGTCCGCGCCAGCGTATCGCTGAAAAGGACGATGACCGCTCCCATCAGGAGCGTTCCCAAAATCATGAATCGCTTGTCTTCGCCGATGATGCGTTTCGTTATCTGGGGCGCGAGCAAACCGACGAATCCGATCATGCCGACAAAAGCAACGGAGACGCCGGTATTAATCGCGGCGACGAAGATCGACAGGTTGCGGAGCGAACGCGTGTTAACGCCCAACGAGTGAGCTGTGTGCTCTCCGGAATCCATTGCATTCAGATCCCAACGGCGGGCATACATCATCAGCGCGGATAAAACGGTCACGATGGCAACGATTCGAATTTCTTCA
>DAOUFB010000171.1:0-6300 GCA_034430135.1 Flexilinea sp. | reverse complement strand
GAACGCCGCATTGTAAAATTCGTTGTTCAGCCAGCTTCGCAGCGTACAGTTTTCCCAGGTTATGTCCGTATATTCCTCGTTGTACGGTTTCACGTCGAGCCCCATGACGCTTACGACAAGCGCAGTCTCTCCCTCGATCGCCAGTATGCGCCATTCGATTTCCTCCGCTCCATTGCTGAGGTCGTTGTCCTGCTCGTAACGTCCGAATCGAATGATGTCGCCGACCTGATATTTCGCTACCTGTCTTGCCGTTTGCGCCGCCTGCGTCCCCGCGACCGCCGCCTCATGCGTTTCGACCCGCGCTGTCTCCATCATGTGCGAATCGAACGTCGCCTGCGCCGCTGTTCGTTCCGCCCTAACTGTCCCCGTCGCGTTGACGCGTGCTTCCGCTGTTAACGCCCCGATCTCCGCGGCTGCGTTTTCCGCGTCGGCGGTCAGGATTGCAATCTGCGCTTCTGCTGCATTTATCGTTAGCCGAATCAGGCGCGCCTGTTCCGCGAGAAGAACCTGCTGTGCCCGGTTCGTATTCCAGTTCGACAATACGAAGACCCCGCCCAGAACCACGGCGATGATTGCAACAGCCAAAGTCAGCGCATCCCATGGCGCACGTTTCATCGGCTCGCGCCCCGGCTGACGTGGGACTTTGTCCGTTGGATTAGGGAGTTTTCCCGTGGGCGTTTGCCGCTGCGGGGATACTGCCTTCTCGGTTTCGTTTTTGACTTCTTGGACTGAGTTCTCGTTCATGGCTGACCTCCTTGTGCATGGATAGAAACCTGAACTAATTCTATCAAATTGCGGGGTTTTTTTATCTTTTTGGAAAGGCGTATTCTGGGTATCGAGATGGACAGAATTCCCGAATCCTTAGGCATGGTGAATCACATCTCGACAATGCATAAAGGCAGAATCAAGGATCTTCTTATCGGCAATTCCACCTATCTCTGAGCTATCCTTATCCGCAAAAATTGCTTTGAAAAAAATCTGTGCCAAAAATAAACTGTTTGATAGAATTACCTCAGAGTTTTCACAAATCCCGGAGGCATAGATGGGCGAAAATCCAATCCAACAAATCGGCAGGTATGAAATTGAGCGAGAAATCGGTCGCGGGGGCATGGCGATCGTTTACAAGGCACGTGACCCGCACCTGGATCGAGATGTTGCCATTAAGCTCATCCGCAGAGGAAATTTCACCCTCGATCAGCTGGAAACCCTGCCGGAGCGGTTCAAGCGTGAAGCCCGCGCGCTCGCCCGTCTTAATCATCCGAATATCGTCCAGGTCTATGACTATGGATATTATGAGGACATGCCATATCTGGTCATGGAATATATTGAGGGTGTAACGCTCAAGGAGGTCAGAAAACCGCTGAAAGTGACCGCCGCTGCTCGTCTTCTCCGACCGATCGCGGAAGCGCTCGACTATGTCCATTCACAGGGACTCCTCCATCGGGATGTCAAGCCGTCGAATATCATGATTACACAGGATAAAAAAGTTCGGCTGACCGATTTTGGTATCGCCAAATTTTTGGACGATTCCGCCAATCAGCAGACACTGACCGGAACTGGTGTCGGGATCGGAACGCCGGAGTACATGGCGCCGGAGCAGGGTTTGGGTCGGGCTGTGGACGCGCGCTCGGATCAGTATGCACTTTCGGTCGTCTTTTACGAACTCATTACCGGACACAAGCCGTTCACAGGCGACACACCGATCGCGATCCTGACCAAGCAGGCGATTGAGCCATTTCCCGATCCGCGTCAGTTCGTGCCGGAACTGAGCGAATCCGTGACACGCTTTTTTGACTGTGCGCTGGCGAAGGATCCGGCGAATCGCTATGAGACCATGAGCGATTATTTGCGTGATTTGGATGGGTTGCGGTTGCAGTCAATGAGCGCGAACGCGAGCGATGCGACGTTTTCCGGTCTGCAGCGCGAGAAAAACACACCGAAGGTGAGCGTGTCGACCAGTTCGTCGGTTCCGGTTAGCATGGATGACCAGCAAAAAATTCGCGATGCCGTGAGTGTAAATGACGGAGTTGAACCGGCGATGAACCCGATACCGCGCCGAATCCATTCTATTCAGGACGCGCAGAACGAGAAATCGTTCGTGCGAAGAAAAACGAAGAAACCGAATGGGCTGTGGTTCTTTTTGATGTCCGTGGTCGTACTGGCGTTTATTTTCGTAATGGGGTTTGGATTAAGGGAGTTAATCGAGGAACGTTCGATAGCGCTAAGCGCAACGATCGAAGCGATAAATGTATTGACCGAGATTCAATCTACGGGCAATTCGGCATTTCTTTCGACGCAAGGTGCTGAGACAGCCCGCGCTATGGCAGATATCTTTGCTCGAACACAAACTCAGTTTGCGAGGAATATAGATGCAACGCGACAGGTCTTCGAAATAGAGCTCGAAAAAACCAAATCAGCGCAGGGAACAAGTTATGCGAGTACGGTTGAAGCGGAAACCATTCGCCAAGCGCGAACCTCACAGGATTTGACACAAACTTTTCTCTTTACAGGCTCTGCTTCCAATATATCGGGGGAGAAGCCCGAGGCTATTTTATTAGAACCTTCAGGTGCGCATCCGGATCTACAATGGGAGTTTCTTCCTATATTGACCAATACAATGACAAAAGCAGTTCAAGCAACTCAAATCGCAGAGACAATGACAAAAGAAGTTCAAGCAATTCAATTAGCAGCGGCAATGACAGAAGCAGCTAGAGAAACTCAAATCGCAGCGACAATGGCAAAAGCAGTTCGAGCAACTCAAATCGCAGCGACAATGGCAAAAGAAGCTGAAGAAAATGCACGAGAAAAGAGGGCTTCGGAGACTCTAAAGAGGGCTCCGAAGGTCATTGTCCCAGCTGTATTCCTGATCGCGATGCTGTTCATTCTCCTCATAACCAGAAAGCATTTTACCAAATAGGCACATTCGGATTATCGAGTTAAAAAGCGTCACCAATCTGCGTTCAAATCCGCAGGTTGGTTTATACTAACTGTGCACCCATGCGGGGTGGGGGTCATCAAACGACCCAAAAACCGAATCGAGGACTCATGAAACAGACTTACACCGTTACCGGCATGACCTGCGCGGCATGTTCCGCCGCCGTCGAGAAAGCCGCAAGGACGCTCCCGAATCTTGAAAGCGCGACGGTCAACCTGCTCGCGAATCAGCTGACGCTCGTCTCCGACCGCCCCATCGACGACGCAGCCGTCGCCGCCGTGGTCGAAAAAGCGGGCTATGGCGTCGTATTCTCTGAAAGCCGCGCTGGAAAAACCGGACGATCGGATCCGGGTCAGGCGATTCAGGGCGATATTCGCGCGCTTCGGACGCGGTTAATCGTCTCGGCGATTTTCCTCGTCCCGTTAATGTACCTGTCAATGGGGCATATGATGGGGCTTCCGCTTCCGCCCATGCTCCATGGCGCGGGGAATCAGGTCGTTTTCGTCCTGACGCAGTTTTTGCTGCTGCTCCCCATCTTATACATCAACCGCAAGTTTTTTATCGTCGGCTTTCGAACGCTCGCGCACCGTTCGCCCAACATGGATTCGCTGATCGCGATCGGCGCTTCAGCGTCGACGGTTTACGGGATTTACGCGCTGTATAAAATCGCCTGGGCGGTCGGCGCGGGGAATCACGCTATCGCGAATTCGTTCGTCATGGACGTTTATTTTGAATCAGCGGGAACGATTTTCACGCTCATTACCGTCGGGAAATACCTCGAAGCCGTCTCGAAAGGAAAGACGACCGACGCATTGAGCCGTCTCCTGAACCTCGCGCCGAAGACGGCGTCGGTTCTGCGCGGCGGGGAAGAGGTGACGCTTCCGGTCGAAGAAATCGTCGTCGGAGACATCATCGTCGTCCGCCCGGGTGACGCGATCCCGGTTGACGGCACGATCGTCGAAGGCGACAGCGCCGTGGATCAGTCGGTTCTGACCGGTGAATCGGTTCCGGTCGAGAAGACCGTCGGCGACATGGTCTATACCGCGACGCTCAACCGCAGCGGGGCGTTCAAGTTCCGCGCCGATAAAGTCGGCGAAGACACGACGCTCGCGCAAATCGTCCAACTCGTCAGCGACGCCAACAGCTCGAAAGCGCCGATTCAAAAGTTAGCCGATAAAATCGCCGGTGTTTTCGTGCCGACTGTGATCGGGATCGCGCTGACAGCGATGATTGTCTGGCTGCTGCTGGGGCATTCATTTGAATTTGCGCTGTCGATCGCGATCGCGGTTCTGGTCATCTCCTGCCCCTGCGCGCTGGGATTGGCGACGCCGGTCGCGATCATGGTCGGGACGGGTCAGGGCGCGCTGAACGGCATCCTGATTAAATCGGCGGACGCGACGGAAATTTTGCAGGAAGTCGGCGTCGTCGTTTTGGATAAGACGGGGACGATTACCGAAGGGCGTCCGACGGTGACCCGGCTCATTCCGGCTCAGGGCGTCCGCGAAACGGAACTGCTGACCCTCGCGGCGCGGCTTGAATCTCCCTCGGAACATCCATTCGCCAAGGCAATCATCGCCGAAAGCGAGAAGCGCGGGTTAAGCGCGGAAGGGGACGCGGCGGAACGGTTCGAAGCGTTATCCGGGTTCGGCGTCCGCGCTGAAATTGGCGGGAAAACAGTTTTGGGCGGAAACGCAAGGCTGATGACCGCGGAGAATGTCGCGCTGCCGTCCGGGGCGAACGACGCGGAGCGCTTCGCGGAGGCGGGCGAGACGCCGCTCTATTTCGCGGTCGACGGTCGCTACCTTGGTATGATCGCCTGCGCGGACAGCGTCAAACCGACGAGCGCCCAGGCAATCGCCAACCTGCGCGCAATGGGGATGAAAACGGTCATGCTGACCGGCGATAACCGACTGACCGCGAATGCCGTTCGGAATCAGGTCGGCGTCGATGAGGTCGTTGCCGAGGTGCTCCCGACGGATAAGGAATCGGTCATCCGCCGTCTCCAGTCCGAAACGAGCGCCAACGGTACGGCGCGAAAAGTCGCGATGGTCGGGGACGGGATTAACGACGCACCGGCGCTCGCGCGCGCGGACGTGGGGATCGCGATCGGCGCGGGAACAGATATCGCGATCGAATCCGCCGATATCGTCCTGATGAAAAATGATTTACGCGATGTCGTGACCGCGGTTCAGCTCTCCCGCGCGATGATGAGAACGATCCGTCAGAATCTTTTCTGGGCGTTCTTCTATAACATCATCGGGATTCCGCTGGCGGCGGGTGTTTTTTACAGCTTTTTCGGCTGGAAACTCAGTCCGGATTTTGCGGCAGCGGCGATGAGCATGAGTTCGGTGACCGTCGTCATGAACGCACTGCGGCTGCGCAGGTTCAAGCCGAAATGGATCGAGTCCGGGAATGCGCCCGCGCCCGCGGCAACGGCGGTTGAGACGGTAAAATTAGAAGCGGAAGAAAGGAATATTCAAATGAAAAAAGAATTGTTAGTGGATGGAATGATGTGCGGTCATTGCAAAGCTCGGGTTGAATCGGTGTTGAGAGGGATCGCTGGGGTCAGCTCGGCGGTCGTCGACCTGGAAGCGAAGACGGCGACGGTCGAACTCAGCGAGCCGGTCACGGACGAAGCGCTGCGCCAACCGGTCAGCGACGCCGGTTATCCGGTTCTATCGATCCGCGAGCTGTAACGACCATGCAGGCGGATCACGGACAAATCACGAAACTGCTTCGGACGGCGCGCGGACAGCTCGACGGTATTTTGAAAATGGTCGAGGAAGACCGTTATTGTATGGACATTGCCGCGCAACTCTCCGCAACCAGCGCCATCCTGAAACGTGCCAACCGCGAAATTTTAGCGGCGCACTTGCGCGGCTGCGTTCGTGATTCGTTCCTGCACGCGGACGAAACCGCGCAAAACGAAAAAATTGACGAAATCATTGCGCTGATGACCCGACTCGAAAAATGAACGGTGAACCGCGCGCTGGGCGCTGCGTTATTTTTGGGTCGGGAGAAACAGCGGGCGCGCCTTACGCGCCTCTCCCGAACGACTATTTGATTGCCGCAGACGGAGGGTATGAGGCGATTCGCGCACGCGGATTATCGCCGGAACTTGTCGTCGGTGACTTCGACTCGCTCGGCTACCGACCGGAAGGCGATAACGTCATCGCGTTGCCCTGTGAAAAGGACGATCCGGATCTCATTTTAGCCATTCAACTCGGGCTTGACCGCGGATACCGTGAGTTTCAGCTGTACGGTGCGGCTGGAAGTCGGTTGGATCATACGTTCGCCAACCTGTTAGCGCTGCGTTATCTCGCGGATCATGGCGCAAACGGGCGGATCGTGACCCCCAATTCCGA
>DAOUFB010000170.1:0-5773 GCA_034430135.1 Flexilinea sp. | reverse complement strand
AGTATTTTCAGCGGCTTGCCGACGCTGCTCGGACCGATTAATCATGAATCGCAATGGCGCGGCGGCTATACCGAAATGGGAAGCCGGAACGAGGATGTCAAGACGATCTATGAATCCAAGGATTGGCGGCGCGTTTCGGAGCTGCTCGAACGGTACGGGGTTCGCTACGTCGTCATTGGATCGGCGGAGCGTGCGGCGTATACGGTGGCTGAAGCGAAGTTTGAAACTTATCTGACGCTCGTATTCAAGAGCGGAGCGAACCGAGTATATTTCGTTCGGTAAACGATAGAACTACTCACAACCGATTGACAGTCGCGTCGAAACTTTAGAATTGAAACTATCCATGCTGATGGAGCTTCCGAACGGATGGTCAATGGGAGTCCGGTCAGCATGGATATTCGTTGATGGGCAGGCTCTCTCGTGGAGCTATTCGCCAAAATGAACTTTGACGAGCTCTTCAAGACGGTTATTCTTGGACGCTTCGGCGGCGTCCGCCATGACGAAGTTCTTCGTTTCCAATTTAAGCTTTGGGTCGAAGCCTAAAATGAAGTTGGTTGCGATGAGATAAATAATCCGTGACGGCGCCATTCCGTAAACTTGATGCTGAAGGATGTGGCGAATCCGATCGGTTTCATTCGGAAAAGCGGCGATCAACCCCTTACTTCGGTATAACCGTTTGACGATTTCCGTAATATACAGCCCGGATTTCATGTACAAGTCCGCGAAGGTTTTCGTCGGATCATCGAAGCATCCGGGATTCTGCTCTTCGAGCTTATCCACCATCATCTTCACGACCCATTTCGGCGTAAAAATCTGGTTCGTTTTTTGGGGCGGAATGTAGTCGAAAATGTCTTCTTCCTGCGACTCGTCGAAGTAATTTGCGAGCTCGGTGCGTTTATTTCGAAATTCAGCGACGGAATCGTTAAAGACCGTCTCATCAAAGAGATGACCCGCGAATGGGACGGACTCCCCAGTTTCGGTGTCCGCGTACGTTCCGCCGTCTCGTAAGAAGCGGAAGTCCTTTTTCGTGATTCCCGTTACCTCGATAAAAACGTCCTCCTCAACAGCTTGATCGAAGTTCGATAACGTTAGCGTCCCATCATCGTACGCCATGATAAAGCTGGGAATGGTACGGGCGAACCCGCGCAAGTGGGCTCGAACAGTATCTTCAACAGCTTTTTTATCCTGATTGATTTTGAACTTTTCGATTTTCTCGATTAATTCAGCGGGTTTGTTTTGAATCGTATTTTCGACGAACGTTGAAACTTGTTGGTTTAATGCGTCGTGGGCGCGTTTAACCTCGGTTTGATAGGTTGCTTCGGACTCTCGAATTTCGTTTTGAGAATCGGAATTTTTTAAACGCTCCTCGTATGTTGCTTTGGCGATTTTAAGCGAATGTTCATAGTCGTTGGCGATTTTATCCATATTGGACTCAATTTCACGCTTGATCTCGTTTCCGATCCGCGTTTTCTCGCTCGCGGTCAGCTTTGAATCGGCGGCAATGGGCGCTAAGACGTTCGTTAGAATCGTGTCGTTCAGGGCGTTTTTCAATGGCTTGATTTGCGTCCGGATATTTTCAACCGGATTCACCGTTTCTACAGTCTCCAAAACCGGATTCACCTCGGTTTTTAACGTCTCGTAGATTTTCTCCCCGAAAAGTTTTTGCGATTTCCCAATTACGATTTCGTTCGAAACGCTGATTTCGCCTTGCGAGTCAAGATGAACCGAGGAGATTGAATCGAGCGAGTTCCCGCGATTACGCGGGGCTTCTTCGTGAGCCGGCGTAAGCTTTTCGACGATTTCTTTAACGACAGCGGGCGCACTGAAGATATTCGTAATGTTCGTGAACAGGAAGTTTGACATGAATCCGCGGCGGACGACTTCACGGCTTTTGAGACGGCGCGGAATGGATAGAACTGCTGCTGCGTCTAATTCGACCATACGCCCCTCGTCGTCCTCACCTAAAACCGGAAAGAAGTTGAGAAGTGTTCGGATTTTCTCTCCGCGCTGATTCTCGGTTCCGGCTCCGCCGGTCGTTTCAGGGGATAGATTGTTTGCGTATTCGTCAAAGATGATCAGGGTTCGGGCAGGGTCGAAATCGAAAACGTATGCGTTTTCTTTTCGGAACGAGACGCCGTTGCGATGAATCAGGCAGGGGTTCTGAACCCGGAAACAGGCTTGCATGTAGGCGGACGGGCTCGACAAATTACAGAGCATCAGAACGCCGCTCCATTCCGGAATGGTGACGCCGACGGTTAGCTGACCCACGGACAGGGTAATCGTTTTCTCGTTTTCGGCGATGGCGGATTTTACCTTTTCATAGGCGCGTTCGGTTTCTTCATCGTCGTTCAGTTTTCCATCTCCAGCCGCAACGACGATTTGATAGTCTTTGAAAACGGGGTGATTTTTTAGCAGCTTCGCCAATGCTTTGACCGAGGCGACGCGATCGAGAATCCAAAGCGTATGCGCCAGTTCGGAACGCAATTCATCACTTGAAAATGGGTATTTTTCTCCGGTCGTTAACGAATCGAGGAACTTTCGGACCTCTTCCTCATGGCGGAGTTTTCCGTCGTCATTCGTCGCAAAAAACTCGTTCAGGTCGAACGCATAATTGACGGATTCCGCTTCATCGTCTAAGATGAGACCCTGCTGGAGCTGGTCAGCTATCATTTTCGATAGCTCATAGGTCCACATCGACATGCGCGGTAAGGCTTCATACGGGTTATAGTCATCGTTTTCCACGCCTGCCCAGGCGGCTTTGGCGGATTGCTCATCAGAATACGACCAGTTATAAATCTGGTCCGCGCTGAAACGGTTGCTGGCGAGGGCTTTGAACGGCGTTCCGGACAGGTAGAGGGTATGCTTCCGGTTGATTTTCTCGAAAGCAAAATCGGTTTTCGCGGTGTCAACGCCTTCCTGAGCCTCGTCGACGATCAGGAGGTCAAATTCCAGATTCGCGATCCATTCCAATTTCCGGATGTTCCCGCCGAAGTATAGCGAGCCTTTCAGCCCCTGAAGCGATTCAAAAGCAATCATGCCAAAGTCCGGATTGTTATCCAGCTCGCGGAAGTAATCTCCACGGGAAAGAATCCCGGGCTGACACGAAAGGGCGTCCGTCTCCGAAACGAATCCGTAATCCCCGCGCCATCCGATGAACTTTCGGAAATCCTCCGCCCACGAGTTCGCGATACTTGGACGGTTGGTGACGATCAGGACTTTCATGAAGCCTAACCGGCGGATCAGGTCATACGCGCTCAGCGTTTTCCCAAAACGCGGTTTCGCGTTCCAGAGAAATTCCTTTCCTCCGGCGAGGAAATAATCCGCGGTCATGGCGACAGCGTCGGATTGCTCCGCGCGCAGGAGATATTCGGAACGTAGTTCCGCGGGCGTTGAGCGGTCACGGACCGCGAAGGTGTTGAAATAAGCGTGCGACGTCGGCGCGTCCAGCCGAAACCATTCCGTCCCCGGCTTGCGTTCAATCGCACGTTCAGTGACAAGATAGCTATGAAAATCATGATCCGTAAACGTTTCGCCTGATCCGTCTTTATAAATGGCGTTATCCTGCCAGCGGAGTTCGGCGCGGATGCCGGCAGTATGGGTTTGCTGGCTGATCCGTTTTCGGACGGTCTGGGATTCGGTGTAGCCGATTTTGATCCAGCCTTCGTTATACGGGATGCCCGGGGTTTCATAGGCGTAAATCATGGGCACGACGCGCGAAAAGGCGCGGATTTTCGTTTTTTCGTTCATCAGTCTTCCATCGCTTTCACGCGTGTTTCGATAAACGCGATTTCGTTTTCGTCTAAGCCGTACTTCGCGTAGAGCTGACGGTCAATTTCGGGAATGGTCTTCGTCCAGTCGATGTCGGAATTTGCGGTGAAATCCTGAAGCGGGACGTATTTCCAGGTTTCAGGAGGATTTTGCTGCGTAATTTTTAGAATGCCCAAGCAGGAACGGGCAAATTTTGACTTCACATATTTCAAAGCGGCTTCAGCTTCTAACACAGAATCGAAAGCCCCAATTCCAATAAAAGACCGCGTGTATCCCAAAAATGGAGGACCTACAAAGGGAGTTGAAATAACCTCACCAAATGCACCGCTTCCATTCACAGTAGGAAGTAGTACTTTGTACTTATGTAAATTTTCGTGATTGTGATCGACATATTTTTCTTGAATAAATCGATATACTCTCCGATTATTTATCAGTCCAAGCACCTTGATTTTGCTAGTTTCTTCTTTGGTAAAGAGAGGAATTTTATTGAAGATATTCTTTTCGAATCGTTTGTCTTTTCCATTACTACCAATAATAGACCTATACGCAGGATAATCATTGTATAAGGAGTTTAAGTTGAATCTATTTTGGATGTATATAATAGAAGTAAAGGTAGTAAAGTGTTTACGTTGGCTTATTTTATTGCGGATCGAAGCTAATTCCGGATAAGGTAAAAAGACCTGAATCGGTTCATAATCCTTCTTCTCATCGTGATAGGTTATTGCGACACCGCCTTTAATGTCGGTATTCGGAAAAATATTCGAGCTGCTAGGTTCGTAGTGGAGTATTTTTAGATGCGGATCGTTGAGCATCTTCTGATTCCATTCCTTGGGCGTACTGCCCGCGTTGAAAAGGAATCGGGCGGGGTGAATCAGTTCAACAACATCGGAAAGTGAATAACAGTTATCAATAAACTGATTGTACAGGGGGGGGGTAAACGTTTTATTGCCGCCGTTGGCTTCTTCCTGATAAGGCGGATTTCCGATAATAAAATCAAATTTCATCGAATATTTCCTCCGATTCTTTAACTCTTTAAACGCGATCGATTTCTTCCCACGCCAGTCGAAAATCTTACAGGGCGGGATCGTTTCTTCTTTCGGGGACGTTTCACCGTTTAAGTTCAGTGCGGCGAAAAAATCTAACTGTTCCGATTCCTCGTCGATTCCAGTATTCGGAACCGCATGGGTCAGACCATCCATCTGCCAAACGTTCCAGACGATGACGTTCGCGATCTCAGCGAGGAGTTTCACCGGCGGGGACACGTTGAAGCGCGCTTTGAAAGCTTCCTTGAACGTCTGGAGGAGATTGATCCGGGCGATCAGGAGGTTATCGCCCTGAAATTCGTAGCCGTAACTGGCTTCGAAGGCGCGGCGTGCCCAACGGAGCCAGTCGCTGCCGCTGTCCGTGTTTTCGTTGACGAGGCGGAGTTTCCGGTCGAGAATGCCGACGCGCTCGGAAACTGGGATATGTTCCCCAGTTGAAACGTCGTAGCGCGTGACGAGGAAAGGCGCTTCGCCGCAGGTTATTTCAAGCCGTCGGCTGTCAACGGTTTTCTGCCAGCTGGGGTTCGATTCCGCCCAGACTTCGTCGATATCGTCGTTCATGCGCTTACAGACGGCGAGGGGGGTAAAGACTTCGGCGTGCTGTTTGGTTCGTTGAGACTGCTTCTCAAGCGCTTTGCGCGCACGGTTCTTGATAACCGCGGAGCAACCGCCGGTGATTAATTCCGGTGTTATTTCTCGGTCAGGTGCGTAGGCGCTGCCTAATTCGCGGTAGGTGCTGCTTGCCCAGCGAATGTTGCGTCCGGTCGTTTTATCTTTCAGGAGTTTGCCCAAAAGACCTTGCGACTGGAGTTTCAGGATTTCTTCCTGGATTCCGACGATCATGGGGCGTCCTCTTTCCAACCGATAGAAAGCATGCGGTTCTGTAAGTTGTTCGCGGTCTGTCGGGCGGAAAGACGGTCTGCGGAATTGGGCGTTGGCGGGATTTCGTATTCAGGAAAGGG
>DAOUFB010000169.1:0-7460 GCA_034430135.1 Flexilinea sp. | reverse complement strand
CTCATCATCCCGGTCGCGCTCGAACAGGGTTCCAAGTTCGCTATCCGCGAAGGCGGTTTGACGGTCGGCGCCGGCGTTATCACCGAAATCATCGCGTAAGGAAAAGCAATGGCACAACAACGAATTCGTATCCGCCTCAAGGCGTTTGATCATCGGATTTTGGATCAGTCCGCAAAGCGAATCGTCGATACGGCAGAGCGGAGCGGTGCGCATGTCGCAGGTCCGATTCCGCTTCCGACCAAAATCGAAAAGTTCACGGTCCGCCGCTCGAGCTTTATCGATAAGGACTCACATGAACATTTCGAAATTCGGACCCACAATCGCATGATCGACGTGATTGACCCGGATTCCAAGACGATCGATATGCTGATGCGCTTGACGCTTCCGGCTGGTGTCGACATCGAAATTAAAATCTAAATTCGATCGAACGAATGAAAAGACCGCGATAATTTTCGCGGTCTTATTCTTTAAAAGCATGGTGATTAAACCTTGCAGAATTAAAAAGTCGTGTGCTATAATCCGGAACGAGGGTTATCGTTTCAGTTACATAAGTTGGAGGATACTATGAAGAAAGTTTTGGCTATTTTGTTGGTCGCTATTTCTTTAATAGCGTTTGTCGGTTCAACGCTGGCTCAAGACGAAATTACAATTGGTATTTTTGAGCCAGTGACCGGCGAAAACGGAGGCGGCGGTTTCCAGGAAGTTCTTGGAGCCCGATACGCGAATCAGGTATACCCGGAGGTAACGGTAGGGGGCAAAACCTACAAGATAAACCTTTTTGAAGTTGACAATAAATCCGACAAAACTGAAGCGGTCACCGCGGCTCAGCTTCTCGTCAGTAAAAACGTGGTTGCGGTCGTCGGTTCTTACGGTTCCGGCGTCTCAATCGCGGCTGGGGATATATTCGAAGAAGCTCAGATTCCGGCGATGGGGGCTTCCTGCACGAACCCGATGGTTACGTTCGGCAACGATTACTATTTCCGCGTGGCGTTCCTTGACCCGTTCCAGGGTACGGTCATGGCGAATTATGCGTCTCAGAACGGCGCGACCAAGGCTGCGATTATTACCCAGCTTGGGGATGATTATTCGTCCGGATTGGGGAGCTTCTTCCGCGATGCGTTTGTAAAATTAGCCGGGGAAGACAGCATCGTCGCCGATGAACAGTTCCAGACGAACCAGACGGATTTTAAAGCTATCTTAGGCAATATTAAAGCAGCGAATCCGGACGTTATTTTCGCGCCGTCGTCGATCGTGACCGCGCCGCTGATTATTAAGCAGGCACGCGAATTAGGGATCACGGCTCAGATTATGGCGGGCGACACTTGGGAAAACGCGACGATCATTGATAACGCAGGCGCGGACGCTGAAGGCGTCGTTCTCTCGACTTTCTTCGATGACGCAGCGCCGGAAACCGAGGAAGCAAAGAAATTTGTTGAAGGTTTCAAGCCATACCTGGTTGAAAATGGACAGCCGGACGTCATCCCCGCGGTTTCTGCGTTAGGATATGACGCTTATTTAGCGATTTACCGCGCGATTGAAGCCGCCGATTCGGTCGATCCGAACGATATTCGCGACGCATTGACAACGCTTGAATTTGAAGCTGTCACGGGAAAAATCGTTTTTGATGAAAATGGCGACGCGGTTAAGGAAATGGCGTTTATTAAGGTGATTGAAGACGGCGTTTTCAAATTCTTGCAGACCGTCACGATCGCGAAATAGGTCTTTGATTCAAAGATGACGTTTTCGCTTGATGCGATTGCCTCCCGAGGTTGACAGGCGTATCGTCGAAAAGCTGGTAAAAAAAGGGCGTCGGAAGTCGGAACTTGGCGCCCTGTTTTGTATAGATGACACTTTCCCAAATGGGCATAGCTGGGTCGCGGACACGGCAGCGTTTCGCGGATTCGGCGGCAGGAGAATACTTCTATGGCGTTAGAAACGGTTCTTCAACATCTTTTAGCCGGAGTTTCTTTAGGCGGCGCCTATGCATTGATTGCGATCGGGTACACGATGGTGTACGGTGTGCTGCGCCTGATCAACTTTGCGCATGGCGAATTGTTTATGATGGCGGGGTATTTTATGATTTTTTCCATGGCGGTTATGCCATGGCAGGTTGCCCTGCCGGTCGTTTTGATCGGAACGACGGTTTTAGGCGTCGTGATTGAGCGTTTTGCGTATAGTCCGCTGAGGTCAGCACCGAGAATGTCGATTATGATTTCGGCGATTGGCGTTTCTTACCTGCTTCAAAACCTGGCGACCTATTTATTCACAGCTCTTCCGCGAGGCTACCCTGAGATCCCTATATTAAAGAAGGTATTTCAGATTGGAACGGTGTCTTCATCGCTCGTCACGTTTATTACGCCGATTATCACGATTTTTTTAGTCTTCTTGCTTGTTGCGCTGATCAATCATACGAAGATTGGCATGGCGATGCGGGCTGTTTCGACCGATTTTGAGACCGCGACGTTGATGGGGATTAAGCTAAATGTCGTGATCAGTGTGACGTTTGCGATTGGATCCCTTCTGGCAGGTATCGGCTCGGTTCTGTATTTTACGGATCGAATGTCGGTCAATCCGTTCAGCGGTTCACTTCCGGGACTCAAATGTTTCGTGGCGGCGGTTTTGGGCGGCATTGGTTCGGTCCCCGGCGCTATGATCGGCGGTTTTATATTGGGCTTAGGCGAAACGTTCATGGTCGCTGCTGGATTTTCAACGTTTAGCGACGCGTTTACGTTCCTCTTATTGGTTTTGATGCTATTGTTCAAACCGACAGGACTTTTCGGCGAAGCGATTACGGAGAAAGTATGATCCGATTTAATAAAACTACAAAATGGGTGCTGACGCTCCTGGTCGTTGCTTTGCTTTCGGCGTGGTTCGTCACGCTTGAGAAGGATACGCGCGCGAACGGTTACTTGATCAAGATTTTGGAGCGTTCCGCAATTTACGCAGTTGTTGCTGTGGCGATGAACCTGATGAACGGGTTCACCGGTCTGTTTTCGCTGGGTCAAGCGGGCTTTATGGCGCTTGGCGCGTATGTCGTCGCGATTTTGACTATCCCGGTTGAAGCCCGAGCGAACGTCTATTACGTTAGCGGAATTGCGCCCTGGCTCGCGAATCTTGAGTTGAATTATATTGCGGCGTTGCTTCTCGGCGGTCTTTTAGCTGCATTGGTTGCGGCGTTGATCGGGGTTCTGATTTTGAAGCTGCGTTCGGACTATCTCGCGATTGCGACGCTCGGATTCGCGGAAATTATCCGCGCCGTTATCGCCTCGCCGCAGATGGACATGATTACGAACGGATCCTATGGACTAAAAAAGATCGATCGTTTTGATACGATGTTCACGCCGTTTATCCTCGCTGGAATTTGTATTTTTATCATGGTTCTTATTCTGCGAAGTTCATACGGTCGATCGTTCCTGGCGATTCGTGAGGATGAAATCGCTGCTGAGGCGATGGGGATTAACCTGTTCAAACATAAGGAACTTTCGTTCGTCATCAGCTCGTTTTTTACCGGCGTTGCGGGCGGAATGCTGGCGATGTTCATGGGGTCGATTGAATCCGGTACGTTCCGCGTGACGCTGACGTATGATATTTTGCTCATCGTCGTGTTGGGCGGCATGGGTTCGGTCAGTGGTTCCGTTCTGGCTGCGTTTCTGGTCACAGGGGGGCGAGAATGGCTGCGCTTCTTTGACGAACCGCTGACGGTCGGCGGGGTCAATATTCCGCTTTTCCGCCCCGGCTTCCGAATGGTCATTTTTTCGGTCCTGCTAATGGTTGTTGTTCTCTTCTATCGGAAAGGGATCATGGGCGATAAGGAATTTAGCTGGGACGCGGTTGCGTCTTTGCTCAATCGTTTTCTCCCAAAACGGGATCAAGCGCCGGCGCAAGGAGGTTCTAGTGAGTAACGTTAGCCCTATCTTGCGTGTTGAAAATTGTACGATGCAGTTCGGCGGCGTTGTCGCGGTCGATAATTTCTCGATGGACGTTTTTCCGAACGAAATCGTCGCGCTTATCGGACCGAACGGCGCCGGAAAGACGACGGCGTTCAATTTTATTACCGGCGTTTATGAACCGACGAACGGGCGCGTTTTTTTCGACGGGAAACTGATGGTTGCGAATCGTCCGCATGGCAAGATGAAGAAGTTATACCGCGGCGATCCGAACCAGATTTGTACGGATATTATGCGCAAGACGCCGGATCAGATTACGAAGCTCGGCATGGCGCGTACGTTCCAGAACATCCGACTCTTTAAGAACCTGACCGTGTTTGATAACGTTCTTGCGGCGATGCACATGCACCTTCGCAGCAATTTTTTTACCGCCGCGCTCAAGCTGAATTTCGCGGAGGAACGGCGGATGCGCGAGGAGGCGAGCGCGCTCCTCGAAATGCAGGGACTAATCCACGTTAAGGATAAAATCGCTTCTTCGCTCCCATACGGGCAGCAGCGCCGAATTGAAATTGCGCGCGCGTTAGCGACGAAACCGCGTTTTCTCCTTTTGGACGAGCCGGCGGCTGGGATGAATCCGCAGGAAACGGACGAACTCGCTGCGTTTATCAAGAAGACGAAGGAAGATTTTAATCTGACTGTCTTCCTGATTGAACATCACATGACGCTCGTCATGGATATTTCGGATCGGATTTATGTCCTCGACTTCGGAAAAAAGATTGCCGAAGGGATTCCGTCTGAGATTCAGGAAAACGAACATGTTATTGCGGCTTACTTGGGGGTGGAAGATGCTTAAGGTTGAGAATCTTGAAGTTGCCTACGGTGGGATCCAGGCGCTCCGCGGCATTTCCTTCGAAGTCCCCGCGGGTAAGATCGTGACGCTGATTGGCGCGAATGGCGCTGGAAAATCGACGACGCTTCGGTCAGCGGCGGGGCTGGTCAAGGTCAAAGCGGGAAAAATTTCTTTCGACGGAAACGATATTACGCTTCAGCCGACCAACAAGCGGATCGCAGCGGGAATCGCGACGGTCCCGGAGGGACGTCGGATTTTCGCCGGAATGTCCGTTTTGGAGAATTTGAAAATTGGAGCTTATTTACGCGAGGACAGCGCTGAAATTAAAAAGGATCTGGATTGGGTTTACGAACTCTTTCCGATCTTGAAGGAGCGCAACTGGCAGGCGGCGGGAACGCTTTCCGGCGGTGAGCAGCAAATGTTAGCCGTTGGGCGCGCGTTAATGAGCCGACCGAAGATGATCATGATGGATGAACCGTCGCTTGGGCTCGCGCCAAAAATCGTTCAGGGGATTTTTTCCATTATCAAGAAGATCAATGAGCAGGGGGTGACGATCCTCCTGGTGGAGCAGAACGCGAATATGGCGCTTCGGACGGCGGATTACGCATACGTTCTCGAAACCGGACGGATCACGATGCACGGACCGGGGGCGGTACTCGCCGCGAACGAGGAAATCCGTGAGGCATATTTAGGAAAGCAGTCCCATAAAAAGGGAATCGTTCAATAAACCAACCCGGCGGAAGGCGCCCCACCCCTTGGAATACGCTTTCCGCCGAAGTTTTATTATTCTTGAATGGAGTGTTTGGAGAAGAAATGACGGCGGCAGGTTTTAACTACAACAAGGTCAAAGATGTATCAATCTATTCGGAAAATACGCTCGCGCCTCATTCCGCGCATCGATTTTATGCGTCCGAGGCTGAGTATCTGAATCTGGATTCATCGCTGAAACGATCGCTTAACGGACTTTGGAAATTTTCGTACGCAAAAAACATGGATGAGGCGGTCGTTCATTTTGAGTCTTTGGATGTTGACTGCCGATCGTGGAATGAAATTCGCGTTCCATCATCGATTCAGCTTGAAGGATACGATATTCCCCGTTACACGAACATCCAGTATCCATGGGACGGACGCGAGCCGATTCTTCCGGGCGAAATTCCGTCGATTGATAACCCAGTCGCTTCCTATGTCAAATATTTTGATATTCCGGAAGGTTGGGGAAATCGTATTATTTTGGCGTTTGACGGCGTCGAAAGCGCCTACGCAGTTTGGCTGAACGGACAGTATATCGGATACAAGACGGATTCATTTACCGGCGCGGAGTTCGACGTCAGCGGCGCAGTTATTTCGGGTGAGAATAAATTAGCGGTTCAGGTCTATAAATGGTCGTCGGGGAGCTGGCTCGAGGATCAGGATTTTTTCCGCCTGAGCGGAATTTTCCGTGATGTGACGCTGTATACGGTTCCAGCGCTGCATGTCAATGACCTTGACTTGCGTGCGTCGTTATCGGACGATTTTAAGACGGGCGAAATTTCGATTAAGCTTCAGGTCTGGGGAACGGAAAATCGGAACGGGACGGCGGAAGTCATCGTCAATCGCAAGAAGTTGACGATTCTTTCGGAGGTTGTTCCGCTTTCGGAAACGACCGAGCTGCGGATTCCCGTTGATCAGCCGAAACTCTGGTCCGCGGAAAAACCGAATTTATATGATATTTTGATTCTCATTCGGGATGAAAATGGGACTGTCGTTGAGGTCATTCCTGAACGCGCCGGTTTTCGGCGCTTTGAGTTGGCGGACGGCGTGATGAAACTGAACGGGAAACGAATCGTTTTCAACGGCGTCAACCGCCATGAACTTTCCGCGGTGAACGGGCGCAGCCTTACCGAGGAAGAGATGATCGAGGACCTGACCATTCTGAAACGCCATAATGTGAACGCTGTCCGCACCTGCCATTATCCGAATCAGGCGCGTTTCTATGAGCTTTGCGATGAGTACGGGTTGTACGTTGTGGATGAAACGAATATCGAATCGCATGGTCTTTGGTTCGCGCACGCGACGGGCAATCTCCCGCAGGAAACAGTCGCGCCGGGAGACCGTCCCGAATATCACGAAATCGTGAAGCAACGGGTCTTATCGATGTATGAACGCGATAAGAATCGTCCATCTATCCTGATTTGGTCCATGGGGAATGAATCGTTCGGCGGTGTTAATTTTTGGGATGCTTCGAATGAACTCCGCGCACGGGACGGATCGCGCTTAATTCACTATGAAGGCGTTTCCTGGGATCCGCGTTATCCGGATACGACCGACATGAAAAGCACGATGTATATTTTCGTGAAGGATATTGAAGCCTACTTGAAGGAGCATCGTGAAAAACCGTATTTATCCTGCGAGTATGCGCATGCGATGGGTAATTCACTCGGCGCACTGGGAAAATATATCGAACTGACCGAACGTGAACCGCTGTATCAGGGCGGTTTCATCTGGGATTTCGTGGATCAGGCTTTTTGGAAGAAGGATCGCTACGGAAAATCATTCCTGGCGTCCGGCGGAGATTGGGACGATTATCCGACCGATTATAACTTCTGTGTTAATGGGTTAATTGGCGCTGATCGAACGTTGACCCCGAAGATGCAGGAATTGAAATTCCAGTATGCACCGTTCAAGATTCGCGTAGATAAAACGTACGTTGAGATAACGAACCGGAGCCTGTTCCTCAAAAGCGG
>DAOUFB010000168.1:0-14235 GCA_034430135.1 Flexilinea sp. | reverse complement strand
TTTTGTTTTATTTTGTTACTTTTTATTATTTTTCTCTTGACTATGGAAATTTGAAACGCAGACTTCAAGACAAACACAGTATTCATTTAATTCCGTTTGCTTGTATAATTTGTCAGAAGAATGACAGAATCGTATCCAGAAGGAGGCATGAAGCTAATGATGACGATTTTTAAAAAAGCACTGTTGCTTGGTTTGGTTCTGACGTTGGCGATGATTAGCACAGCAGCCGCGGAGCAGAACGCTCCGACCCTCACAGAACGGATTGACATGCTGGAGCGCTCGCTCGACGCGATGCAGCGCAAGCTCGGCGGCACAGATATGACCGTGACGCCGGCGGAGACTGATCCAATTGAACCGGTCGTTATCCCGTCGGGGGACGCGGGCGTGACCGAGAACGTGAGCGATACGGTTCATGCGATGAAGGAGGTCGTCATGGCGAAAGAAGGCGTGTTTACGTTTACGCGCGCGGTCGTTAAAGACGGACTCTTGCTCCTGACGTTTAGCTACAAGAATACGACAGAATCCCGACATACCATCTCGGATTTGGACTTTACCGTAAAAGACGCGGACGGGAAAAAGCTGGTCCAATCGTGGGAATGTGATCTCCCATGGTTTGACGGTACGGCGCAGCCAGATGGAGAGCTGACTGGCGATATCTGCTTCATGTTCTCGAAAAGCTCGTCATACACGATTGATTATGACCCATTCGACGGTACGATGCTCACTTGGATGCTCACGAATTAACCAGCCGTTATAACTGAGTCAAAGCGAAAGGAAAGTTATAAAATGCAAAAAAGAATCATAGTTTTACTCGGCGCTGCGTTTATCGCGCTATTCGCGGTTTCGCTCGTTATCGGAGCCTCGGACGCGGAACGTATCACGACGCTTGAAGAACGTCTTACCGAGCTTCGGGAGAGAGTTGAAGCTGGAAAAGCGGACGGATCGATTCAGACGGTTGTTTTTGAGAAACCAAATCCGGAACTGATCGGGGAGATCGGAGTCCCGCTTACAACCGAGGACGGCGAATTAACCCTCGTCAGCGTATCGTATAACGCTGCCGGCGAGCTGGAGCTTTCCTTGAAGTTGGAGAATACAACGGATGAGGATCAGGCGGTTTACGGCATAGATTTTTCGGTTTTGGACGGCGATGGTTGGGTTCAGAACGACAGCAATACGCCGGATGATGTCCGATTTAGCGGCGATGTGGAGAAGGGCGGAACGAAAGAAGGAATTCTGCGTTTCAAGGTCAACGGGCGCCTGCCTTTCCGCGTTTATTATGCGGAGAATGTCTATGATGATAAGCTGTAT
Organism: Flexilinea sp.; assembly: GCA_034430135.1. Classification (GTDB taxonomy): domain Bacteria; phylum Chloroflexota; class Anaerolineae; order Anaerolineales; family Anaerolineaceae; genus Flexilinea. The sequence continues at coordinate 12,927 of DAOUFB010000168.1, read as the reverse complement.
GTTTGGGAAATTATGGAAGTCGAGGGCTTAGACATTGCTCAGGGTCCGATCCCGGGTACCGATGAAGCGCGTATCGCTGATTTGGAAGCGGAAATTTCTGCATTATGGCTCGAGGCGGCGGGGACGGAACCGGTCGTCGATCCGACGATTATTCATTCGATGAATGAAGCGGTACCGACGTCGATTGGTCAATTGCAATTGACGCGCGCTTTCGTTCGGACGGATCAGGTTGTGGAGTTGTCGTTTAAGCTGATCAATACGACTGGTCAGGTTTCGAGCATGGATGATTATAAGGTCGTTGTCCGTGACGGAAATGGCAAGCGTCTGAGCCGGTACTATGATTGCGAAAATGTTTTGGGAGCCAATATTCTTCCGGGCGATATGGCTCAGGGAAAAGCCTGTTTCGACGATTTTACCCTGCCGCCGCTGCGTGTTTACTATTTGGTTGATACGAGCGAAGCGGAGATTGTGACCTGGGAAATTAAGTAAGCTGGGATTTTTATTTCAAAACGCCGTCCATTTATTGCGGGCGGCGTTTTGAAATTTTACGTGGAATTCTTCAAAGTTGAGCGAGAAGAATTCCTGAGCATCTTAGCGAGGATAAAGCACGGAATCAGGGGCGCTGGTACTTATCGATCACGTCTCGGAGGTTTATCACTTCGGGATAATCCGGCAGCGTTTCGTACGTCAGCCAGGATTCAATCATTTCCGACAGGTCTTTCCCCGCGATTTCGTTCGCGAGCGCAATCCATTCGTCCGTCGAAATTGTGGCGTGGGCGTATCGTTCGATCATCGTCTGAATGAACGTCTTGAATGCGTCCGGACCCATTGTATCTTCTAAGAGGTAGTAAACGAGCGCTCCACCGGAATACGGCGCGGCAGAGTACATTAAATCCGGATCGGCGGTAATGGATAACGGACCGCCAAGCTTGATGACGGAGTCAATCGTCCCCTGATCGAAACCTAATTCAGCGTAGAGTGCGCGCCTCTTTTCAGGATAGAGGACAAAATTGCGGCAGAGTTTCGCGATGCCCGAGCCTAAGTCGACGATTTCAAGCGTCTCTTTATCCGTGAATAAGTCATCCAGCGCGGAGCGGAACCGTTCGGTCGTCTCTTTTTCACAGAGAATTTCGCCGATTCGAACCGCCTCTTCGCGCGTTACCGGCTTAAGCTTTTCGTCAAACTGGAGCGTCAGGTCATGTACATACATATCTGGCGATTGATAGGAAATAATTGTAAACGCCATGTCTTCATAGTTGGAGCGGATCGATGCGTCGCGTCGGTACGATGGACTGGAGCATTTTTCCCAGGTTCCTTCAACAAAGGTTGCAAAACCTTCTTTAATCCAGAGATCGCGCCATTCACGGATGCCGACCAAATCGCCGATCCACTGATGCCCGAGTTCATGAGCAAAACTTTCTTCCAAAACGAATACCATATCCGAGCCATAGACCGAACGCGTCTGGGTTTCGAGCGCTCCGCCCATCGCCGAATCGATGGCTATCGAACCTGCGTCCTGATACGGGTACGCGCCGACGAGCGGCTTGAAACATTCCGCCATTTCTTCTAATTTTGCGGCGGCGGCGCTGAATTCGGAAGCGGCGACGAGTCCGCGGTCAATAAAATCGGTTCGCAGGACATTTCCTAAAATAGTTTGCTGCTTGACCTCGAAGCGATCGACGCAGATCGTAAACAGGTACGCAGCCATCGACGTGCCTGACTCATAGCGGTAAGTGACACGAGGAATGATGCCCGTGTATTTTTCGTATGCAGCGGATTGAGCCGACAGGGCGGACAGCGCCGCGCTGTCCGGATTCGCGATCGCCGTTCCATCGGCGTCGATCACTTCGACGAGCCGACCGTTGGACGCAGCGATAAAATCGGCAGGCACGGTGATTTCAGCGCGGTATGACGCCTTATCTGTGAGCGAATCGTTGCAGGGAAACCAGGACGACGCCATGTCGGGCTCGTTAAAGAGACAGAATGGATCGCCGCTTTTTCGATGATTCCCGTTTTTGAAGAAGGAAACGGTTTCAATTGGACCCGAGTAAAGGACGCGGAACGCAGCGTTTTCGCCCGCTTTCATCGGAAAGTCGAGGATCAGATCGCCGTCTTGATGAATGTATGGAATGGACGCTAAATCAAGCAGAACATCGCTGACGATATTTCTCGTGGCAAAATCAAAGGTGATTTTTTCTAAATCGCTGAGCGCGGTTACCTCGATCGTGACATCGCCTTTAAGCAGGTTTAAGTCGCGATCCCAGTCAAATTTAATATCATAGGCAGTCACGTCATAACCGCAATTGCCATGGTCGGGAAAGAGCGAATCCATGGCGCAGCTTTCATTATCGGCGCGAACCGTCGTGGGCATGAGCGTAACCGCGGCGAAAATCAGGATGACCAGCGCGGCGAAATAAGCTTGTTTCTTTTGAAGTGAATGGATAATGTTCATGGTTTTCCTTCTGAGTTTTCCGAGGCGTAACGCCTGAATTATCGAGACTTTCGCAAAGTATATCACGGGGAATCTCGAGATCCGCGCGGCTCCTGCTTAAAAAAATAGAGCGCGCTTTCGCGGCGTCTCTACAAAAAGTTTAACATAAACTTTTTTCAAGCTGGATTATAGATCAGATTATGCCTTTCGGCTTAAAATGTCATGCGAGAACATGACATTCGTCATGGTCAAACCCGGCTCTGACCCATGAATTAACTTCGCGCATTTTACGGAAGATCGATTCTCTCGTAAAATAGATAACGAGTGTGGAACCGTTAACTCATCGCCGCCTGGCGGCGTTCTTTTCACGCGCAGGGGAGAAAGACATGATCGAACGACAAAAGATAACAAGACGACAGATTGCCAATACGCCGCCGCTCGGCGAAAGTACGGGCGGTTTATTCCGCGTTCTTGGTTTCTGGGTAGTTCTTTTGCTGCTCTTTTTTGGCTTTGCGCTAAGCGCGTCCGCGCAGACGGATGCGATTCGATCGGAAAAAACGGTCACGATCGCCAATGAACAGGTCAACACCTGGAACGTAACGCTTCAGTTTACGGCGGAAGATCCGAGAGGAACGAGCGATACGCTCATCGTTGTGGATACGAGCGGCGAGGCAGACGCTTCGTTCGCCGCTTATCAGGCGGCTCTCGTTGCGCTGACGGATTCGATTTTTGCGGTTGGTGCGCCGGGTACACGCATCGGGCTCGTCGGTTTTAATGAGGACGCCACGCTTCATCAGGATTTCGTGAGCGCCGCGGATGCGTTGTCGCTTCGCTCGGCGATAACCGCGCTTACACCAGAGGAAGGCACGAACGCACAAGCCGGACTGCACCTGGCCCAGACGACAATTGGGAACAGTCAGGCTGACCGGAAGAATATTATTTTGCTGCTGCGGCATGCGCCGAGCGCCAGTTTCGCAATTCATAACCCGGGTGAATACAGCCTGAATTTAGGGAGCGAACTCGTTACAAATTCGATCGTTCCTGAATTTGCGTTTAACTATGACTTGATGATTAGCGATGGTCAGGTTTACCCAGATACTGCGCCGGCGGTTGCCTCTCGGGCAGTGAATTCGCTTATCGCGGAGTCGATTTTAGCGCGTGCAAAATCGATTAATTTGTATACGGTTTCTATTGATGGCGCGCTTGAATCGAAGGATCTAATCGCGCTGATTGGCGCTGGTTCGGCGCATGAAACGACCGCGATTGATTTGGAAAAAGCGTTGCGCGAAGCGGCAGCGGCGGCGCTCGGCTTCCCATCGAGCGTAACCTATACCGAAAAAATCGCTTTTGGGTTCGAAGTTCCGGATGAACTGATCGAAAAGATCGAAGTCAGCGCCGGCTCGGTCGCCTATAACAAAAAGTTGGACGGATTTACTTGGACGCTCGACCCAATCCTGAATACGGAAACGAGGACGTTAAAATATTCGCTCCGCCCGACTCCCGACCTTCTCCAGATTATTTCGCCGACCGGTCGGGATTATCCGACCGCGGCGACCTCGATCCTTCGCTATACGATCGCGAATCAGGAACCCGTCGAAACGACGGTCGATATTCCGAACGTTTCGCCGGTTTTCGTACGGATTGATAATCATCTCCTGGACGGATTGAATCAGATTATTAATCAGCCAGACCGAAAATTCACGCTTGAGATGGCGTCCGCGTCGAAAACGTACAATGTCGAAGTCGGCGCCTATGAAACGAAAGTTTTGGTCGATATCGCCGAAGCCGGAACGTATACAGTTCGGGAAATCGGTACGAGTCAAGGCGAAATCGAGGATTATGCCGTCACGATAACGCCGGAGACGTTTACGATCTCCCCAGAATCTGATCCGGTCAGCGTTCAGGTCATCAACCGCGTTAAGCCGGGCGGAACGCTCATCGTTAAACAGGCACTCGTCGATCCGTATGGAACGGAAATTACGGACGATGCGCGAAAGTTTAATTATACGGTTTCAGGACCGGGCGGCTATCTTCAGGAAATCACCGTTTCTGAGAAAGAACCGGTGACGCTGACGAATTTAATTTATGGAACCTACCAAATTGAACCCGCGAAGCTGTCGGCTGGATTTGAGTATGCGGGCGGTCCGGATAAAGGAATGGTCGAGCTTGCCGACACGCTCAAAACGCGCGAGGTTACGTTTGTTAATCGGTTCACGCCGGAAATTACGAATGTCAAAGCGAAATTTATTTGGCAGGATGGACCGGTGACACGTCCTGAGATTCAGGTCATGCTGTTCCGGAATGATGAACCGGTTTTAAAACAGCCGACGACTGTCCGTAATGGCAGTCCGGACGTAATTTGGGAAGACGTTCCCGCGACCGATTTGCATGGCGAGCCGGTCTCCTACCGCGTCGCGCTCGCCGCGAAGCTTCAAGACTATGAGACGACGAATCCGGAACCCTTGACGATTCATAATCGCTACGTCATTCCGACGACCGGTGCGGCGAAAGCGACGGTAGATTGGATCAACGGACCGTCGGAGCATCCGGAAATCGCGCTCCGCCTGACGCGGATTTTACCCGGACGCGCCGCCGAAGTTGTTCCGAATCTTGACCCGGTTGTTCTCCCAAATGGGACGGTTGAAGCGTCGTGGCGTGATTTGGAACGGACCTCGCTGGTTGGGGATGCCTATACTTTTGGCGTGCAATTGGGCGTGATGGAAAACGGGGTATTCGTTGAAAAGCGCCTGGATCAGTACGATACGCGGATATCCGGATTAACCGTCGTCAATCAGTATGTCGTTCGTGCCGACGGGATCGTCCGTGCGAAAATCGAATGGATCAATGGGAATCCCGCAACGCGTCCGACGGTCTATGCACGGCTCTATCGTGCGCTGAACGATCGCGCTGACGCCCGCGTCGTTCCGGATACGGAAATCCTCGAAATAACGGGGAACATGAGCGAGTTCAGTTGGAATAAAGTTGAGATGACGACGATGTCCGGCGAAAACTACCTCTTTAGCGTTCGTCAGGTTGATCGAACTGGAAATCCCTATTCGCCTGCGAACTATGTCACGACCGAGGAAGGTCTGACAATTACGAACAGTTACATTATTCCGACGAACGGTGAGGCATCCGCGACGGTTAGCTGGGTCGACGGACCGGAGCAGAAACCGGAGCTGAGCCTCCAGCTTATTCGAAGTGTTCCCGGTTCAGAAGCGGAAGCCGTCCCGGGTCAACCGACCGTCAGCCTCAGCGCTGGCGCGGATGAGGCGGAATGGACAGGTTTAGAAGAGACCGATCCGAATGGCACGCCCTATACGTTTTCGGTTCGTGTTGGAAAGAGCGTGAGCGGAACGTTTGTCGAGGGTGCGCCGGATTCGTATACGTCAACAGTGAAAGCGATGAACGTCGTTAACACGTATAAAGTCGCAACGGACGCTTCAGCGAAAGCCACGATCGACTGGATTAATGGCGGCGCGCAGTCACGCCCGACGGTTTATTTACAGCTCCTGAGAAAGGTACTGGGCAGTGAAGATGAAGCCCTGCCGGTTCCGGAGTTGAAACCGACTGAAATCATCAATGGCGAGATGACCGCTTCATGGGAAAATCTCGAACGTACGGATCGTAACGGCGACGATTATATCTTCTCTGTCGCGCAGGTTGATGGATTTGGACGGACCTTCACGCCGGAAAATTACGATACGATCGTCGATGGACTTTCGGTCATCAATACCTATATTGTTCCGACTTCAGGTGAAATTCATGCGGAAGTCGTCTGGGATGGCGGTCCGGCGGAAACGCGTCCGACCGTTTGGCTCAAAGCGCAGCGCGCAAAAGCGGGCACTGCGCCGGAAGACATTCCGAGTCTGGAAATCTATCAGCTGGATGAGGATGTAACGACCGCGTCATGGTTTGGGCTGGATGAAACTGATTTGGACGGGAATCCCTATATCTTCTCGATTGTTGAAGGACGGATGGACGGCGATACGTTCACGGCGTCTGCGCCGGAATCGTACGAGAAGTCAGAAGATGGCGTCACCGTTACGAACCATTACATCATTCCTGCTGACGGATCCGCGACGGCGGAGATCCGCTGGGAGAACGGACCAGAAAATGCGCGCCCGACGGTCTATTTAAGGTTGTACCGCCGTTTGGGCGTGGCGCCGATTGAAGCTGTTCCCGGTGCGGAATTATACGAAATTGCGCCGGGTATCACCGAAGTGACCTGGGACAAGCTTGAAGCGACGGATCGCTTCGGCGAGCCATACGTTTTTTCGGTCGCAGAAGTCAACGCCGCGGGAGAGCGGAGCGCGCCGGAAAATTACGAAGTGCGTGTAAAGGGTATGACGGTGACGAACAGTTATGTGATTCCGGCGGACGCGGTCGTGGAAGCGAAGGTCGAATGGATCAACGGGTCAACGTTGAAACGTCCGGTTTTCCAACTTGCTCTTGTCCGCTCGATTCAGGGCGGTGAACCGGAAATCGTCCTTTCCGCAGCGCGCCAAATTGTTAACGAGGACATGACGACCGTGCGCTGGGAAGGGGTTGAATCCTGCGATTTACAGGGGAATCCTTACACATTCTCGGTTCGTGTCGTAAACTCTGCCGGCGGCGATGTCGACATTCCGAATTATCTGAGCGAGATTGACGGGCTAACCGTCCGGAATCAGTATCAAGTTCGGATGAACGCTGAGGCGACCGCGACGGTAACCTGGGTTAATGGTCCGGCGGAAAACCGTCCGCCGTTGTGGCTGCGGCTGTTCCGTCAAACGAGCGAGTTTCCCACGGCTGAAATTGTCCCAGATGCGGCGATTTTGCCGCTCGAAAGCGGTGCGCCAAGCGTTACTTGGAGCGGTTTAGCGGCGACGGATATTGAAGGACGTCCGTATGAATTTAGTGCGCATTTAGTTAACGCGAACGGGGAAATTTTCTTCCTGGCGAATTATGAAAAGACGGAATCCGGTCTTCAAATCACGAACCGATACATTATTCCGACTTTCGCGAGCGCGACGGCGAACGTAAGCTGGGTTGACGGGAATGCGAACGAACGTCCAGATATTTGGCTCGTTCTGACGCGCCGGACTGAAAAAGGCGTAATGACCACGGTTCCGGGCGCTGAACCGATTAAGCTGAGTCACGGCATGACGTCGGCGTCCTGGGATAACCTGGAGGCGACCGATAAAGATGGAAATAACTACGTTTTCGGCGTCATGGAGACGGACGAGAAAGGACGTTCCGCTGCGCCCGAGGATTACCGAAAGACAGAGAACGGTCTCTCTGTTGTAAATACGTATCAAATTCCTTACGATTACGTTGCGCAGGCGCGCGTTGTTTGGGAAGGCGGGTCACTGATTCGGCGGACGGTCTACCTTAAGCTCTATCGCCGCTTAGGCGAAAACGGAGCGATCGAAGAAGCGCCCGACGCGATTACGAAAACGCTCGTAAACGGCGTTACCGTCGTGCAGTGGGAAAATCTCCAGCGGACGGATATTCATGGAACTGCCTATACCTATTCGGTTAGACAGGTTGACGATCAGGGAAACGATTTTATCCCGCCGGGTTACGAAACGAGTTACGACGGTCTCCGCGTCACGAATACCTTTATCGTCCCGAAAACCGGTTCCGCGCGGGGCGTGGTGCAATGGGTTGACGGACCGAAGGACAGCCGCCCCATCGTCTGGCTGAAACTTCAGCGGCGGATTGATAATAATCCGCCGGAAGATGTCCCCGATACGGAGATCAAGGAACTTCCGAACGGGACGACGTCGGTGGAATGGGTTGAGTTGGCGGAGACGGACATCTACGGCAACAAATATTTGTTTACGGTTGAACTCGTTGACGCGAACGGCGAGGTTACGACTGCGCCCGGGTATACGAAGAAACTAAGCGGGCAGGTCGTTATCAACCGTTATATCATTCCGACAGATGCGGTCGTCGAGGGAACGAAAATCTGGGTCGACGGACCGGAGGAAGATCGACCGACGACCTGGTTCCGTGTTTACCGACGGATTGGGGAAGAGGCGGAGATCCTGATTCCTAATTCTGCGATTGTTGAGATTGCGGACGGTGAGACGAAAGCACGCTGGGAAGGACTTGAAGCGACCGATGCGAACGGCGTTCCCTATACCTTTTCAGTCCGCGAGGTCGACAGCCTCGGAAAGGATTCGGTACCGGAAAATTATCAGAAGGTTGAAGACGGCTTAACCGTGACGAATACGTACGTTATTCCGAAGAAGGGCAGCGCGGTTGCGACGATCCAGTGGGTCAATGCGCCGCGGGATGTCCCGCCGGTCTGGTTCAAGCTTTATCGCCAGATCGAGGGCGGAACCGTTGAAGAGGTTCCGGACGCGATCCTGAAACAGCTTAACAGTACGACGCCGAACGTGGTTTGGCTCGATTTGGAACAGACAGATCGTTTCGGCAATCCGTACGTTTTCTCGGTTCAGGAGGTCAACGCTTATGGGCTGAGTTTCGTTCCGGATGGGTATGAGAAGACGGAGGACGGGCTGACGGTCACGAATACGAAGAAATAAGAGATTGTGCATGGGATAAGGCTGTCCCAAAATGCTTTCGTCATAGAAAAGCAGCTTGAAGTATCGAGATGTCCATGACTCCGCTATCCGCTACGCTATGAGGAGCCGTCCATCTCGATTTTTTAATATATTTTTTGATGGGCTTCTCCCGCTTGCCTGTGTCGAGTCATAGAAAATCTCAAGACTGGAGGCTCATGGATTCTGCGAATTGACCCTGATGAATCGGTTCTGAAATTAGGGCGCGGCTCTTATCCTTCCTCATCTATCATCGTGCTGACGAGGCGGATTATTTAAGAATACGATTTTCATCCAGTCACAGGCAGCTCGAAAATGATGATATTTATCCGAGCAAGACAGGTATTAAATCCTTTAAGTACCCAAATCCGATTTTGGTTTAATCCGCGCTCTTTTTTCTATGCTAAAATATACATCACGCTATATGCAGGAATGAGTGAATTTTAGAATCCTATATATGGTGAAAAAGGAAAGACGAAATCAATCCCATATATTACGGTTTGGGATTCAGAAATGGGCGAAAACGGAAAATCTGCGAATTGTGAAAATACGAACTAACGGAAAAGATAAGGACGCTGTTTAATTTCACGATTTGCTGAGTGGCGGATAAATTTGATGTTACAATAATAGAACAAATGTTTTCTTTTTGTGAAAGCGGGAAGAAAACTTTTTTATTCAAAGGCGGAGGGTTTGTTATGATATGTCCTTTTTGCGGCGCTGGAAAGACTCGTGTCATCGATACGGGGGAGAAAAGCGAAGGAACGACGGTTCAGCGTCGGCGGGAGTGTGTTTCCTGTCATAAGCGCTTCAATACGTTTGAGCGCTCGTCCCTGGGAATGCCGATGATTGTCAAGGAAGATGGTTCGCGTCAAATTTTCAGCCGTGAAAAGCTGACGAAAGGGATTCAGACCGCCTGCGCTAAGCGTCCGGTTTCCATTGCCCGGGTTGATGGACTGGTTGACGAGATTGAGCGTGACCTCCAAAATTCGACTCGACGCGAAATTAATTCGCGCATGATTGGCGATAAAGTGATCGCTGGTTTGAAACAAATTGACCCAATCGCGTATATTCGCTATGCGATTGTTTATTTAAAATTAGATGATTTATCCGCGATTCGCGCTGAAATTGATCGCCTGACCTCTGAAGGGCTTTAATTTCAAGGTGCTGTGTAGAAACGAGAGGAACTGACATGGAAAAGACCGTATTGACCGCTATTCCCGCGTTACCGGAAGGACTGCCGAAGATTCAGCTCAGCGATAACTCGATAAAAGTTTTAGAGAAGCGCTATCTCCGGCGCGGAGCGGATGGAGAACCGATCGAAACGATTGATGAAATGTTCTGGCGCGTTGCCTACAACATCGCGGTTATAGATGAGAATTACGACGGTGAAGCGCTATCCCGCGCGGAGGAGTTTTACCGCTTAATGACGACGCGGAAGTTTTTCCCGAATTCGCCGACGTTTACGGGCGCGGGCACCCCGCTGGGTCAATTAGCCGCCTGTTTCGTGCTTCCGATCAGCGACGATATGGGAAAGCTTACCACGGGTATTTTTCAAACGCTTCGCGACGCTGCGCTCATTCAGCAGACCGGCGGCGGAAATGGCTTTTCATTCTCGCGCATTCGTCCCAAGGACATGATTGTTCGATCGTCCGCAGGCAAAGCGACGGGACCGGTCGGCTTTTTACGTGTTTATGACCATGCGTTTAACGAAGTCGCTCAAGGCGGATCGCGCCGCGGTGCGAACATGGCGGTTTTGCGGGTCGATCATCCGGACGTCGAGGAGTTTATTACGTGTAAAACGAGCGAGCAGGCGATCACGAATTTCAACCTGTCGATCGCGATGACCGATGATTTTATGCGTGCGGTTGAGTTGGATGAAGATTGGGATTTGGTTTTCCCCGATCTGACGGCGCCGGGATTCCCGAAGGATTTCGACGGGGACGTTTCAGACGCAAAGGCGAAGGGGCTACCGATCCGAGTTTTTAAGACGCTCAAGGCGCGTGATCTTTTTGATCTGATTGTGACGCAAGCGCATCATAACGGGGAGCCGGGCGTTCTTTTCATTGACCAGGCGAACCGGGAGAACCCAATTCCGAACCTTTATCGTCTCGAATCGACGAACCCTTGCGGTGAACAGTGGCTTGGACCGTATGAAAACTGCTGCTTGGGGTCGATTAACTTAGCTCAGCACGGCAAAGATGATGGAACGGTGGATTGGGAGATGCTCCGGGAGTCAGTTACGATCGCGACGCATTTCCTGGATAACGTCATTGACGCAAACGCCTACGTTCCGGCGGTCCCGCAGCTGCGCGAAGCCGCGATGACGGCGCGCCGAATTGGCTTGGGAATTATGGGACTGGCGGATTTGATGTACATGAACCGCATTCGCTATGGCTCGGAGGAAGGTCAGGAATTCGCGTCTCAGATTATTGAATTTATCCGTTTCCATGCCATGAAAGAGTCGATGCGTCTTGCGCGGGAGCGCGGCGCGTTCAAGGCACTGACCGGATCGGTATACGACCCGAAGAACTTGAAATGGACTGCGCCGAAACCGATGATGACGTATCAACTCGATTTTGGGCGTCCGGCGCTTGATTGGGGCGAAATTGAGAAGGAGCTGCTCACGTCTGGAATCCGGAACGCGGCTCAGCTGACTATTGCGCCGACGGGGACCATTGCGACCGTTATCGGCTGCGAAGGATATGGCTGTGAACCGGTCTTCGCGCTCGCCTATATTCGCCATATGAACGATAATGGGAAGGACGTTCTCCTGACCTACGCCTCGCCTCAGTTCGAAGCCGCGCTCTCTAAAGCGGGCATTACGGGCGAACAGCGCGAATCGATTTTGAATCAGGTTCTGTCCGAGGGAAGCTGCAGCTCGATTTTGGAACTTCCGGACGATGTTCGGAATACGTTCGTCGTTTCCGCTGATATTACGGCTCAGGAGCATATCCGAATGCAGGCTGCGCTTCAGGCGTTCGTCGATAACAGTCTTTCCAAGACTGTCAATTTTCCGGAGGGAACGACGGTCGAAGATGTCGCAGAAGCGTACCAGATGGCATGGCGGCTGGGTTGTAAAGGGACGACGGTTTATATTACCGGTTCGCGCGATAAAGTCGTTTTAGAGACACGTTCAACACTCGAGAAAAAGACGGACAGCAGCGCTGCGGAAACTGCCGTTCCGGCGGATCATGCTGCGCAGGCGGCGGCGATTGTTGAGGCGCAGATGCGGTTATGGCAGGATATTAAAAAGCCGCGTCCGCGGGCGCTGCATGGGTTTACCTATAAGACGGATACCCCAATCGGGAAGTCATTTATCACGATCAACGAAAATGGCGGCGACCAGCCCTTCGAAGTCTTTATCAACACGTCGAAGGCAGGCTCAGAGACATCCGCGATATCGGAAGCGCTGGGACGGCTCATTTCATATAACTTGCGAATGTCGTCTCCGCTGGAACCGGTTCGCCGCTTGAAGGATATGGCGGAACAGCTGCATAATATCGGCGGCGGACGTTCGCTTGGCTTCGGTCCGAACCGCGTCCGATCCCTCCCGGACGGTTTAGCGACGACGCTTCTTACTTACATTCGTGAGCGGAAAGAACGGCTCGAAACCGCTCCGGTTCAGAGCGCGCCCGCGGAGCCGGCACCGGCGAAGTCGGATGACAGCCAGATGGCGTTCCCCGCGATCGGCGGCAATGAAGCGTATCCGACCCGAATCGGCGATCTCTGCCCGGAATGCGGTGAAGCGTCGGTCATCAACGAAGAAGGCTGCCGGAAGTGTTATAGCTGCGGTTACAGCGAATGCTAACAAAAGGAACTCCCCAAATCGAGCGCGGTTTGGGGAGTTTTTCTGATTCTTTGTTCTGCCGCTTATTTCGGAGCGGCTAATTAGTTTCGGACTGCGTATTCGCCTAAAATACCATGAACTCGATATCCGAATATTCA
>DAOUFB010000167.1:0-2749 GCA_034430135.1 Flexilinea sp. | reverse complement strand
TTCCAATTCGCGGAGGACGATCAGCGGAACGTTGAGTTCAGCCGAATGCGCCGTCAGCAGGATCGCCGCGCCCGCAGGATTCCGGCTTGTTCGGTACTTTTCGAGAAGTTCGTAAAGGGAGCGCTCGAACGCAATTGGATCGGTAAAATGCCACATGAGGGCGTTAATTTCTTTTCGAAGCGATAACAGGTTAACAGCGGTCATGGGCGGAGAAAGGGTTAATGATATTCCGGCGGTTCAACATGGATATACACCCGCTCAATGGACGCATCAGCGTTCCGCAGCGCCGCGGATAACTTGCTCTCGATCGCATGAACTTCGCGCAGTTTCATTTCGCCGTCGACATTGATATGCAAATCGAGGACATGTTTTGAGCCAATATGCTCGCCGATAATTTGATGAACGTCGAGAACTCCGGGAATTGACATCGCAGTTTGATAAATTTCTTCCCGCTCCGCGTCGTTAATTCCCGCGCCGGTTAGAAAACCCAGATTTTCGGTAATCAATCCGAAAACCGAACGGAAAATCCAAATCGAAACGAGGATGGCGGCGATAGGGTCAGCGTACATCAGCCCAAAGCGAGTCAGCCCGATCGCGATGACGGCGCCAATCGAAGTCACGGAATCCGCGAGATTGTCCGCTGCCGCCGCTTTGAGGGTCGTACTGTCGACGCTGAGCGCGATCTTTCGAATCAGGAGGTACATGATGCCCTTGATGAGGATCGACGCGATGAGCGCGGCAAGCGGCAAGCCGATCTCGAATGGTTCGACGCCATATTGGAGCTGATGAACCGCGTTCAGGAAAGCGAGAATCGCGGCGGAAGTCATGGATAAGCTAATCACGACGGCGATGAGCGGTTCGAAGCGCGAATGACCTTGCGGATGGGATCGGTCCGGCGGCTGGATCGCGATCATCATCCCAAAAATGATCATCAGCGAATAAACGACGTCCGAAATTGAATTCATCGCGTCGGAATAAAGCGCGGAAGACGCCGAGAGTCTTGAAACGGCGAATTTTAGTCCCGCCAGTGTCAAATTCCCGAAAAAAGTAATCCAGAGCGCCTGAACGATCTGCCGATTCTGTTTCGGATTTCCGCGTCTTTTTGAAACGGTTTTCATGGACGGCGCTTAACCTTTGAATGACGCCATTAAGACCGCATAGCGGTAAACTTCCATCACCGTTCGGCATTCTACCGACACGATCCGTCCGCTTTCGCGCTTTACGAAAGGAAGTTCACTGGCTTTTTCGGCGGAATAAGGCGCGGCATAATTCACTTCGAGCGTCGCCGGAACATTGATTTCGAGCGGTTTCGGACCCTTTCCAGCCGCAAATTTTTCAACCGCAGCTTTGGCGTCAGCTTCAATTTGTGCATGGGTTTTTTCAACCGGGAAACAGATTCCAGAGTAATAGCCGGTCGCGAGCTTGACGATCGTGACGTTAATCCCAGGATACAGCTCTTTGGCTTCTTCCGCGAGAGCTTGATCGCCGCTGGCGAAGATAATCGGCGCGCAGAACCTGCCGGCTAACATTCCGCTCAGTCCGAATTCTCCGACTTCCTGTCCGTTGACCTTATAGGAAAGAATATGAGACCCCATCGAATGGGCTAAAATCGCCGGAGCGGATCCAGCTTTTGCGTGATAGCCTACGGTGAAAACCGCGTCGACGCCCGTCTGAATACCTGTCATCATGCACAAAGGCGAGCACGTGCCGCGGCTCAGTTCGGCGCGCGGGTCGAGCTCTTCGATGAGAATGTTCTGCCCTTTGCCATGACCATCATGGACGATGACCTCGTCTGCGCCCCCCGCGAACGCACCGCGAACCGCGGCGTTAACATCCTCGGTCATGATCCGGCGGTAGATTGCATATTCCGGCTGAGCTGATTGAACGTGCTCCCAGCGGCTGACACCGCTAATCCCTTCCATGTCAACAGATATCAAGATGCGCATATGATTAAAGTCCTTAATTTTAAATGTTATTTGACCTGATTATACTCAAGCAACGATGGAAAAATATCCGGGTTAATTGAATGGTGTTATAAAGGGAAGTACCTTGATGGTAAGGTAGTCTAATCCTGTATTTGTTTTTTACTATTTGATGTGTTATACTCCTTGTCATGAATTTAATAAAGGAAGAATTACAATCTATGACAAATTCCTTAGAACAATTAAAAACAGAATTGAGCCGTCATAATATTAAGTTATCCTATCAGCGGCTTAAGATTCTTGAATACCTGACGCAAAATCGGACCCATCCAAGCGTTGACACGATTTACAATGACCTGAAAGATTCAATCACGACGCTTTCACGGACGACGATTTATAACACGGTTAACAGCCTTGTCGAAGCGGGTCTTCTACGCGCGGTCGTCTCGAGCGCAAATGAGGTTCACTATGACATCTATACCGAAAATCATGCGCACTTTGAATGTCAGAAATGCCATAAGCTGATTGACATCGAATACGATTTTGATGTGCTGCCCGATCCGGTGGGTCTTGAAGGCTGTACGATCACGGAAAAGAGTGTGTTGTTCCTCGGGATCTGTCCGGATTGCCAACTGCCGTTAGCGGAATAGGGTACGGAAGGGAATGAAGCAGTTTTGGGAACGTCAGTCCCTGGCGTTCTCTTTTTTTTAGCTGCGTGCCTGAAATAATCAAAAACCGCACGGGGTTTATTCCGTGCGGTCAGCGCCCTCGGAGGAGCTCGAATCCCCAGCCTTTTGCTCCGCAAGCAAACGCTCTATCCAATTGAG
>DAOUFB010000166.1:0-6376 GCA_034430135.1 Flexilinea sp. | reverse complement strand
GACCTCTGCCACAAAACGGGCGAACCAATCTATGTAACCAAAAACGGTTATGGGGATATGGTTATTCAATCAATTCAATCATTCGAAGAGGAAAAGACCAAAATCGAACTCTATAAAAAACTATTCAAATCGGATTTACAATTTAAAAATGGAGAAACAAAAGAAGCTTTTCAATTTATTCGTGAATTAGAGATGAAATATGGATTATGACGTCATTTTTTCCCTTGAAGCCAGTGAAGATATTGAAAAATCAATTTCTTATATTTCCAACGTTCTTTTAAATCCTATCGCTGCAAAAGCTTTGGTAAGTGAAATAAATGAGGTGCTGTTATTTCTCAAATCTAATGCACATACACTGAGCTATCATCAAGATGAATGTTTAAAACAAATGGGTTACCGGAAAATTTCATTTAAAAAACACAATTACATATTTGTTTATAAAATCGTCGATAATGTTGTACAAATTCATGGATTTTTTAACACTCGAGAAAATTATAGAAGATATTTGCTGTCAAAGTAAGCTTCCTATAACTTATTTTCCTGTCAACAAATGAGTAAAAAACGTGTTACACTTTCATTGTCGAAACGGTCGTTCTAAACGGTCCAGGTTTCAAGCGTCAAAAAAGAAGGAGATTTAAAAATGGCTTACAAAATTAGTGATGCGTGTATTGCTTGCGGCGCTTGCGCTGCTGAATGTCCCGTTGAAGCGATTTCGGAAGGTGATATCTACGTCATCGATCCCGAAAAATGCATTGATTGCGGTAACTGCGCGGAAGTTTGCCCGGTTGGAGCTCCCGCTGCTGAGTAATTAGCTCGATGAGTTTATAATAAAAAAGGCTGGAGTTATCCAGTCTTTTTTATTAAATCGATTTAATGACATCTCCAATATTCCCATTCAAACAAATCGACCGTTCAGAGATCTCTCTTGGGCAATTATCCATGTCATAGTTGACACAGGCATAGATAGAATTCGGATTTTGTAGAGTCATTCTCCAGAATGGATATTTGATGATTGCCGGCGTATTACCCCCTACGCCAAGTTCTAAAAACAAAATTTTTCCACCGTGTGTCTGAAGAAATTGTTGGTACCTTTCTGCCGCTTGATGCCAGCCTTCATCCTCGACAAATTTTTCATCTGTCCGTAAATTCATTGTCATTGGTCTTCCGCAGACCGGACAAACCGGCATTAATTCTTCAGGGATTTTCATTCCTAATTGGGCGCCTTCCCCTAAAACCAATTCATTTTCAGCCCCAATTTCCCATCCCTGGGCGAGGATCATTTCGCGAATGACATTTTCGTTCTCATAGGTTTTATTGTGACAGGGCTGGCTGCACTGAAATAGACCGTAGTCGCCCTGCGTATAAAAAAGACGTTTTTTATCGAAGCCCGCCTTCTGAAAACAATGGTCGACATTTGTTGTTAGAACAAAATAGTCTTTATTCTCTATCAAACTCAAAAGCGCTTCATATACCGGTATAGAAGCATTCATATATCGGTTGATCCAGATATTGCGGCTCCAAAACGCCCAGAATTCTTCCCTCTTTGGAAATGGGTAAAATCCCCCGGAATACATATCCGTAAAAGGATATTTTTCCGCAAAGTCAAAGAAGTACTTATCAAACCTTTCACCACTGTAAATAAAACCTGCTGAGGTTGAAAGACCAGCTCCTGCGCCAATCATAATGCTATCTGAATTCTCAAGAGCCTGCTTCAGACGGTTTATTTTATCTGAGCAACTTTTGATAGATTTCATAATCTGCCTCTTTAAATACATTAAAAATCACATTCAGATGATTCGCAGTCTTTTTCATATATTTCAAAACCGTTTGAACGGCAATTTCCGCCGCAAGATCTTGTGGAAAACCAAAAACACCAGTGGATATACAACAAAAAGCGATATTTTTACAACCGCCATCCTCCGCTAATTTCAAACAGGAGCGGTAACAGGAGACGAGCTGATCTTCATTCCGTCGGGTTAATTTTCCTTGTACGATAGGACCGACCGTATGGATCACAAACTTGCTGGGCAGGTTATAGGCAGGCGTAATCTTAGCCTGCCCCGTCGGTTCTGAATATCCTTGCCTTTCCATGATCTCAGCGCAAGCGCTCCTAAGTTGAATCCCGGCATAGGTATGAATACAATTATCGATACAGTTATGACAGGGTTGGTAGCAACCCGTCATTCCAGAATTCGCCGCGTTGACAATAGCATCACACGCGAGTGTTGTAATGTCTCCCTTCCAGAGGTAAACTCCCGGTCTCACGGGTTTCAGCTCCGTTGTTGTCGTGATTCCCTTTCGCCGAATTTCCTCCTGCAGATATTCATCCTGAACATGGACAAATTCTTCACTAATACTTGCAGGCATTCGGATATTAAACAGGCTCCTCAGCAGCTGCTTTTGCGCGGACTCATCGGCTGGTATTTCGATACCGCGATATTTCGGCTGTTCATTCAACAGGTAACGAATGAGATAAAGACGTTTTTCTTCCTGATTCATCGCATTCCCCGCTTTCAAATTATGAAGTATGGCTGCCCTTCAATCCATGAATCTTGAGGGACATCATGGATCACATCCCCATGGGTGTAATTTCCGACGAGAAAAGGTGACTTAGGATCATGCAGCCGGGTCAGAGCCAGTACCCTTGCCGGCTCAGCGTTAGCGTAACAGTATCTGCACAGATGCTTACAAGTATTATAGGCACCAATATCGCAGGAAAGGTAACAGGCACATTCCGCTCTTGCGACTTTCTTTCTGGGCACATTCAGTCGTTTTCCGATTGCTTTTTCGTAATCCCCAATCCGCATACATCCGCTGCAATCGGCTCCAAATTCGGCGAGTTCGTCACCTTCTGCACAGGGTTTGACCGTCATTCCATGGGCAGAAGCAATCTTGATGAATTCCCTGCTCAGTGTCAGTCGTTGTTCTTTATGCACTTCCTTCGCTTCCGGAAAGTTCCGTTTAACCTTAGGATACAGATCAATAAAACTGATGACAACGGTTTTGGTTGAGCCATCTAAAGCGGACGCAATTTTCTCAAATGCCCTGAAATGATAATCCTGCGAATATCGTTCTGAAATAAAAATCGGATCATATCGCCAACCAATAGAATTAATACCAATCTTTTCGGACAGCTGCGTGAAATCTTCTATCAAACGATGCTTATTTGGCACGTTCGGCTCAATATCTTTCCCATATGGCGTTATGCTGACGAACCAGTATTGACCGAATGGGGCGAGCAAATCCAAATATGGAAACATCGGCGCTGGATTTTTCGTGCAAAATCCGATAGCGTCGACAACAGCAGGATCGAGTCGGTATCGGCTGACCTGATTCGGATTATACGGATTACGGACACAGACAAATCCTTCTCTTAGCCTGTTCGCGAACCATTCGGCGTAAAAAGCCGGAATATCGGTTCTCTGTCCTGTGTTGATAATCATGACGTCTCCTGCTATTAATCGTACACTTATGTCGGTCTTTCGGCTCTTATGACTCTTGAACTGTACAGAAGACTTCATTGACCTAACCGAAATCATAATCCACAATGAAGCGAAAAAATTTCAAATAGATAAGTAGGTTCCCGGAATTAAGGATCTCACCTTATGAAAAAGAACACACACGTTTTTAGGATTTGAGAAAAAGGATATTAATCTCTTTTTGATCTTTCTTCCAGTTATAAAATTTTATTAATTTCGCAGTCCTTAATAAGGGCTGTGGATAACGTGGATAAACTGGATAAGCCGTGCGTTTTTGAGCTGAAAACCAGAAAATCTTAAAGAAAACTTATCCAACTTTATCCATCCGTAACCACAGGACAAATTCATTGTCCTGAAAAAAGAATTTATTTATCCCGTCAATTCAGCTTATCCACATGATTTTTGAAGTTATAAACTGTGGATAGCGTGGATAAGTCAGGCTCCTTTCAGTTATTTTTCACCGTGAAACGGAGCGTAAAGTCATTGTAAATCCGTCCGATCCAATGACCGAAACCCCCTCCTTCGGTTCGATAGGTGATCGTCACGCGCGGAGAATCCAATATCAAGTCGAGTGTCAATTCTTCTTTGTCGGGTCGGTCGTATCCATCGCCCAGTCGCGGCGAATTATAGATAAAAAGAAACCTTTCGTCGATCGCAGGGTCATCCGGAATATCGTCCAGCAGGTTGTTTTCGCCCTGTTCCATGAGATCTGCAACCGTCGGTCCGCCGCAGATGCCGCTCAAAACCCCATCCATAATTTGGATGCAGCCATTAAAACCGGAATCCGGTTCGTCGGTGAATGATCGAATCGGAAGTGATGCGAGCCGCGGATCGAAATAATTCGTTCGCAGCGCGGCGCTGACCTCAAGGCGTCCGTATCCCCAGCGAAAATCGCGTATCAGGAACGCAAAGCGATTCAGGGTCGGATAGCCGGAGAAGATTTCGTCGCTGGAGGGTCTGCCCCATTCGTTGAATTCAAGCGCGTCCGTTTGATAGAAACTGACAGGCAGGCGCAGGTAGGGACTCCTCCAGCAATTGTCTCCGTGGAGCGCGTTCGTCGGCGGGCAAAATTGAAAAAGGCTTTCTTCCGGGAAGTCGAGGGTTGCCTTTATGATTTCCGCGTTGGCGGGAATAACCTGATTGCTAAATACGTGCACTTGCCGGATGGCGGTACAGCTTTCGCTAATCACGTCCTCAGCGCGGATTCCGTTTCGATATGTCTCTACACAATCATCATCACCGTCGGTCTGGGCGCCGCGGAGGGTCAGCGTAAAGCTAATTTCTTCCGCGTTGACCGACAATTCGTCGAAGAAAAAATCGACGCGGTTTCCCGCGCTGATTTGACTTTCAGTTTGATGAGCAGCTTGGACAAAAGACAGATCTCCACCGAAAAAAAATGATAAGAAGATGAAAAGCGAGTAAAACTTTAATGTTTTTTTCATTTTGAACCTCCAAAATTCAACATGAATGTGCTTATAGTCACAACCTCAATCAATTAGAACTCTTTAGACGATATTTTAAAACGAAATTAATTGAAAAAAAAAGTGAAAATATTCTTGTATACAACAGGATAAACATCATAAACAATCAGTGTTAATGAAATTATTGAATGAAGTCAGACTCCTGCGCCGTGAAGCCATTCTCGACGCCCCACTTCTCGATTCCCTCATCGACGGTATCAATGAATTCGCGCAGCTGCTCTTCTCGATTCTGCGTGAAGTTCGTGCCGATTTGAAGCGCGTTCAGGAACGATTCGTAATGCGGATTGCCATGGAGTCCGCACCACTCTACGACCGTGCTCCACGTTTTCAGCATCAGCCAAACCGCCGAAATGAGATGTTCTTCCCAGTAATACTCGACCGCGTTGGCGTAGTAATTCAATCGGAATGCATGATATTTCGGTATTTGGTTCCCGAGGTCGCTTTTCCCGAACTCTTCGAGGTAGTAGCGCCAACTCTTCGCGAAATAATCGTAATATGGCTGAAGGTCATTCTCGCCGATAAACAGCTGATTCGCCATGGGGACGAGATGATCCATCTTCACGTTTTCGCAGACAGTTTTAAACTGCTTCAGGATGCGCCGATCGGTCAGCGGATGTGCGCTCAATGACGCGATCGAGTTGCAGGCGTTTTCAACCATTCTCAGGTAATTCAGGATATAGCGCGCTTGCGTAAGATTCCGGTTGCGTGAAAGTTCGGTCCAGCTCTCGTAAGCCTGTCCAAAGAAAGATCGCGACCGCTGCAGGACGTAATTCGGCTGGAAGAATGCCCCCTCGATCGCGGCTTGGGTGAACTCGAACCAGTGGCTCTTCCCATATAGGAGAACCGGGTCGAAGCAGAGTCCCGGACCGACCCAGGGATCAAGGCGGATCTTGCGCTGCGGGGAGTAATAAGATTGCTGGAAGAAATGAATGTCGAGCGTCGCGTCTTCGGTGATTGGAACGATTTGACGCTGGATGTCGCGCGTATGGTTATGCACGAAAACAAGGTCAACGTCGGTCGTCCCGTTAAGGAACGGATCCTCCTCCAGCATCGATCCGGTCATATAGATCGCGATGATGTTGGGATCCTTGCGGACGATTTTCGTCAGGTACGAATTGGTCAGGTTTAAGAGCCGTTCTCTTGTCAGTCTCATCGTATCACCCTGCCTTAATTGTACTGAAAAAAACAAAAAAGGATAAGAATGATTGCAATTGAGCCGTAAACACCGGCTTTTTGAGGTTTTTAGCTGGAAATTTTCGAAAAGTTTTCAGGAACTGCGCGAAACAGAGCTGGAAAAAAACACAGTTATTCTGTTCCATGTGTCTGTTTCACTTTTCCATAGATTAGGGAAGTGTTGGTTTGTCAATGATGCGTTACAAGTTGGAAGCATGGATCTTAAGAAACTGGGAAGGGGAA
>DAOUFB010000165.1:0-3289 GCA_034430135.1 Flexilinea sp. | reverse complement strand
CGGCTCAGGCGTATGACTGGGAAGCTGTCGTCGAACCGGATTATTTCAATAAAAAACCGGTTCGGCGTGAATGCGAGTGGATCGGAGCGCGGATCCACTGCGGTCCGTTCCGATGGATTCGTCCAGCTGGCGGAATACCATACATTTTCAAAATTTATCGGAAGGATTCGAAATGCCTCGTGAGCGAAGTCATAATGGATAACGCTTATTTTGGGCGTGTTTGGGACTTATTACGCTATTGATCCAATAAGAAGAGGAAAACATGGAACGAATCGGACGATACGAAGTAATTCGCGAAGTCGGACGCGGTGGAATGGCGATCGTTTATCAGGCGAGGGACACGACGCTGGATCGTATCGTCGCGATCAAGCTGATCCGTTCCGATATTTTCGGCTCAGCCACATTCGGACAAATCCGAGAACGGTTTGATCGGGAAGCCCGTGCGCTCGCGAAGCTGAATCATCCGAATATTGTCAAAGTTCTCGATTATGGGGAGCATCAGGATGCACCGTATCTGGTCATGGAATATCTCAAGGGTGCGACGTTGAAAGAGGTCAAGACGCCGATACGCGTTGAGACCGCCGTTCGCCTTCTCCGCCCCATCGCGGAAGCCCTTGACTATATTCACCAGCAGGGGATTTTGCACCGCGACGTCAAGCCGTCGAATATTATGCTTGTCGATGGGAAGACGCCGATGCTGACCGATTTCGGCATCGCGAAATGGATTGAAGACGAAACTGACGGGCGTTCGCTGACAGGTACAGGCGTCGGGATTGGCACGCCGGAATATATGGCACCGGAACAGGGATTGGGCAAGCAGGTTGACGGGCGGGCGGATATGTATTCGCTGACGATTGCCTTTTACGAACTGATCACCGGTCAGAAGCCGTTCCGCGGCGATACGGCTTTGGCGATTCTCATGAAGCAGGCGACGGAACCGATTCCCGATCCGCGGGCGGTTGTCCCGGAATTGAGCGAATCCGTGAAGCGGTTTTTAGATCGTGTATTAGCGAAAGATCCGGAAGACCGTTATCCGACGTTTACGGATTATCTCCGTGATTTAGACGGCTTGGGGCTGCAGTCGATTGCGAATCGTGCGCGCGGGACGCTGACCGGGATTCAGACCACGCCTGCGTCTACGTCAAAGACGGACAGCTCGGTGCGTATCGGGGCGACGGATTTGCGAAAACTTCGAGGCGAACAAGATGAAGCGAAGGAAGAATCTGAACCGGAAAGAGCGGCGTTTCCCGATCTCAACAAACTTCAAATACCAATTCGCCCGGCTGCTAAGGGACGAAAGTCGGGCAAAATACCAAAGCTAATGGTGTTCTTCTTACTAGTAGCTGTGGCTTATTTGGTTATCATACTAATCAATGGTTTAATGGATTACAGCAAGCCAGGCGCTATTGCGAAGATCACGGAAACAGGAGATATAAAAACGGAAGTTGTTGTCGATGTTTCAGTAACACCCCTCCCGACGAAGACAAAGACACCAAAACCATCTGCGACAGCGTCGGTGGACGCGGGCAAAGTGGATCTTGAGATCAATTCGTTGATGGCTAATCAAAATCGTTACAAAAATTATGATGAAGTCCGTCGAACTTTGGATATCCTATTGAAAGAAGCCATAAAGATTGACGTCGAAAGTTCCGGATCACTAAAGCATTATGAAGATGACTACGTCGAAGTCTTTTCAGAAGATAGCTTGCATGATTTAAAAGATTTCATTTTGGAAGTGACTTTTAACAATCCTTATTCATCATCTGTGCATCCATTTGATTTTGGCTTGCTCTTCAGGCATAACGGCGGGAACGACCAGTATCGATTATGGGTAGATTCTAATGATTATTGGGAATTATCAGATAATCATGGCGATGGCGAAGGAACAATGATTAATTACGGGTATGTAAGTAAATTAAATGTTGGTGAAAACCAAAAGAATACGATTTTACTGATTGTCCGGGATAAAATTGGATTATTCTATTTGAATAATCGATTTATCGATAAGCTGGATTTATCTGATCGTTTGGAATTAGGGAGCGTGAAACTCGCGATTGGAATTAAAAATGGCGACGAAAAGACTGGCTATTCGACGGGTTTTGAAAAATTTTCGGTTTACAAGTTGGAAAATTTAGGCGTAGACTCGGAGCTTTGTCAACCTGTTAGCGCAAACGTTGTTAGCTTTTATGGAAATTATATAGGTAATATTCCTAATTATACGAATTTGTCAGGTATTTACGGCGCAATGGTTGCGATTGAAATCCCACATACCGCAATGGCATTAAATACAGACTGGGAAATATCCACAACGTGTGACTATTCATTAGCAGGACAACAACAGAAAGACAAGGGTGGCGTTCGCTTTCCCTGTACGCCTGTGGCGGGACGGCTGCATTGTGGTCCTATGCTTTTAAGCAGATATGGTTGTGGAAAAATAAAGCTCCATCCCAAGGGTGGTGAATGCATGGTGAGTGAGTTTGGTATTCCGGATTATATGTTTGATCAAACTTGGAAAACTTTAGGAGGTACATTATGAAAAAGTTAAGTTGGTTTTTATTCGCAGTGTGTGTATTGTTCTTGTCTGCTGGGAGCGCATATGGATCGGAGTTCAGTTTTGGAGATTCGAAATTCGTTGAACTGGATTGGGAAGATTACGAGGGGATGATCGAAAATGAAGTCCAAAACTGGACGCTTTATTCTTTTGATAAGGCGGGTATTTCGATTTATCTCCCTGATTTTTTACAGCCGGTTAAAAAGATTGAACAGACGATGGAGAATAACATTATCGGATTGTATCGGTCAGTTGATGAAAAGCTTCTCGTTCGAATTACCTATGATTACTTTGGTTTTACGTCTCCATCCGACGTCATAAATGCCATGAGCATGTTTGACGTAAAAAGCGCTCAAGAGTTGAAGATCAATGGCTTATCTGCCGCAGGTTATATGAATCCATTCGGAGATGATATGTATTCGGTTGAAATCATTTTTGGAAATGGTTATTCTTCAGGAATAGCGTTTTCATCGACGGATGATCCTGAATTTCGGAAAGCGTTGCCGATCATGATTGCTTCGCTCCGGGAAACCGATTGAATCGGCAGCAGACTTAACCAACCGAAACAAAACGCCCTGATTTTTCCTCAGGGCGTATTCGACAGAAAAAAATTACTTACTTGTCTTCGAGGCAGGCAACGCCCGGGAGGACCAGTCCTTCGAGCATTTCGAGCGAGGCGCCGCCGCCGGTCGAAATGTGGGTCACTTTATCGGCGAGACCCGATTCCTGAATCGCCGC
>DAOUFB010000164.1:0-7699 GCA_034430135.1 Flexilinea sp. | reverse complement strand
TTTTTGTTTGATGTTGTAATATTTTTATTATTTTTCTCTTGACTATGGAAATTTGAAACGCAGACGTGAAGATTCCCGTTTGCAGCGTATTTGTTTTCATGCAGTAGAATAGAATGTTAAACTGAAGGTAAGGAAACAAATGGCGCGTGTGATAGAAAAGGGGTGTTTTTCATGACGCGGACAGCAATCATAAAGGAAGGACTTTTTCAAGAACACGGTTTTGACTGTGGTGATCGCCTGTTTTTTGTTCACATGGGAGAAGATGCTTTTTATAACAGAGGGCAGGGTGAGTACTTCTATGCCGACATTTTCTGCGGCGTATCTTTCGACACCCGGCGTATGCTTTTGCGGTTTGTCCCTTTTGGGGCATGATATTACCTTTACTATCGGGATTTTCGCCATAAACATCATTGTCGGCGGGATCATCGGTATTTTCGTTTTGGGTGGAAGTTGGTAGTTTTTGCGTGGTATATTCCGCTGACGATCTCCCGGCTCATTATCACCGAAAAGGGCGTCGGCACGGATATTTATTTTGAGGAATAAGCATCAGAAAGGATTTTCCTATGAAATTAAGTCACGTTATTGTGAAGGTTGAACAGCTTGACAAAGCTGTTCAGGAATATAGAGAAAAAGGATTTGCCGTTGAATACGGAAGAGAGAAAAATCCTATCAACGCATTGATCTACTTCTCTAAAGGTCCCTACATGGAGCTTTTGGACGGATCAAGGATGCCTGGTGCGGCAAAGGGTATCATGCGCCTGCTGGGGAAAGGGGTGCTCATTGACAGGCTGGAACGCCTCGATACCTGCGTCCTCGGCTATTGTGAGCTTGCCTTTGAGAATTACGAGACTGATCTAAAAAAGGAAGTTGCCATTTTGCAGAAATACGGGATCAAGAGCTGCGGAATGCCGATCCGCCGGATTGACACCCACGGCAGAGATTTGCGGTTTCGGATTGCTTCCCCGGCAGCTCTTGACGTGCCTTTTCTAATGACCTATTTTTCTGTCGATCCCAAGCCCGTGAACTTTGTGCATCCCAACGGCATTACAGAAATAAGCAAGATCAGTTACGGCACCGACCCTGCCCGTTTCACGGTGATCAAAGAGCTGTGCGACGATGAACGGCTGGAACTGAAAGCGGGATCCAGAATTGAGGTGAAATTTGAACAGAGGAAAGTTCCCGCAGAAACACGTCCATAGGAGAACGTTTATTTGCTGCCGCTAAGTCAGGACAAAGAAAAAATCGCTTATCTCAAATGAACTGCACCCCCTCTGTTGTTGTATGTCCAACCTTGGGGGTGCAGTTCATTTTTTTGTCAAGGACCTTTTTATATTTCTGGACGCTTCTTCCATCAGGTGTTTTCGCTTTTAGGCTAAAAAACAGTAAATCATTTTTTGATTTACTGTTTTCTATCATAATCGGAAAATAAATGTCAATCTATTAAATCAAACTCATTTTTATATTTATTATAGTTGTTTTGCGCATTAAATAGTATCATTGCAATTATCAATGTAACTAATCCGATAATCCCACTTAGAACAATCTTGGATGCTTCAAAATTACTATCGTACAAAATATATATACAAAAGGCAAACAAAGCAAACAACATTATAAATCCTTGCAAATATGCATTCCTTATATCTTTATATTGCTCTGCCAAATCTGATTTATTTGTCAACAATTTTTGTGGTTCTTTTCCGTCATTTTCTACCACTAATATTTCTTTATTGTATCCTTGAAAAGAACTCGCTATTTTCCCATCTCCATGTGCATACAGCCTGAGTCTAAATTTCCCAAAAGCAATGTTCCCTTGGTTCAATGGTGCTCTATATACTCGCGTTCCATTTTCTTTTAGCATTTGTATATAGCCATTATTTTCCTTTGAAGAATTTGCCCCTATAAACTGTGTTGAATAAGAATAATCCTTATCGGATTTTTCAAAATCATATATAAAATTATTTATTGTTTTTAATCTATATCCTTTCTTAGCCATTTTATTTAACCATACTTCCAATTCACTTATGGGATCTAAAAAAAATCTAATTTTTTTCATGTTCTTCACCCCTTATATTCTTTATCAATAATTGAAGTTCACACAATCGGTTTTCCTCTTTTTTAATCTGTTCTTTTCCTGATTCAGTTATAACGTAATTCACTTTTCCATCTACCCTTGAAGATTCAACAATCCATCCTTTCTCAACTAAATTCTTTATTGCTCCATATAGAGTCCCCATTCCTAAAACAACTCTTCCATTGGTTTTTTCTTCAATAAACAGTTTAACTCCATACCCATGTAGTTCTTTATATAAGGATATTAAAACCAATAATGTCGTTTCAGTTAAAGCTCCGCTTGATATATTTTCTCTCATCTTCTCCTTCCCCATCTTTGTATCACTATTCGTAGTATATCACTATTCGTATTACATGTCAATATAACTAATGCTTTTATAATTCAAGGTGCGGTTATTCTGTGATATTGTTCTGAAGAATAATTTTGGAAATTGTCCCGCCGGCTGGCTGCGGTTCGGATCGCGTCAACGCTTTCCCGGTTGATGTGGGAGAGTCCCGCAAGGGTATAGTCCCAATCCTCCGCAAGGACAACATTTGCGAAAGATCCCTGTTTCGCAGATGGTGGTTGCTCATTACGGAACAGCCTTTGTTTCGCTCTACCCGGAAAACGGCTTCCGGCAAGGCAGAAATGCCGCTCAATGCGTAACGGTGGGCATGAAAAAAGCGGCATAGACTTCTGATAGGAAATCTATGCCGCCGGCACAAACGAAAAGGGATGCTCCATACGGAAACATCCCTTTATCGCTCGATTATTCGATTTTTGACCTTGCCCTGTTTGACCGCTGCCATAGAAAACCGTTGATTTGACTGCATTTTCTTATGTTTTCTTATGTCAGCGCTCCTTTAAGAGAGTCCTTTTTTTCGCAGCGAAGCGCTTACGTCAATTTCGGATAGCGGCGCAACACGACAGCGGTCGCGGGCATCGGCAGCTTATCGCCTAATTTCAGCTCGTCGAGCTTTTTCAATGTCGTGCGGGCGGCATTTTGGTAGATGATGAATTCCGTGCCTTCCAGCGCGAACGCGATATCGACCATGGCTAAGCCAACGACGCCGCCTTCGGAGTCAATCGAGCAGGAAGTCACAATCCCCACGACCTTTCCTTTCTCGTCGAAAAGCGGATCTCCCGGCTGCGCAAGGCGCTGAGATTTTCCCTTGATCGTAAAGCGAACGAGCTGACGTTTCTTTTCCTCGACTTCGGAGAGGAAGGCGTTTCGTCCAATAAACCAGCTTTTATAGATTTTCACAAAGTGACTGAAGCCGACTTCGGAGAGTTTATAGTTCTGCGGACCTGCGAGTTCATGACCATAGAGCGGAAGTCCGGATTCGATTCGGAGGGAATCGCGCGCCGCGAGACCACAGGGCAGAATCCCGAACGCCGAGCCGATATTGATCAGATCATCCCAAAGCGCGGCGACTTTATCCGGATGGACAAAGATTTCGAATGAAAATTTTTCGCCGGTATAGCCCGTCCTGGAGATGATAACGTCATAGCTGCCAAGCTGGATATGGATGACTTTACCTTTGGCGAGTCGTTGGAGCTTCAGCCGATCGCTGGCGTTCATGTTGAACTGCTCAAGGATTTGAATCGAAGCGCGTCCCTGAAGCGCGATATCGACGCGCATTCTTTCTCCCGCTTTTGGATCGCGCAGGTCTTCCAGAATGACATTGCGTCCGAAGGCACGGGCGGACGGCGCGTTTCGGTCAACGAGAACGGTTCCGTCTTTGACCGCGTTGAGCCATGCCCAGTCCTTTTCATCGTTCGCAGCGTTGACGACGATCATGTATTCTTCGTCCGCAACATGGTAGATGATCAAGTCATCGATGACATCCCCGTCCGGCGTCAAGAGGTGGGTATAGAAAGTGTCTCCGACGAGGAGCGTGTTGACATCATTCGGAACGACGCAGTTCAGGAATGCGCGTGCGTCCAGACCTGACGCCATGTAAACGCCCATGTGTGTGACGTCAAAAAGACCAACGGCGGTACGGACGGCATGGTGTTCTTCTTTAACGGAGCTGTACCAGAGCGGCATTTCGTAACCCGCGAACGGCGCCATTTTGGCTTTCGCGGCGAGATGAACGTCATGAAGCGCGGTGAATTTAATGGGGGTATCGACGTGTTCATACTTCGCGAAGTCAAATTCAGGAAGCGGATTCCCCAATTCCGGTTTCAACCCAATTGCGAACGGCTTGGGGCATTCGACGGGGTTCACGACCTTGAATTCGACCGGATCTGTTTCTTCGATAATTGTCCGTTCGGGCAAGCGGGTCCGCGCATCTGCATCGAAATAAACGAACCCATCCGATAATTCGCGCAGCCAGGCGGCGACAAGCCCGATTTTTTCGGTCGGAACGGTCAAAATGTAACCCTTTTCGGTCAGTCCCATCATGCCGTCGACAATTTCACCGTCAGCGACGAGACTCGCTTCGGTGGATTCGCCGAGCTGGAGCGATTCGACGTCAGTTAAGAACGCCTGATCGACAAATTCACGGAAGAACGGTCCATGGATCAGCAAGGATGATTTCCCGTTCTTTGATTTAAATGTATCGTCGATGTAGAAGAAATGCGGATAGCCGAACTTCGGGTCGTTGGAGTGATCTTGCCACTTTGCCGCGAGGTCACGGATGCGGTTTTTACAATTTTGGAACACTTTAAAGTCGACCTTCGCGCGCAGGAGCATTCCCTTTTGTCCAAAGGTTTTGTAGGGTTTGATTGCATACAGGAGATCTGCCATGATGTTGCCCAGCTCGACCATATCGGCTTCCTTGAGTCCGATTTGAGTTACGCAGGACAGCCCGATGCGCAGTCCGCTGGCACGGAGCGCTGACTTATCGCCTGGGATCGTGTTGCGGTTAATGACGATGCCCGCATTATCGAAAATGCGCGCCGCCATATCGCCGGTCAGCGTCGCGCCGTCCTCTCCGACAATCTCTTTGCAATCGATGAGGAACATATGGGAATCGGAACCTCCGTAGCAGACATGGATGCCGCGTTCACGGATTTGCGCGATGAGCGCCTGACAGTTGTTAAGAATTTGCTGCTGATAGGTTTTAAACTCTGGTTCACGTGCGATTTTGAAAATCGTCGCCAGTGCGGCGATGGTATGCATATGAGGTCCGCCCTGTTCTCCCGGGAAGACAGCTTTATCGATCGCTTTTGCATACGTTGGATTTGTCGTCAAAATGACCGCGGCGCGCGGACCTGTGAGCGTTTTATGGGTCGTGAAAGAAATTGCGTCAGCGATCCCGACTGGAGAGGGAACGACGCCAGCGGCGACGAGCCCGGCAATGTGGGCTATATCCGCGAGGAGAATCGCTCCGACCGAATCCGCTATTTTCCGATAGGCTTTCCAATCTGGTATATAGGGGAAAGAGGTGTAGCCGGAGATAATGAGTTTAGGTTTATGTTCGAGCGCGAGGCGCTGAACTTCTTCATAGTCAATTTTTTCGGTCGTCGGGTCAACGGTATAGTGGATAATGTTGTAGAGTTCTCCTGTGCGGTTGACCGGAGACCCATGGGTGAGATGTCCGCCGTGAAGGAGATCCATCGCGAGCACGGTGTCTCCCGGCTTGATCAGGTGATAAACTGCGTTGTTGGCGGGCGCGCCGGAGAGCGGCTGGACGTTAACCTGGATTTGATCGGCGCTGACACGTGCATTCGCGAACAGTTCGGCGCAGCGGCGGCGGGCTAATTCCTCAATCGTATCCGCGTATTCGACACCTTTGTAGTAGCGCGGGTCAGAATTGCGGCGGTATTCGGTAAGACGCTCACTGTAATTGAGGATGTCGCCGGCGGACATATTTCGGGTTTCTTCCGGCGGATAGCCTTCGGCGTAAATGTTTTGGAAACGGGAGGCGAGCGATTCGCGGACGGATTCCGGCGCAAACGATTCGCTGGCGATCATGATGAGCTTTCGCTTCTGCCGTTCGGCTTCGACTTGATTCAGGAATTCGACGTCCGGGTCGATTTCGGAAAGTGAACCATTAAAAAAGAAAGATTCCATGAGACCTGTCCTTTCGGCATGAATAAAACTTATTCGGCAACCATAAAAATTATACACTGACAAGCGGAAAAATCCCCAAAATTCGAAAGCGACTTCTCGGATCTTCACCTTTTATCTTGATATTTTCTTGTATCTTTTATAATAAGGTAACGATCCGCGAAAGGGGTTTACAATCCATGCTGACTTTAACCATTTCAATTTTAACGTATTTGATTTAGAAAAGAGCCTGTCTTTCTACCGTGAAGCCTGTGAGCTTGAACCGGTTCGCGAGAAGAACGCAAGCGACGGTTCGTTCAAGCTCGTTTATCTTGGAGACGGAACAACGGGTTTTACTCTGGAATTGACCTGGCTTCGGGGTCTCGTGTCATAATAATGACAGAGGCAAATAGTTCAGTAAAATCAAAGGTTTTAGAGCTTCTACCAAAGTTAGAAACTGAAGAAACTGATAGTTTATGTGTTGCTTAGAGCCATTATCGACTAAAATAATGGTTGTAAGCAGCACATAAGCCGAAGAGAAAAAGAGGTAGTGTATGAGATAGATATTTAAAATTATCTTATTTCCGATTAGTCTTGTTTTATCAATTATGACTGCATTTATGACATTCTTACTTGGTATAGGAACAGCGTTAATGTATATCGTAATGGTGTTCTGCATATTTGGAGCGTTAGCTTCTTTCATTCAAGGGAAAGTCGGAATAGGTATATCGGGCTTGGTCATCGGTTTCATATTTAGTCCTTATGGGCTTCCGATGATAGAAGCGACTGTGATAGCATTCATTGAATTGATAAATAAGAAGATTAAAGCGGTTTAGATAAATTAGAAGTTATGGAGGAGAATTTAGATGAAACTGTTCTTATGTTCGCACTTTTCAAGTGTAGGAAGTTTAATAAAAGAAGAAATTAATAACAAGAAAGTCGCATTTATTCCAACAGCTTCACTGCGTGAAGGATATACAGGTTATGTTGGCTCGGCTCGAAAACTATTCAAAAAACTGGAAGCAGCCGTAACTGAAATTGATATTTCAACGGAGACTTATTCAACAATAAGGTCTGTTTTTGAAGATGCGGATATTATATATTTTACTGGCGGAAATTCTTTTTTCCTTATGGATCAACTACGCAAAACGGGAACGGATGAGTTGTTGAAGAAAGAATTAGCAAATGGAAAACTCATGATTGGTGAATCGGCAGGTGCGATTATATGCGCTTCAACCATACAATATATTGAACAAATGGATGAGAAGCCGGATGATTACTCACAAAAAGATGATGTGGGTCTTGGTTTGATTGATTTCTATGTTCTTCCGCATTATCTTACGGCACCATTTAAGAAAGTTACCGAAAAAATAATGACTGAGTTTTCAGATTTGAATCTATTCCCAATTAACAACCATCAGGGAATAGTAATTGATGGTGAAGGTTCGAAGGTAATTTGTAAAGACTAATTTGAAAATCCCAGTTTGTCGAGCTGAATAAAACTAAATATTGAAGATATAAGGCGATTAAGAAATAGAAATCTTAGTCGCTTTTCTTATGGGTGAATTATCATAAATAAATGCAACAGTGTCTGTTTCACTTTTCCATAGATTAGGGAAGTTCCTTGCCGCTAATTATATTCTTGAACAGGC
>DAOUFB010000163.1:0-5756 GCA_034430135.1 Flexilinea sp. | reverse complement strand
GCGAAGACGCTTTATCTTCCTGAACCGCTGGCGGCGGCGCGGTTTTACGCGGAGGCGAAAAATCGGGCGCATTGCGCGGATTTTGGGCTTGAGGCGATGCGTATCGCGTCATGGCTCGAACAGACCCCGGCGT
Source organism: Flexilinea sp. (assembly GCA_034430135.1). Taxonomy (GTDB): domain Bacteria; phylum Chloroflexota; class Anaerolineae; order Anaerolineales; family Anaerolineaceae; genus Flexilinea. The sequence continues at coordinate 5,623 of DAOUFB010000163.1, read as the reverse complement.
TTTCGGAGGATGTGGATCCGATTCGGCGTGAAATTCGCGGCGGCGCATCCTGGCTCGACGCGAATTATTTATCGGTTGGCGGCGATTCGTTTGCCTCGCTTCGCGCCTACGGTAAAGCGTTCGGGCTCGTGCCCGCGCGTGTCGTTTCGGACTGGCGGCGGATTCTGCTGACCGCCATGGCGATCATTTCGCCGAAGTTCGCGGAAAAAATTTTCACGGCTGGGTCAGCGAAGCGCTTATCTTCTTTAGATGCATATCGAAAGCTATTGGATTGACGCCGATAGATCGGAACGTTGATCAAAATAATGCGTGATAGCGGAAATGAAAAAAATCCGTTCGGAGGAAACTCCGTGAGAGAAAAAAGCTTATGACGGTCTCCAAAGTTCAAAAGAAAAATCGGGCAGCCGTGTTCCTGCTGTTTGTTTTGATCCTGCTGTTGGGATTCGCGGTTCGGATCACGGATCTGGACGATCCGCCGCTCGATTTTCATGGAACGCGCCAACTGCGTTCGCTTATTCTCGCGCGCGATTTTTATCTCCAGACGCGTCAGGACACGGACGCGGATTTAGCCGCGCGTTCACGCGATTTAAGCCAGCTCGAAGCCTACGAACCGCCCATACTGGAGCGGTTAATTGCGTTCGTGTACCGGCTGATGGACGCGGAAGATTGGCGCGTTGGGCGTTTGCTCTCGTCGTTCTTCTGGGTTTTGGGGGCTGTTTTTATCGCTCTCGCCGCATGGCGGATCTCGTCGATCGCGGGAGCGGCGGGGAGCGTTCTGATTTTAATGTTCTTTCCGATGAGCGTCATCATGTCTCGCTCGATCCAGCCGGATCCATGGATGTGTGCATGGCTAATGGCGGCGATCTGGGCGGGGCTGCGCTGGGCGGAGGACGGTCGGAAACGAGATATTCTGATGACGGCGGTTTTCGGCGGTGTCTCGATTCTCGTCAAGGCGTTCGCCGGTTTCTTTATCGCTGGACTTCTTGCCGGCGTTTGGGTTGCGCGTTTGAGCCGGGATGGCTGGGTTCGGAGTTTACGGACGGTGGTATTCGTGGGAGCCGCGGCGGTTGCGCCGACGGTCATTTACGCGCTTTTCCTCGGTTCGGAGCGTTCCGGCGGATTCGTCTCGTTTTGGGTCGTTTCCTTAGGCGGAATGATCTGGAAACCGCGGTTTTACGCTGAGTGGCTGGCGATGCTGAAAGGGCTCATCTCGCTGCCGATGATTTTCATTGCGCTGGTCGGCGTTTTCACGCTGCGGCGGGAACGGTTCGCGCCGATCCTGGGCGCATGGGCTGGCTATTTCGCGTATGGGCTGACCGTTCCGTATCAGGTCACGACGCATGAGTATTATTCGCTGATGATTTACCCGCTGACTGCGCTGTCCGCCGCGCCGGTTTTTGCGCTGATTTGGGAAAAGATCGCGGCGCAGGGGCGCATCCGTCAAGCCGCCGCCGCGCTCATCGTTGGTTTCGGTGCATTTTATGGCGCTTACGTTGCGGTCGGAATGCTGCGCGCGAGCGATGAACGAGCTGAACCGGCGAGCTGGGCGCGCGCCGGAGCGGCGATTCCCGAAGGCGCACGGCTGATCGGGCTGACCGGCGATTATGGCATGAGGCTGAATTATTACGGACTGAGGCGTTTGGACATGAGTTGGCAATCTTCCGGCGATGAACGGCTGTTTCAGGCGGCGGGACGGGACACGAGCGATTTCGAGGCACGTTTTGACGCATTGACGGCGGAGATGGATTACTTTTTCATCTCGTCGTTGGGCGAATTGGCGGCTCAGCCGGAGTTGGCGGCGCGTTTGAACGCATATCCGTTAGCGGCGGAGGGAAATGGCTTCCTTTTGTACGACCTGCGCCAGAAGGAGGAGGAAAAGCGTTGAGCGAGAAAACGAAGACCGCGCGATTTCGCCCTGTTACGGGCGCGCTGCTTTTTTTGATCCTGCTGATTGGGGCGGGAATCCGATTCATTGAATTTTCCAACCCGCCGCTCGATTTTCATCCGGCGCGTCAGCTCCATTCGGCGCTTATCGCACGCGGTTTTTACCTGAGCGACGGCGGCGACCTCCCGGGGCGGGATTTGCGTTACCGCGAGGAAGCGCGGATGCGCGGGGACGGCGAGCTATGGATCGAGCCGCCGATCATGGAGTACGTTTCGGCGAAGCTTTACGCGCTCATCGGCGACGCGGATTTACGCGTTCCCCGTGCGTTGGCGATATCGTTCTGGCTTTTGGGAGCGATTGGGCTCATCTGGCTGGCGGGCGGTTGGCTGAGCGAATCGGGCGTTCTGGCGGCGGTCGGAGTTTACCTGCTTCTTCCGTACGGCGTGTACGTCAGCCGTTCGTTCCAGCCGGAAGCGCTGATGACGTTTATGACGATCCTGTCTTTAGGCGCATTGATGCGCTGGAGCGAACGGAACTCCTGGGGTCTGGCGTTGCTGAGCGGTTTGTTCGTCGGACTGGCGATTTTCGTGAAACAGGTGATGATCTTTCCGTTGGGTCTGGCGCTCGCGTGCGCCACGCTCGGGACGGCGGGTTCAGTTCGGAAAGCGATCGCCTCGCCGCAGCGCTGGGTCATGGGGCTTCTCGCGATCCTGCCGATAACGCTGTATAACGTTTGGGGTCTATGGATTGATGGGTTTTTAGGTCAACAATATCAGGGACGGTTCAATTTCGGCGCATGGTTCACGGCGGGCTTTTATATCCGCTGGCTGCGGGAGACGGACGCCGTTTTCGGGATCCTTCTTGCGGCGGCGGCGCTGATCGGAATCAGTCTCCTGCGCGGGACACGGCGAGCCATCTGGCTCGGGTATTTCGCGGGTTTCGTCCTCTATGGGTTCGCACTGCCGCATCATATTGGGACGCATGACTATTATCAGACGCCGCTCTTTCCGCTCGCCGCGGTCGGGATCGGCATTCTCTCGGATCGGGTTGCTCGGAGTTTTCGGCGCGATTCGTCGGATCGCCTGGGACGCGTTCTCCTTGCGGCTTCGCTGACGATTGTCTGCGGCTGGTGGGTACTGACGGCGGGGCTGACGCTGAGACGGGTCGATTACCGGACGTTTCCGGAGCGGCTCGAACGCATGGCGCAGCAGTACGACCCCTACCCGAATCAGATCAACGTCGTCGGGCTGATGGACGATTACGGATCGGGGATGATGTATTGGGCGCTAAGGACACCGGTCATTTGGGATCGCTCCGTCGAAACGCTTAGCGCGGAGGCGGCGGATCAGGTTCTCCGCGAAACGTTCAATAACCGTCAATACCTGATCGTGACAGATTTTCCCCGTTTTTATCAGCAGCCGCGCTTGCAGGAGTGGCTAAAGGCGCATGGCGAGCTCGTTGAGCGCGACTCGGAAACCTGCGTTTATCGAATACATAACGGCGATAACCCGCCGGAGGAGAAGAAATGAAAGCGTTTAGCGAAGAATATCCGAAGGTCACGGTCGTAACGCCGTCGTATCAGCAGGGCGCGTATTTGGAACGGACGATTTTATCGGTTTTGAATCAGGATTATCCAAATCTCGAATATCTCGTTATCGACGGCGGTTCGACGGACGGGAGTCGCGAGATTATCGAGCGTTACGCGGATCGGCTGGCTTATTGGGTTTCGGTTCCGGACGCGGGTCAGACGCACGCGATCAATAAGGGCTTTAATCGGGGAACGGGCGAGGTTTTTGCCTGGCTTAATTCGGATGATACCTACGAGCCTGGCGCGGTTCGGAAGGCGGTCGCTGCGCTGAAAGCCGCGCCGGAGTGCTCGTTTATTTATGGGGACTGTAACTTTATTGACGCGGACGACCGGGTCATCGGACGGTTCAACGCCAGACAGACGGATTTAGCGTCGCTCCGGCGCGGTTCGGTTCATATTCCGCAGCAGGCGTTTTTCTTTCGGGCGGAACTTTGGGAGCGGGTCGGACCGCTCGATCAGGATATCTGGTTCGCGATGGATTATGACCTCTGGTTGCGTTTAGCGGCGATCGCGCCGTATCGGTATTTTCCGGGCGGCGAGCCATGGGCGAATTTTCGCCTCCACGCGGACGCGAAGACGGTGGCGGCGGATGAGCGTTGCTGGAAAGATATGTTGGCGATTCACCGGCGCAACGGTGGAAAGGCGCTGAGTTTGTTGACGGCGAAGTATTGGGTTCGGAAAGCGCTGGCGCCGCTGGTGACGTATCGGAGACGGAGGCTTTTCGAGCGAGTGAAATAAATTTTCAAGATTGCGAATATCCTATTATTAATCGGGAGATAGAAAGGAGTATTCGAATGAAACGATTGTCGATTTTATTTATTGTTTTATTCTTCGTTGCCTTTGGGTTCAGTACCGTTCACGCACAGAAAATTTCTATAGACGAGGCAATTCTCCAAATCCGAAAATGGAACGAAACGTCACGACCGATTCCGTTAGGGGAAGAAGGGTGGGTTCATCTCATTTATCGTGAAATACATCCCGAAGATACGAAAGGCTTGCGTTTTCCCTTGGATGGACGCATAGAAAAATGGTATTGGATCAATCGTGAGGGGATCAAGGAAGAAGAAGCTCAGTACGTTCTTACCGAAACGGGAGAACGGAAACTGGTAGGGGTTCATCTCGAAACGTTTGGGTATTCCTACATGGACAGCTATCTAATCTCCGACCGAATTTTAGGTCCCTATCAAGCGGATTTCAGTTACGCGGATGAGTTGGAAGCGATGATTGCTGAGCAGGAATGCCGACAGTTTGACGCGCAGATAACAGAGGGTGAAGTTGACGGGCGGAAAGGTGTGCTGCTCGAAATGCTATGCTACTTGCGGATGGATTTTAAGCTGGGTTGGGATACAACATCTGAAAAACCATATGTAGGTCCTTATGATCGTTATTGGTATGATCATGAGACGGGTTCTTTCCTTAAGAGTGAACGATACCGAATGTTCGAGGATCGGACGGTATCCTACATCTCTACGATCGAGGTGATTCAGGAAGAACGCATAGACGTACTGCCTGATGAAGTTCGGGCTGATTTTGAGCGGACGCGGAATAAGTCATTTGAAACGGTAAATCCCGATTCAGTCTATGTTCCGATTCCTGTTGTTCCAGAAATCCCTGTTTTTTATGAAAAAACGATTACACCATATACAGGACCAAGCGGAACTATTGGAAATGTCCAGTATTCAACGGGAATCGAAATGCGTTATTATCCGCGTTCGATCTGGTCCGAAATGAATAGTCATACCTCTGAGAATATTAATATGCTCGGTGGAAATTATATAGGTGTTCGTGAGTATTGTAATCATATTTTTCAGAACAACCATCAATTTGGCGGTTGGGCGGATTGGGGCAAAAAAGATTCGATTAAAACGGTTCTCGTTCCGGCTTGGACGGGAAGTTGCGAATGGTCGGAACGCTCCGCGGGGGCAGCTGCCTTATTTGTTTTTCAGCTGACAACTACATCAATGCCTTGCACATTTGAATTTAAAACACACCCAACACCATAGGGGAATGTGCCAAGTTTGCAAATTAATTGTTTTGATGAGCAATATTATAAGAGAATTTGTTATATTCAAGAGACGGGATCTTGTTGAGTGTCTGTTTCACTTTTCCATAGATTAGGGAAGTTCCTTGCCGCTAATTATATTCTTGAA
>DAOUFB010000162.1:0-2878 GCA_034430135.1 Flexilinea sp. | reverse complement strand
GTCGACATTGATTTTAATAAAAAGTGAATATTATCCAACCAAAAATTCGTTTTGAGACAGCCTCTGATATTCGTCGGATTTTATCGTTTGAATTTTCGTTGAATGAACTTGGTGATTTCGACAGCCGGGATCATCAGTACCGCTAATCCAATCGCAATCCCAAACTCTTTCAGGCTGATATGCTGGAATTCGAACATGTCAGCAAGAACCGGAATGTAGAGGACGACCGACGTCAGGATCAGCGCCAAAACGGCTGCGCCGACAAGCGCCCAATTCACCGACTTCATTGAAAAGATTGAATACTTGCGCGATCGCATATTGAACGAATGGACGATTTCAGCAAGCGATAAAGTCGTAAATGCCATTGTCGTCCCGTCCGGGCTGTTAACCATGAATTCCCAAACTCCCGATTCAATGTAGTGCCCTATGAAGTAAGACGCCAAGGTCAGGATGGAGATGATGATGCCTTGATAGAAAATGTCGAACCCCATGCCGTTGCCCAGAACGTGGGTTTTCGGGTCGCGCGGTTCCCGCTTCATTAAGTCACCTTCCGGTTCCTCAATCCCGAGCGCTAAGGCAGGTACGGAGTCCGTGATCAGGTTGATCCAAAGGAGATGAACCGGTTTCAGGATCGTAAATCCGAGAACTGATGCGACGAAAACGGCGATAACTTCAGCGAGATTCGCGGAAAGCAGGAATTGAATCACCTTTTGAATGTTGTCGAAAATGCGGCGTCCTTCTTCGACGGCGGAAACGATGGTCGCGAAGTTGTCGTCAGCGAGAACCATGTCCGCGACGTTTTTGGTTACGTCGGTCCCCGTGATGCCCATGCCAATGCCGATGTCGCCATGTTTGATAGCGGGAGCGTCATTGACGCCATCGCCGGTCATCGCGGTGATTCGTCCGAGACGGCGCCAGCCTTTGACGATGCGGACTTTATGCTCTGGTTGAACACGAGCGTAAACCCCGATATGTTCGATTTTCCTGTCGAATTCCTCGTCGGAAATTCCGTTCAGTTCGGCGCCGGAGATCGCGATTTTCCCACCACGCAGGATGTCCAACTGTTTTGCGATGGCGACGGCGGTATCCTTATGGTCGCCGGTAATCATAATCGGAGTAATCCCTGCTTCGTAACATTCGACGATCGCCGGACCGACTTCCGGTCGTACCGGGTCAATCATGCCGGTCAAGCCAACGAATGTCAGCTCATTTTCGAGTGCCTCAGCTTCAAACGAGGTCGGGACCTCCGTATATTCGCGCATTGCGCCGGCGAGGACACGCAGCGCATCGGACGCCATTTCGTTATTCGCGGCGAGAATTTCGTCCCGAATCTCGTCGGTCAGGTCGACGACTTCGCCCTTATGAATGACGCGGGTGCATTTTTTTAAAACTTCGTCCGGAGCGCCTTTCGTGAACTGAATGATCTTTCCGTCGATTTCCTGAATGGTGGACATCATCTTTCGCATGGAGTCGAACGGTGCTTCGCCGATACGCGGGTGAGCTTCTGCGAGCTGATTCTTGTCCAATCCTTGTTTATGCGCATAGACAATGAGCGCGGCTTCGGTTGGCTCTCCGATCGTTTTGGGGTCGGTTTCCGTCGCGTCCGGGGCAAGTTCAGCATCGGATGAAAGCGCCATGACCCGGGCTAAAAGGTCTTCGTCGGGCGTAAAGGTACGGACGACGGTCATTTTATTTTGGGTCAATGTACCGGTCTTATCGGAGCAGATGACCTGAGCAGAACCCAACGTTTCGACAGCGGTCAGTTTCCGGATGATCGCGTTTCTCCGGGACATGTTGGTAACGCCGATCGAGAGAACGATCGTGACCACCGCGACGAGCCCTTCCGGAATTGCTGCGACGGCAAGGGAGATCGCGATCAGGAAAGTATCGAGGATGGCTTCGCCCGAAAACGAGCCATTTCGGATTACGGAAAAAGCGAAGATAAAAATACAGATTCCGACGGTTAGCTTGGTCAGCACGTTGCTCAGCTCTGCCATGTTGCGCTGGAGCGGGGTTTGTTCCTCCTCGGCGGCTGTAATGGACGCAGCGATCTTTCCCATTTCGGTTTCCATACCGGTGGCAGTCACGACGGCGGCACCATGACCGTAAACGACGGTCGACCCCATGTAGCACATATTTTTCCGGTCGCCGAGCGGGACTTCCTGATCCGAGCGCAGGTGGATCAAATCGATAAATTTCGAAACGGGCTCTGATTCACCGGTCAAGGAGGCTTCTTCAATTTTGAGCGACGCGGAAATGATGATTCGGGCGTCCGCGGGTACGGCGTCGCCCGCTTCAAGAAGGATCAGGTCACCGACGACGAGTTCAGAGCTGGGAACGGTCGTTTTTTGACCATCGCGGACGACTTTCGAACGTGCAGCGGTCATCTTCTGAAGAGCTTCGATCGCTTCTTCCGCTTTGCTTTCCTGATAAACTCCGAGAATCGAGTTCAGAACGACGACAAACAGGATAATAAAGACGTCCGCAAACGATTCATTCTTAAAAATGGCGGTCACCGCTGAAACGACGGCGGCGGCAAAGAGAATCAGGATCATCGGATCCGCGAGTTCTTTAAGAAACCGTTGAAGCAGCGTCGGTTTAACCGGCTGAACAAGTTCGTTCGGACCGTCTTGAGCGAGACGGGCGGAGGCTTCTGACTGTGAGAGCCCATCGGACGTGGTCTTTAACTCAATAAGAACATCATCAATTTCCTCGGTGTAGTACAGCATATTCTCCCTTTCTCCTTTAATCTTTTTCCATTAATCGGAAGTATACCGCGGATCATTTTTGGAGGCTGAAATCGACGGGCGAAAGTCTGCGTTTCAAATTTCCATAGTCAAGAGAAAAATAATAAAAATATTACAACATCAAACAAAAA
>DAOUFB010000161.1:0-11087 GCA_034430135.1 Flexilinea sp. | reverse complement strand
AACCTTTGTGATTTAGAACAAAATGATTAACGCCATTTTTAGATGTCTGATACCAAAGTCAGGTATTATAACGCTTTCGTCGTGGTTACCCGAACTCCGACGGAGCGGGTCCCGAATTCGCAGGTGCGGTTCTATCGTAGCTACGATTTCCCGCTGACGCCGGCTTCTTCAAACGTCGCCATGCCGCGCAGAATGGCAAGCGCTGCGTCGATCAGGGCAAAGGAGAGCGCTGCTCCCGTGCCTTCGCCAACACGTAAATTCAGACGCAGCAGTGGTTTCAATCCAAGCTTTTCTAACAAGTGCTGATGCCCAATTTCTACGGACTGGTGTCCCGCAATCAGGTAATTTCGAACGTCCGGGTTCATTTCGACGGCGAGCGCGGAAGCCACCGTGGAGATGAGCCCGTCCATAACGAGCGGGACGCGGTTCACCGCCGCCGCCAGCGTTACGCCGGTCATCGCCGCGATTTCGAAACCGCCTAATTTCATCAGGATGTCAAACGGGTCATTTCGATTTGGCTTATTGACCGAGATCGCGCGTTCGATGACGCTGACTTTCCGCTCCCAGCCTTTCTCATCGATTCCGGTTCCGCGTCCGGTCACGCTTGCGGCGGGGCATCCGGTAAGGACGGCAGTAATCGCCGCCGATGGGGTCGTATTCCCGATCCCCATTTCACCCGTCGCAGCTAATTGGACACCGCTGCGGAATTTTTCCTCCGCGATTTCGTACCCGGTCGATAGCGCTTGGTCGAGCTGAGCCGCGGTCATCGCCGGTCCTGCGGCAATATTCGCAGTTCCATACGCGACTTTTCGGTATTGAATCGCCAGCCCAGGTTCAAAATCTTCAGCGACGCCAATATCCGTGATAACGACTTCCGCTCCAACCTGCTGAGTCAGGACATTGATCGCCGCCCCATGGTTCAGGAAGTTCAATACCATTTGCGGTGTGACGGACTGGGGATAGGGGCTAACACCCTCAGCGCAAACGCCATGGTCCGCCGCCATCAGAAAAACGGCTTTCCGATCGAGCTTTGGAAGCGGTTTGCCGACCATGCCGGCGATTCGAATGGAAAGATCTTCGAGGTCACCCATTGATCCTAACGGTTTAGTCAGAATCTGCTGGCGGAATCGCGCTGCTTCCGCTGCATTCGAGTCGAAAGCGGGAATTTTGATGGCTGATATGTCCATGTGTACTCCTTCTTTATGCCGAAAATCTACGGATTTTCGGCAGGATATTTTTTATTTTTTTGCGTTCCTGCCGCGAAGATAGCGCGCAACGGCTATGACGGCGAGCAGCAACGCAAGCAACGCGGCGTACCTCGGCAATGACCCGTTATTCCCGAAACCTGTATTCGGAAGCGCGGTGGGGAGCGCCTGAGGCGCATAACCCGGCGCGTAAATCGGTGCACCGTTCGGCTCGTAGCCAATAATCCCATTCTCACCTGCTGGTCCTCTGGAAGCTGCACTATTGTTCGGGCTGAAGGTCGCCACAGGAGGATTCACGCCCGCATTTGGATTCGGCGGCGCGAACTGGGGGTTGACGACGACGGTACGGGTTGGCTGCGCCGGAGCACGGACGATCGGCTGGGTTGGGATTGCCTGCGTTACCAGCGGTAATCCAATATTCGGCGCACTGACGGTGTTCAAGGTTTGCGGATACGAAGGCGCATCGGGCTGAGCCTGTCCGGCTTGACCGTTAGACGGCATGAGCGTCGGCGGGTTCGAAATATCCGAGGTCGGAAGGTAGAATGTTTCTCCGTCCTGGAAGACTGGTTCATCGTTAAAATCGCTGACGGGTTCTGAGCCGTCTTTGGAAGTCAGGTCTTCACGTTGGACACCCGAGTTGATCGAGACCTCAACGGTCAGGACGACCGAGGTCGGTTCAACTGGATTTTCCGTAACGTCGAAAATGGGCGCCGCGCTTGGAACAGGCGTTTCGGTCGGCGGAAAGAAGAAGCTTACGACTGGCGCGAAGAACCCCGGTTTGGGGGTTTCCGTCGGTACGAATGGTACGGCTGGGTCGAGCGTCGGGATCGGGGTCGCGGTCGGGTCGTCTCCGAAGAAGAAAATATTGATGCGCTTGATTATGCCCGGTTTTGGCGTCGCTGTCGGTTCGAATGGTACGGCTGGATCGAGCGTCGGCGTGGGGGTCGCGGTCTCGTCGTCTCCGAAGAAGAATGCGCCGATGCGATCGAAAAAGCCCGGTTCTTCGGTTGGGGTCGGCGTCAGCGTTGGAAGCGGCGTTTCGCTCGGGATAGGCGTTTCGGTTGGGAAGAATGTCTCCGTCGGTTCAGGGACTAACGTCGCCGTCGCTGGAAGCTCCAACGTGATGGTTGCGCTCGGGACTGGGTTCAGGACGGTTACCGGCATGACCGACGCTGCAATTGGCTGGGTCGGCGCGCCAAGCACGATGATTTCTTCGTCACTGAGCTGCGTCACGGCGGGTATCGGTTCAGCTGAAAATACTGTCGCGGTTGCGGCAGTTTTGACGTCTAATGGGACCGGAACGAAATCGTCAGCGATAAGTGCATCCGTTGGAGCGGCGTTAAGCACGGTAGGAGACGTGGTCGGCTGAGTATGGGCGGCGGGACTCGTGGACAGCGGTATTTCGACCGGCGCTGATGTCCCGCCCGAGGACTGCACGGTGGACAGCGGTATTTCGACCGGCGCTGATGTCCCGCCCGAGGACTGCACCGTGGGCAGCGGCATTTCGACCGGCGCTGATGTCCCGCCCGAAGACTGCACGGTGGGCAGCGACATTTCGATCGGCGCTGATGTCCCGCCCGAGGACTGTACCGTGGGCAGTGGGATTTCGATCGGCGCTGATGTCCCGCCTGAGGATTGGACCGTGGGCAGCGGCATTTCGACCGGCACTGCGGTTTCGGTCGGATGGCGGCGAACCAGCCCGGTTAGCCGCTCCCAAATGGATGGACGTGCTGTTGCCGTGGGGAGAATTTCCATCGGCGCGGTCTGCGGACCTGTTGGATCGATGGAAGCAATTGGCTCCGTTGCCAGCGGTTCGGCGCCGGATTCGGAAGTCGTTGCGAATGATTCGATGGGTGCGTCAACATTCAAGGCGCTGTTCATCGATTCTGCGGCGGCGCCTTCGGTCGTCGGTATCGCGACTGAAACGGTGCTTACGCCTGTTACAGTCGCTTCGAGCGTGAGCGCGCTCATCGTTTCCGCTGTCATCCCGTCAGGGGTTGCTTCCGCAGTCACGGCGAGACTCCCGACGTCAGCCGTCGGGTTGAAAATGCCGCTAAAGCGGTCGCTCGCAAAACCGTAGTAGGCTGCGCCTGCGAGAATAATCAGAATTGGGACAATCCAGGCTGGAAAGCGGTTCCCAGGGCGTTTCGATTTTTCTTTCCGATTAAATTCGTTTTCGAATGATTCAAATATCTCTTTTTCGTCAAATTCCATGACCCACCTCCCGGACGATGCGTTCTAAAACTGGACGCGTTCAACGTTATGAATCGGCAGGACGATTTCCGTCTCTGCTTCTAAGGCAACTCGTACCTGCTCGAAATCGGCGCTTTTCGCGTCATCGTTCGAGAATCCGCGGATGACCCCGATTTCACCGCCATAGAATCCGTCTAAAATTCGGACGCTGTCTCCGATTTCGAGCGGTTCGCTCGGATTCTCCGCCTTGGGCGTATATTCGTCTTTTGGAATGATGATTTCGGGTTTGCGCGGATTTCCGTATCGGCTCGATGCTGCGGTCAGATACGCGAACTTGATAATGTTTTTTCCGAGCGCTTGCTGAACAGGTGTAGACATTCGCCCGTTTCCAATTCGATCGGTCAGGATGATCGGTATCGGGAGCGATTCCGCGAACCCGAGCAAGTCCGCAGGGAGCGATCCCAGGATCAGCCCGCCCATTGAGACCTTGACCGCGCGTTGGAGCGCTTTTATATCGGAGCAGCTGTTCGCGAAAACGATCGCGCCGGCAAATTCAGTGGTAATGGTTTCGGACGTTAACGTGCCTTCATCCTTACCGAGATCTACGGACATCAGAATTCCCTGTCCCGGTTTTCCGTTTCCCCAGACGCCGCGGACGAGCGTCCCTTCCGTCTCAAGCCGTGCCCCGCGATTCGGAATCAGTTCCGCGACGAGACCTGGAAATCCGGCGAGAACGCGTTCGCGGTCGGATGGGATAAATTCAAAGATAAGTTTATTTCCAGAAAGTCCGAGAAAGCGTCCTGATTTTTTCGCGAGAACGGTTCGCGTTTTTTTTCCTTCCCGTTTCGCGATGGTTTCACCGATTGAAACGAAATCGCCGTCTGCGATCGTCAGGTAAGGACGGATATTTTCGCGGAAATCGATTCCCAAATCTTCGAAAATCGAGATCGCTTCGTGATGCATCCAGACTTTTCGGACAGCGACGAGCGTCGCCGGATCGGTCATCTGACCTGGGTAGACCGCGACGGTACCGTCTTCCGAAAGGGCGCGAGCCGTGCGGATTGCGCCCTGGACGATGAGGTCGTTCTGATTAGCCATCCTGCCGCTTTCCTCCTTCGCCAATCCGCCAATCGCCGATCTGTTTCTTCTCCAGACGTAAGCGTTCTATTCGGGCGACGCGATCGGATTCAGGCGCACGTTCGTCGTCGCGTAAATCGAAGATGAGCCCGAAACATCCGCTCTTAAATCCGAATGGCAGGAACATCTTAATCCCCGGCGTTTCAACGCCATTCGGTATCTTGAGCCATTCCAATTGATAATTTTGCCCGTAGTTCAGCGGGATACGATAGATTTCGCCGTAAGGCAGGGCGAATTTTTTACTTTCTCCATGCGTGTTTTTTACGCTGACGAGAATTGGGTCAGCGTTTTTCCTCCGGAAAAGACCCCGTTGGCGGATGCGGGGGCGGATGACTTTTCCCAAGTTGAGGTATGTCGAACTGTCCATGAGCTGGGAGACGAGCGTCGGATTGACATGCATGACCGTACCCAACACGGTAGAGAGTCCGTTTACGTCTAAAAGGTAGTCGACCGCTCCATAGGGGCGAATCGCGTTCATCGCTGCACGCAGGGATGAACCGGGATCATCCACGTTTCGCAGCGATGAACCGGCTAAAAGGACGGTCGAGAGGAGTCCTGATTTGATGATTGCGTCCGCTCGGCTTTCCCGGAGCGCCAACGCGATCAGTTCCGATTTCAGCGCGTTTTCGATTTCTGCCGCATACTGATTCGCGGGAACGATTTCAGGATAAAGCGATTTATTCAGGACGTAGTCGCGTATTTCGCTCGTTTTTACCTGAAAATCGATGTTCGCCTGAATTGAATCAGCGCTGCTTTCGCTCAAAATATCCGGCAGCGTCGAACCGAGCCCGACCGGAATCGTTTTCAAGTTAAGTTTCAAATCCGTCGCCTGTGCGAGGAGCGTTTGATCAGCGCCGATGTTGACGCCAAGGACGACTTGATGTTTTCGGACGAGGCGCGAAAGGAGGCGAACCGACCGTCCAAACGCAAATTCACCCGGAATAAACGATGCACCGGTCTGTTTCCGAAGTGTTTCGAACCCCGGCGCACGGATGGCGGCGTCTTTGCGCATAACTTTCAAAAGCGCGTTCAGTGCGTCGTCGCCGATCGGTTCGGTTTCGAGGACGTTCGAGCCGAACGCGATGTCCGAACTTTTCGCGAAAACACGTTCGATTTCGGCGCGCGTTTCGGTATTCCCCAGGAAGAGGAGGAGTGGGCGCTGTTCCCGCGGAAGGCTCGTACAGTAAAGGCGGATGATTTCGCCAACGCGGTACACCGCTTTACGTGCGCCGTTTTCCGCCCCGCCTCCAAAGACGATAATTCGCGGCGACGTCTCGGTCAGCCGGTCAAGCTGCCGCGAAGCGGATAATCCATCATCGAGCGAAGCTTCGAGAACCGGCGCCGCGCCGACACGTTCGCAAAGCGCGCGCAGCGCGGTCAGGCTTCCAGCGTGACTGACGGCAAAAACCGCGATACGCGGATCGGCGATACAGGTATAGGATACGGCGACTTGATCCGTGCCGCTGAAATCGCTCGTCATGGGAATCATCAAATTTCCGTCAAGATCCAGAAGTTTCTTTTTGGATGTCTTTTCGAGCTTTCGGATCGCGGAGGCGACTCCGACGAATTCGGATCGGTCACTTCCTAAATGGGTCGTACGGTCCGACGCTGAGCCAATGAAACGGTATTTCTCGGCGCGAATCTCGAATAGGCAGACCCGCGTGTTAATCGTTCCAATTTCCGCGACCAGAACCGATTCAGGGAGAGATCGTTCGGTTGGGGAAGGTGATTCGGCGTTCGACTTAGAGAAAAAATTCAGCTTCATCGTAAGACGCCCTCCAGGAGCGGACCGGCGCCGTTGAGAAGAACGCCGAGTTGGTTGACGAGAATCCATGCGGAGGAAAGGAAAACGCCCGCGAAAACCGCTCCAAAAGCGACGGCGACCATGACCTCGCCGACTCGTTCCCAAAACAGGAGAAATCGTCCGACGGAGCGCCGATTTTCGCGTTCAATGGTCAGCTGCCGCGTATAGATGAGCGAAGCCGCGACGCTGACCAACGCGACGATCGCTTCCGCCCATCCCCAACTCGTCGCTGGTGCGTCTTTCGAGTTTACGGCGAAGGGGCGGATGACCCATTCCGCGAGCGGGAGGAGCGTCCCACTGACTGCGCCTGCGAGCGTGACCGCTGCCATGGCAAAGAAGAGGATGTTCAGGATAGGATGAAGCCCCCCGCTTCGACTGCGTTGAAAATGGAAGACGAGCAGGAGCAGGATTAGCCCCAGTGAGATGAAGCTGACGGTTCGGAGCCAGAGATCCGCGCCGCTGTCCGTTAACGGTCGAATTAGGTAAGGGTAAAAAATTCGTTCGACGAGTATTAAAAGCAATATTCCGGACGTTAAACCGCTGAAAACCGAGCCGGCGAAGCGGTAAAGTCCATTATCACCGAAAATTAAGCTGAAAGTCAGGAGCGATAAGACGAATCCCGCCAAGGTCATCATCCATTCTACCGAAATCGTCATCGTTTTCCCGCTCCTTTCCCGTTATTTTTTTCGTCATTTTCGTCCGCGTTGTCTTTATCACCTGAATCATCGTTATTTCCGTTTTCTTCTGTTGCGATTACGGGTGTGAACGGATGGCGCGCGATCGTCCCTAACAGCATGGCAGCGATCGCGGTTCCAATCAGGTACCAGACTGCGACCTGTTCCGGATGGGGAACCGCCGCGCCGGAAACGATTTCCCGTTCATCCGCGGTCAGGAGTCCAGCGCGGACAGTTCCGGACGCGACGAATGGGCGCAACATGGGTGCAGCCTGCGCCGCGCTGACGACGAGGAGATCCGCTTCAGGGCGGAAGAGCCGCGCCGCTTCGATCCAGCGCTGCACACGGGCGGCGTCGGCAACGAATAGGACGAGTGCGTCCGGCGCGCCGTCCAGCTCATTTGGCGGCAGGGTAAACGCGCCGAGCGGATCCATGACTGCGGAAACGGGAACACGTCCGAAATCGCCGGTCACGGGGAAAAGATCTACCGCGAGCGTGACCGCTGCGTCATTCGCTGCGATGACGGTCACGCGCGTACCGATACGGCGGAATTCATCAACGACGAAGCGGGTCGTGTCGCCGAGTTCGGTTTCAAACGCAAACGTGTAATCGAGAATGATTTCGACGCGATCCGCGGCAGTAATTTCCGCGAGCGCGTCGGTAAACGCGGCGCTCTGAACTGAGGCGTTCCCCTGTGCCGGCGAGAGCGGAAGATCCGCGCCGACATTCCCGCCCAGGATGAACAGGACGCCGAGAATGGCGATCAGAGAGAAAGCGAGGAGACCGGCGCGGTGTTTTTTCCGTGACAGCCCGTTTCTCATGCCTCGGCTTAGCCGCTCAGCATGGAATACTTTGTTGAGAATGCTGGCGACCATGCGCTCCTGATAGTCGCCTGATTCGCCGGAGCGGCTCGGAACGACTGATTTATATGATGAACGCGAGAAGCTCGGCGGCGATGGGAAAACCATTTCGCTGTTTTCGAACAGGTTCCAGGGGATCTCATCAGCGCCGTCCGCTTTTGAGACGAACGGGATTGGCGCGTCGCTGTCTTCGTCGTCATCAGCAACGTTGACAGGACGCATCCGCGGAACGGCAGGTGCGTCGGGTTTTTCTTTGGGTGTGGTTTCTTCCTCGTTACGACCGTCGCCGGCGGTCGGCTGTTCCGCGCCTTGCATATCGCTTAGATATCGTTCCGGCATTTCGTCGTCCGGCTCAGGCTTTGTGTCCGAGTTCCAAAAAGCCGCGATTTCGTCATAAGCTGTCGGTTTATTCGGATCGCCGTTCTCGATTTCGCGGACGATTTCGTTCGGATCCAGATCTGAACCGTTCTCAGGCGCAGCAGGATGGTCCCCGTTGAGGGATGCGAGAAATTCATCGACGAGCGGGGACGACTCAAAACCTTCCGCGGGTTCGATCGGAATCTCGTCGCTGACTGCGGCTTCTTGCGCTGTAGAAATGTCCTTGATGGCTGGATCGGTCAGCGCGGGCTCCAGTTTATTTTGAGGACGATGAATCGAAAAATCGACGTAATCTTCTTCCGCACTTTGGGGTTCGCCGTTATCGCCGTTTCGTTCGGAATCATCCAGATCGGGTTTCTTCTCCGTACTGTCTTGAGCGGGAGGCTCGGAAGATTTTTCCGAGGATAGATCCTCGTTCGGAATCTCTTTCAGCTCGAAGTTGATCCCGGCTGGAGCTGGCTGATGCGGCTTATCCATTCCGAGCCCATCGTCTCCCAATTTCGTTTCGGGGCGGATTTTCGAGAAATCGACGTAATCTTCTTCGGTTTCGTCGCGCTGATCCGCGGATTCGGGTTCGGTTTTTGCTGCTGTCCGGTTTGACTCGGGGACGTCAGCGGGGTCATCTTGCCCATCAGCTAATGAAAAATCGTCCCATTTCCGCTCAGGGCGGTAAACCGAGAAGTCTTCAAAATCGCGCTCATCCGACTCTTCGGGCGATTTCGCCGTTTTAACCGGACGCGGTTCGGGCGCTTTTTCCTCTATCCGCCAGGCTTCGTCAGGTTCCGTGTCGGATGCTGCCTGAACCTGTTCATCTTCGTTGTGCGCTGTTGGGGGCGTTGCGGCGACGGATGCGGCGATGGAATCGCGGATATCCGGGAAAAGTTCGCTGAGTAAATCCGGCGCGGGTTCGTCGTTGTTCAGTTGAGCGTCTGGCTGTGTTAATTCGCTGGGTTCGTCCGCTTCGTTGAATTCAAGATCTTTGTAATATTTTTTTAGCCAGTCGGTCGATTCCGAATCATCGGTTGGATTTTGGCTGTCGGTTCCCTGATTTAAGGGTTCATTGGTTTTTGCGTTAGCGGCGCGCTTGGGGCGGAGGTCATCCGGAAGTGTATCGAATATCGCGCCGCAGTTTGCGCATCGCTGTGCGCTGGGGTCATTCTCCCCGCTGCAGATTTGGCAAATCAGCTTCTGGCTCATGAATGATCTCCGCTAAACGGCTGATCCATGAAAAAGAGGACGCGAACCGTGGTTACGATACCGCCGAGGGCTAAACCGATTAAAAGACCTGCGATCGCCCCGTTCGGGATGGAAAGCGCGAATTTAAGCGCATCGCGGAGCGGAGAGGGGAGATGGATTCGATCGAAAATTCCGCTGAAGAGAATCAGAAAAAAGGCGGAACTCATGAGGAAGACTGAGCGGAAAAGCGATGTCTTGGCTTTCGCGGTCAGGAATAAGCCGTAAATCAGCGCCAGGCAGATTATCCCCGCCAACGTGGGCTCGATTGCACGGCGGATCGAAACTGTGACCGATAGAAGCCCCGGGTGCGCCATGCCTTTCGTGAGACCGATAATCATGACGACGGTAAAAACGGTCAAAGTTGTAAACCGATGTAAAAAATTCGAGTTGCGTTCGCCCAGATCGTGAACCTGAAAGCGCAGAAAATCAATCATGCGCAGAAAAGTTATTGCGGCGGTTAGGAGTGCAACGACGCGGAGGAGCGCCTGACGCACGCGGACGGCTTCCTGGAATGGGGTATAAAACGAAATCAGCGTCAAAATGCCCATGATCGCGAAGAGGATTAAAACGCGTTCTCGTTTCAAGTGTTGCTCCTTATCCGAAAATCAACCGCCAGACGGCGGCAGCTAATAGTCCGGCTAAAAATAGCCAACGCAGACGATCGATGGCTTTCAAAGAAGCTATCGTCCCGAACGCCCGCTCCGAATCCGACTTAAGTTCTTCAGTCCGTAATAATGTCGGCAGTGAATAAACCTGCTCGCCGACGAAAATTTCTTCCGCGCTGACGAGTCCGGCAGCCTGCGCCGCGAGGTTATCTCCGGCGATTAAGACGTTTTCACTCGATTCAAACGCGAGATCCTGAAGCGCGATTTCGCTTCCTGCGCTCCCGATCGAAAGATGAAGCGGTTCGTGCGTCTCGTCCAGCGCGGTCAGCATGACGCCTTGATGGGCGACAGGGTCAATTCCAGCAGAACGAACCGTCGTGGGTTCGTAGCCAGCTTCCATGTCTACGGAACGGTATCCCTGGTCAACCGTTCGTTCGAGAAGCTCTCCGCCGATCCCGTCGTCCGAGCTGAAAACTGGCGGAACGTCGTCGAACGCAGCGCGGCGCGCGATCCGGTTCGCGCTCTTTAAACCCGCGAACGCCGCAGCAGAACTCATCCCGACCCCGCCGCCGTTCAGATCGAGATGCGCCGCATCGCCAAGCTCGATGGAGCGCGATAACGTTTCGCGAAGCGCGGCTCCGGACGCTCGGACGCGCTGACGCTTACCGAAACGCGCGAGCCCTTTAAAGCGAAAAGAGGACCATCCTGTCACGAGCGCCGCGACGAGGATCAGAGCGAGGGGTAAATACGCGTCTGTCATGGGTTCTCAAACCTCCAGGTCACCTTTTTCTAACGGTACAAACACGGTAATTATAAAGGAAAATTAAGGGTTCGGGAAAACAAAAAAAGAACCGCATCCGATTCTTTTGGCGTTCCCGAACGTTTCAGGTATTTCATGGGCGGAAGAAAGCCCGCCCATGTTATAATCTCTGTGCCGAAGGTGGGAATCGAACCCACATACACAAGGTACACGATTTTGAGTCGTGCGCGTCTGC
>DAOUFB010000160.1:0-6028 GCA_034430135.1 Flexilinea sp. | reverse complement strand
ATTTTGTTTTATTTTGTTACTTTTTATTATTTTTCTCTTGACTATGGAAATTTGAAACGCAGACCAATTTTGATCCCCACAACATACCTTATGGCATCTGTGGTAGAATAGCCCTATTCGCAAGGGTTTTTACAGCACGTCAAGGCTTTTCCTCAAAAGTAGTAAATTGGTAGTAAGTTCGGTCTGCACTCTTGCAAACATCCTTATATTTTAAGGTGTTCAAAGGATAATCACTAAAGTTTCTATAATATAAAAATAAAAATCTCTGAATAACTCAACGCAAGGAGCAGGCTGTGGCAGAGGGCGAATATACGAAAATTGGGCGTTATGAAATCGAGCGCGAAATCGGGCGCGGCGGAATGGCGATTGTTTATAAAGCGCACGATTCGGAGCTGGATCGTGATGTCGCGATCAAGCTTATCCGCAAAGGCGCGTTCACCGGCGACCAGTTAGAAACGCTCCCCGAACGATTCCGTCGCGAAGCCCGTGCCCTCGCGAAGCTCGACCATCCCAATATCGTCAAGGTCCTGGACTTCGGCGAAATCGACGGCTCGAATTACCTCGTCATGGAATATTTAGAAGGCGCGACGCTCAAGGAAGTAAAAAAACCGCTCCGCGTCGAAACCGCGGTTCAACTGATCCGCCCCATCGCGGAAGCGCTCGATTATGTTCATCAGCACGGGCTGCTGCATCGCGACGTAAAGCCTTCCAACCTGATGTTCACGGCGGAAAAAAGAGTTATGCTGACAGACTTCGGGATCGCCAAATGGATCGACGACGACGAGAGCCGCCATACGCTGACCGCCGAAGGCATGGGGATCGGAACGCCGGAGTATATGGCGCCGGAGCAGGGGATGGGGAAGAAAATCGACGCACGGGCTGATATGTATTCGCTCGCGATCATTTTCTACGAACTCATAACAGGAAAGAAACCATTCCGCGGGGACACGCAAATCGAAATTCTGACGAAGCAGGCAACCGAACCATTCCCCGATCCGCGCGAATTTGTCCCTGAACTAAACGAATCGGTCACGCGATTCTTCGAAACCGCGCTGGCGAAGAAACCGGAAAATCGCTACGAAACGATGCAAGATTTTCTCCGCGATCTCGACGGACTCCGGCTTCAGTCGCTCGCTCAGGCGCCTACCGGCAATACAGCGATGATGACCGCGCCTGCCCAAGGATCCAACGCCAGCAACAGCTCGGTCCAAATCGGACGAACCAAGATTCAGAAAGTCCGTGAAGCGGCGGAAGCCCTTGAAAAATCGTCGAAGGATGCGGATAAGAAACCCGCGCTGAGCAAAACCGGCTCCCGACCCACTGAGCCACAACCGAAAGCCGCGCCGCGGTTTCCTCGCTGGATTCCGATCGCCGCGCTCCTGACGATCGCCGCGGTCATTATCGGCGGAACGCTTATCAACCCAAAGAAAACGCCTGAGATTCCTGAGCCAACGTTGACGATAGCGGGAACGGTGTCGGGGACGGGAGTACCCGAGGAAAAACCGACGGAAAGAACCGACCCTGCAGCAGCGTCTGATCATTCCGATGTCGTTACTGCGCAAGAACAACTCAACTTTAAATCGACAGAACTCGCTATTCAGTCCACGCAAATAAGCATCGAACAGACTCGAAACGCCATGATCGAAGAAGCCGCCGAAAAATCACGGGCGAAAACCGAGACCGCCGCGGCTCTCCTTCCAACTCAAACGCTGGTTCCGGCGACCGTGACGGTCACCGCTGAACCTCAGCCCGCAGACGTGAAAGCGGCAAGCGAAGAACTCCATGTCGGGAGCGTCATAACCTTCGGCGCAACGGATCAGGATGACAATCCGGATAACGGGAGCGAGCCGATTGACTGGCGCGTGCTTGAAATGACAGATTCGGACGCACTTCTTATCAGCGAAAAAATCATCGCCGCCCGCCCGTTCTCCGACGCAAATTCTACAATTTGGGGGAAAAGTCCGCTTCGCAGCTGGCTGAATGAGGATTTTCTCTACGAAACGTTCAGCGAGGCGGAAATTCGGCGAATTAAATACGTGACCCATGAGGACGACGACGACAATCGCAAACAATACGTCGAAGACCGCGTTTTCCTGCTCAACGTCGAAGAGGTTCTGAAATACCTGCCGACACCGGAAGATCAGGCAACAACGCCGACCGATACGGTCACGGCGTTGATGATGCAGAAAATGAAACGCGACGTAAAAGGCTGGTGGCTGCGCCGAACGCCAATATACGAAAACACGGATCAGACCGTCTCCGGCTACTGGTCAGGGTTTGAAATCGGCGTCCGCGGCGGTAATATCGGGAATTTTGTCGCGAACTGGGACGGCGTCCGTCCGGCGATTTGGGTAAAGCTTCCCTTAGCCGATTAGCCGCCGCGTCAACGCTCTTTCCCAATCATCGCCCGCAGCTGTCTCGTCATTTCCACAAAGTCCGGAGCATAGCGAAGTTCCGCGCGGCGCGGACGCGGCAGCTCGATTTTCACTTCCGCCGTGACACGCCCGGGCGGGGGCGAAAAAACGAGAACGCGATCCGATAAAAACACTGCCTCGCTGACTGAATGGGTCACGAGCAGGACGGTCGGCTTAACCGTCTCCCACGTCCGCAGCAGCTCATCCGACAACGTTTCCCGCGTCAGCGCGTCCAGCGCCCCGAACGGCTCGTCCAACAGCAGCAGCTCCGGCTCCTGAATCAGCGCCCGGGCGATCGCGACCCGCTGCGCCATACCGCCGGAGAGCGTCTCGGGCCATTCATTCTCAACGCCGGTCAAACCGACTTTCGCGAGCCAGTCCAGCCCGCGCCGATGCGCTTCATCCCGATTCACCCCGTGCACCCGAAGCGGGAGCGTGACGTTCTCCAGCACGCTCATCCATGGCAGCAGGTTCGAGTTCTGAAAGACGAGCGCGCGCTTCGGCGACGCTTCCTCGCTGCGCCAGATGCGCTCAGGGTCATCGCCCTGCTGAACGCGGAGAACGCCCGCGCTCGGCTCAAGGACTCCCGCTAAAAGACGCAGCAGCGTACTTTTCCCTGAACCGGACGGACCCAAAACCGAGACAAATTCCGACGGCGCGAGCGTCAGGCTGACATCCGAAATCGCCTTGAACTCGCTTTCTTTTCCCTCGAACGTTACGGTCACGCCATCGACGCGGAAGCGCGTTCGGCTCATGCTATTTTCCTGCGTCCAAGTCCGGAACAAACGCGTTCGTGAACGCTTCCGAGCCGTCTGCGCCGCCCGTGAGCAGCCCCATCGCCGTCATGACTTCCGCCATGTTATTCCAGGACGCTTCGTCGGACGTCCCGAGCGCGCGTCCATCCTCGGGCGTATACAGCTGGATCGTCGCGTTGAGAACCGCCTTCTGGAGCGCCTGATTCTCGACGTCTTTCAAATTATCGATCGCGTTCAGGCAGATTTCATATGCTTCGTCCGGATTTTCCATCGTGTAACGCAGTCCTTTGACGAAAGCGCGCGTCATGCGTTCGACCAGTTCCGGATTTTCCGCGATCGTCTTTTCATTCGTGACCAGCCCGTTCGAAACCATCGCGGCGATATCCGCGACGCGGATCAGGTTGGTTTCATAGCCGAGGGCTTCGAGCTGAACCGGCTCATTGGTGATATACACGACGCCGGCGTCTAATTTCCCCGTCGTGAGCAGCTCCACCTGCGCGTACCCGACCGCTTCGAGCTGCAAATCCTGATCGGTCATGTTTGCATTTTGGAGCAGCGCTTCAAGCCCGATATAACTCGCGCCGGAAAGAACCGGAATCCCGACCTTCTTCCCCTTGAGCGATTCGACCGTCGTCAGGTTGTTCTCCTTGAGCGAGACGATCCCGACGGGGTACTGCTGATACCATTCGGCGATATACGTAATCGGCAGTCCCTGATTCCGTCCTAGAAGAACCTGCTCACCCGAGACGACGCCGAAGGGAAGCTGACCCGCGCCGACGAGCGCGACCGTGTCGATTTCCATGTTATGGTCGAGCGTCACGTCAAGGTTCTCTTCCGCGAAAAAACCTTTTTCGAGCGCAACGTAAAGCGGCGCGAACTGAACGTTGGGGACGAACCCGACTGGGAGCGATACTTCGTCACGCTGCGCCAGAACATGCGGCGCGCTCAGAACGAACGTCATCAGGGACAGCAGGAAAATCATCATTTTTTTCATGAGGTTTTTTTCTCCTTATTCAACATGAATTAAGCATGGATCGGTTATTTAACCGACTGCCAGCGTAAGGCGCGCCGACTGACGGCGACGATCAGGACGTATAAAAGAATTGCCAGCGTCATCAGCATGAGCACCGCGACGAAAACCATGGCGGTATCGTACTGACCGCGCGCTGTGTTAATTAGGTAGCCCAGCCCCGCTTTCGAGCCGGACAGCTCGCCCACAACGGCGCCGATGACACTTAGCGTCGCGCTGATCCGGAGTCCGTTAAAAAACGAGGGCAGCGCCGCCGGAATTTCCAAATAGCGGATCATCGCCCAGCCGCCAACTTTCATCGAACGCATGACGGCGCGATAATTATTCGGAATTTCGCGCAGTCCGGAAACGACACTGACTTGAATCGGAAAGAAAACGACCAGCGTGCAAATCAGGATTTTCGGCGCCAGCCCCGAACCGAGCCAAATAATGAACAGCGGGGCAACCGCAGCGAGAGGAATTGACTGGGTCGCGACGATATAGGGAAAAAGAACCTGCTCAAGGGCTGGATTCCGAGCCAAAAAGAACCCGCTCAAAACGCCGGCGATCACCCCAATGCTCAAGCCAAAGGCAATTTCAATCAGCGTAATGCCCGTATGGTACAAAAGCGTACCCGAGCGGAGCGAAACGGCGAAACGCGCGGCGATCAGCGACGGCGGCGGGAGGATAAAGGTCGGGAAGCCGCTCACGCGAACAGCGCCCTCCCATATCAGCAGCCCGACGACGATTGAAACCATTGGAATCGCACGCAGCCAGACCGGCTGATGTTTGCAGGAAGTTGAAGGTGCGTAACGGTCGTTCATCGCAAATAAAAAAAGCTCCAATTCTCTGGAGCTGGTACGCGGCAAAGAGGTTCGGCATAACACACAATAGCGAACCGCCTTTTTTCTTCCGGACTTTACCGTCGATTCCGGAATTTCACCGGATCAGCGCAGCGCGCGCGTGGATTATCACCACCGATCGGGAATTGGCTCATGCCTCACCCTGCCCCAAAGGTTTTTCTTGCCTAATTGTACCGCGAACGGGTTAAGTTGTGTTCAACTAATTACGCAGTTCTTTGTTCCGTGTTTATGGCGCGGAAGCTGATCTGGATCGTGGAATAAATCCCCGATTTCACGTTCATTTTCATTTCATCTATCGATCCGCTTATTCATTTTCAAAAGTTTCTGCTTTTCAGCTAAAAACAGGGGACTGATGGCTTGGAAGAGGGGGATTTCGTTCGCGAAATCCCCCTCTTCCGAAAAAACTTACCCAAAGTCAATTGGCTGCGCCCCCCTGAGTCCCCAGAACGGAATGGGGGTATGCAGCGAATTGACCCACGAGCGGAAGTTATTGAGATGTCCATAACACCCCGCGCCCAAATCGTTATTCACCCAAACTGATCCATAAAGCGGGGCGGACCAAATCATCACTATCGCTGACACTTCTGCCATCACTGACGAAGCCGCCGTAGGAACCGACTCCCGCGGCTTCACTCCGAATGCCGCCAGGAGACCGGAGCCACCACCAGCCGTTGCCATTATTATTGTTCGTCCAGGCTCCATTCGCGATCGCATACTTCGTCGGTTTCATTTTTCGGTCATTCCTGCCGCTGAAATATTTTTTCGCTTCCGCGATACTCAGCAGGAAAACATCATCTTCCGTATCATTCCCGCCATCGGTCGAAAATTTCGGATTATCTTCATTCACGACGCGCGTCCGTTTGATCTTCGCCCGTTCTTCCTCGCTGAACGATGCGTTATAAAATTCGTTATTCAGCCACGATCGCAGCGTGCTGTCTTCCCAGGTGATATAGCCTCCAGGTTCATGGTACGGTTTCGCGTCCAGCC
>DAOUFB010000159.1:0-2451 GCA_034430135.1 Flexilinea sp. | reverse complement strand
GACGGTATATAATCCTGACCCGCCTTCCGGTAGAGCTGCAGCCCCAACTCGTAGTACCATGGGTTACAGGAGCGCATGAGCGATTCGGGCAGCGTCAGCATTCCGGATGGCGGAATTTCATGTTCCAGCGTCCAGTCGTATAACGTAATCCCATCGAGCCCGTTCCATTCATACGGGCAGTCCATTTCTGAATCGACCGTATATAACCCTGATTCCAGCGCCGCTGCCATGACGATCGTCTTAAAAACGGACCCGAGCGGATATTGACCCTGGCTCGCGCGGTTATAGAGCGGACGCGACGCCCCGTAAAGAGATGAACCCGCATAGTTTGAATTCGGGTTGGTAAAATCTAAGAGGTTCGGATCAAAAGTCGGAGACGAAGCGAGCCCTAAAACACGCCCGGTATCGACTTCAATCACGACGATCGCGGCGTTAAAGCCATTGATTGAACGCTGAAGGTCATAGTTAAAAGATTCATCGAAGGTCGTGTAGATTGAGCTCGCCTGAACCGGTTCGGTCCGCTGGAGCCGGGTAATCGCGTTTCCATCCGCATCCGTGATGTACAAGGTAACCCCGCGTTCGCCGGTCAGCATCGACTGACCCCATTTTTCGATCCCAAGCCGTCCAATGCGTTCGTTGAACGCATAGCCCTCACGGCGCATCGCGTCAACTTCTTCCGCGCCAATCGGCTGAACATAGCCGACAATATGCGGCGCTGATCCGCCGAAATAATAAAAACGCGTCGCGTCGTAAGCGTTGATCAGGAGCCCCGTATATTGCGACAAATTCGCAAGACGATCTTCGATGACCGACGCAGGAACTTCACCGACAGGAACAAATTCATACGCGTTCGCTTCACGCAGGATCTGATTAATAATTTGGGGCGTTTTCCCGGTCAGCCGCGAAAGCTCCGCAACGAGTCCGCCCCATGCGCTTTGACTGACGTTCGCAGGGATGACGCCAAGAGCATAAGCTTTCTCCTGATTCGCCATGGGTACACCCGCAATATCGTAAATAATCCCCCTCATCGGAACGCTCATGTCCATCTTGATCTGGTTTCCGCCGCGAAGCTCGGGCATAATCATCCCGTCTTCCCACTGAATTTTCCAGGATCCGCCTTCATAGACCATGTTCATTTCAATATCGCGTTCAAACGAGCCGGCGACCTTCGTTTCATAGTTGACATGATAACCAACCTGAGCCGTCGTCGGGTTCGTCAAAAGCGCCGTAATCGACGCCTCGAGTGAATTCAAGGTCAGGTTGATCGACGTCGATTCGTACCGTTCCTCAAAATCATCAAACGTCACCGCATCTCGGGAAGCCTGAGACAACTGGTTATACATTCCCATATAATCTTCGGATTCCCAAGCTGAAAGGAAACCTTCCGCAGCAGCCCGGGAACTGGGGACAGACGTAACGAAGGTTACAGGAGAGGGAAGGACCGTCGGGGTCGCGGTATCGACCACCGGGGTTTCCGTTGACGTCGGTTCCGGCGTAGGAATCAATCCGCAGCCTGCCGCGCTCATCACGGACAGAGACAACAACATGAGCCAAACATTTTTTTTCATGAACTTCATCTCGTTAGTTCCTTTCGAATCGAGGTCGATCCGGATTTTCATCCATTGAAGGTTTCACGTGAAACCGTTCGATTTTCATTTCCCGCTGAACCCGTTCGCAGTCCAAGCTGCATAAACCATCGCGCCGATAAGGGCAAACATTTTCGATCGGATGAACGGGCGGAACGGAGTATTCACGCAGCAAGCGGTCAACATGACAGAGAGGAAAACCGACGACGCCCGCGTAACAGCCGTCCCATGACGCAATCAAATTGAAGTCGTGGTTCTGAATCGCGTATGCCCCTGCCTTCCCGATTGGATCGCCGCTATCCACATAAGATTGAATCTTCCCGTCGCTCAGCGCTTCCATCGCGACCCGCGTTTCGCTGACGCTTTGGATAAAATGAAGCCCATCCGGCTGCCAACGCCCAACGACCACAGAGGAGCGGACGAGATGCGTCTTTCCTTGAAGCTCGGACAGCATCCGAACAGCATCCGCCCTGTCCGCAGGCTTTCCGAAAAGCCTGCCATTAAAAATAACGACGGTGTCGCCGGAAAGAACGACGCGGGGATCATTTTTATCCAGCGAAGCAGCGATCATCAGGTTCTTTTCCCGTGCGACGCGATCGGAATACGCGTCAGGGGCTTCGCCCGGAAAACATGTCTCGTCGATTTCGGGCGGTATTCCGACGGTCGGAAGATCAAAAACCCGGATCAGTTCAATCCGGCGCGGGGAATTCGATGCAAGAATGACACCCGTAGTTTCCGATCTTTTTTCCATGGGACAATTCTATCAGATTCTACCTCTCGATAAAGATGGACATGGAACAGGTCTGCGTTTCAAATTTCCATAGTCAAGAGAAAAATAATAAAAAGTAACAAAATAAAACAAAAT
>DAOUFB010000158.1:0-9405 GCA_034430135.1 Flexilinea sp. | reverse complement strand
ATTTTGTTTTATTTTGTTACTTTTTATTATTTTTCTCTTGACTATGGAAATTTGAAACGCAGACGATTTTTCGGTCTTTCGGCAAACGCGCTTCATTGTTTGATACAATTTTCAAGCCGCACAAAATAAAGATGAAAGTGAGCCCGCCGAACATGAGAAAACACCTGTCCATCCTCCTAATCGCTATGATCATTCTCAGCACTTTTCTGATGATCGGATTCCGCCCGACGCCGACGCCAACTTCCATATCCGACGACCAACCGACGAAAATCGGCGCGCTGGAACTACCATCGTTGACTGCGGTTGACGACGATGAAGAAAAAGGCATTATCTATTGGCAGAAGCGCATCTTTGGCTCAGCGAATGGCAGCGAATTTGTCGGCGAACCGGTCGAAGTCCTCGGCTTCGTACAACGCAAAGAAGGCGATTCCGAAGATGTTTTCTTTGTCTCGCGCCGTGCGGTTTTCTGCTGTGTCAACGAAGCAGAACCGCAAGGGCTCGGCGTCTATCTCAAAAATAATCGCCGGTACAAAGACGACGAATGGGTTATTGTGACCGGGAAATGGGCTCAGGTAGATTTCGACGGAACGCTCCGGAACCTGATCATTCCGGAGAAAATCGAGAAAACCGAAGCGCCGGAAGACCCGTTCATTTACCCGGGCAAGTAACGCCCCGACAAAAAGCCATGAAAAAACGAAGCTTCTCACGGATTCGCGCCGCACTGGTTTTGCTGGCGTTCTGTGCGATAAGCGCCATCGCATTCCTCAACATGGCGCGAGTTCCGATCAACTCCGATTTTGCGAATCACGTGCTCGAAGGCGCGGACTGGATCAATGGGAACTTCTTCCTGAAAGGCTGGACACTGACCGGGATCAGCTTCCTGACGACCGAACTTCCGTATTACGGTCTTTCGGCGGCAATCCTCGGGGTTCAACCGTTTGCTTACGTTCTTGCCGCGGGCATGATTTGGGCAGTTTTCCTCTGTCTCGGGTTCGCACTGCTGCGCGATTCGATCGCAGAGATTTCTTTCCTCGACGCACTCCTCTATTTCACCGTCGCCGTCGCCGCCACGACCGAGAAAGCGGGACACTTCCGCGGACATACCGCCGCGTTCTCTTACGTCCTCCTGATCTTCTGGCTCGTCAGCAGGACGCTCACGTCCCAATCCGATCGGTCCCGAACGCTTCAACTTACCGCGCTTTTCATTGTGACATCGTTCGGCGTCACGGGAGATTTCCTGATTGCCGTGGTCGGCGTCCTCCCGACGCTTCTTTTCGCTGTCTGGGAATTTCTCTCAAATGAGCCGCGTTTCAGCCGCCGTCAGCTGGCGCTTATCGCGGGACTCGTCTCGCTGGGTACGATCGCCGGAATCGGGCTGGATCGGCTGTATTTCGCGCTGGGAGGAGCCGTCAAAAACGAAATCTTAGGTAAAAAGCATTTCGCATCGTTCGACCAGATTGGCGTTTTTTTCAGCCGCTTCGTTCAGGGGTTTATCGAGCTGGCGAATGGTTCGCGTTATCAGCTTGAAGCCACGCCATGGAACGCGATCCGCTGGGCAGGAACCGCGCTCATTCTTCTCGCGATCGTCCTCGTCATCGCCGAAACGCTCCGCGCCTACCTCCGCCGTGAGCATTCAGACATATTTGCACTTTTGTTAGCGTTGTCGATGTTTTTGATGACCGGCGCCTGTATCTGGACCGACGTTTTAGCGACCCTCGAATTTACCCGTTACTTTTCTTTCATGATCGTTTTTGGCGCGATACTCATCGTCCGCGCGATTCATCGGCTCAAGCTGGCGGAACGCCGCATCCTGAGCGGGAAAATCTCCGCTTCACTCCTTCTCGGCGCAGCCACGCTCATGATCCTCGCCGCAAATCTGGGACCGTTGACATTCGGACGACCGGAGACCCGCTACGATCGGGTCGCGCACTGCCTTGTCGAAAATGGTTTTGAAGCCGGTTTGGCGCATTTTTGGAACGCGTCGAGCGTGACCGTTTCCGCCCGTAATCAGGTGCGCATTCGTTCAATAACGATACGCCGTGATAACGAGGGAATCCCCCTTTTCGCGGAGGAACAGCGCTGGTTCTATCGTTCGGACTGGTTTAATGAAGAACTGACGTTTGTCCTCCTTGAAGACGATTTGGGATATTTAGACGTGAGCCGTGAGTTCGTGACCTCATTATTCGGAGAGCCGGAACGGACGCTGCGGTTTGAGACGTATGAAATATTGGACTATGGGCGGAATCTCGTCCCTGAGCTTGAAGGACGCCATGCGGATTAATACATAGATGAGAGAGCAAATGAATCCAATGCGGGTGCTCAAACCTGTTTAGAATTGGATAGTGTTCACCTTCCCAGAATGATTAATCAATCGAATGATCTATCGTTCGTGAGCGCACGGAGATCGTCCCTTGAAAAAATCAATGTTGACAGTGACCTCACTCCCCGCTCCGCCACGCTTCGGGGATGAAGGCGCCCCGTATCTGTCCCTTTTAGGTATTTTGGGAAACCTTCCTGCTGCTTTTTTTGCACCAAATACTGTATAATATTTGGTGCAAAAGGAGATTCAATGGGGAAAAATTTTAAAGCTGAAATACAGAATCGGATTCAAAGCTTCCACGCAGGGAAAGTATTTATCGCGAATGACTTTTTTGATATTGCCAATTATGAAACGGTTCGCAGTACGTTAAACCGAATGGTCGAAGCTGGCGAAATTCGGCGAATTTTCAATGGAATTTACGACCGACCAAAATTCGTGGAATTTATCGGCGAGGTCGAACCTCCCGACATGAATGAAGCAGCGTCCGCAATTGCAAGAAAATACAATTGGACAATTGCTCCATCTGGGAATACTGCTTTAAATTTATTAGGACTATCGACACAGGTTCCCGCAAAGTGGACTTATATTTCTGATGGAAGATATGCAACCTATAATTTTGGAAAAACCACCCTTGAATTTAAAAGAAGGAATAACGGCGAAATTTCAAAAATGACGACGTTATCTGCGATAGTTATCCAGGCGATTAAAGCAATTGGCAAAGACAAAATTACGCCCCAGCAGGTTGCGATTTTATCTGAGAGATTATCAAATGATGAAAAAATGGCTCTATTAGAAACTGGGAAGACAACAAGCGCTTGGATCTATAAAGTTTTACGAAGAATATGTGAGGAGAGCTGAATGTTCAGTTTTAAAAATATTTCCAAAGAGGATTTGCAAAGCGCTTTTCGCAGCACTTCCCAAAAAATGAACGTTAATGAAGTAATCATTGAAAAGGATTACTGGGTTTCCTTTATTCTGGATTACCTTTTCTCTTTATCAAAATTTAAAAACTCCTTAGTCTTCAAAGGAGGAACGAGCCTATCTAAATGTTTCGGGTTGATCAAAAGATTTTCTGAAGACGTTGATTTAATCCTTGATTGGAGAGTAATCGGATTCAAAAAAGACGAGCCATGGGAAAACCGATCCAATACTCAACAGGAAAAATTCGCTAAAGAGGCAAACCAAAGAACCGCTGGTTTTCTCGCCGATAAGTTCGTTGTAGAGATGCAAAAAGATCTCGGTCAATTAATAAGCGATAATTTTTTGGTTAAAGTCAGTGAATGGGATCCTCAAACGATCCTGTTCGAATATCCGAACGCCTTCAATTCAACATATGTAGCCCCAGTGATTCGACTGGAGATTGGAACGCTTGCAGCTTGGACACCTTCAAAGAAGGTCGGCATTAAACCCGACGTTGCGAAATTCTATCCTGCGATTCTCGAAAATGAGCAGATTGAAATCAGGACTGTATGTCCCGAGCGAACCTTTTGGGAAAAAGCCACAATTCTGCATCACGAAGCCAACCGTCCTTCGAACTCTCCGATGCCGCAACGGTACTCTCGCCATTATTACGATTTGACTTGTCTCGCAGATTCCTCCTATAAAGACAGCGCGCTCCAAAATCTGGCGCTGCTCGAAAAAGTCGTTGCCTTTAAGCAAAAATTTTATCCAAGGAAATGGGCGAGATACGAAGACGCTGCGGCAAAATCGATTCGCTTAATACCGGACAAATTTCGGTTCGCGGAAATTAAAGACGATTATCATAGTATGGAGGAGATGTTCTTTGGAGAGTATCCAACTTTTGAGGAAATCATCGAAAAGCTCTCCGACTTGGAAAAGGAAATACAAAGAATTAATTAGTTACTGTTCGTATGGATCTGGCGCAGATATTCAACATTAACCTCGATATTACCTCCGGCGTCAACGTGACCCTCTTTTTGGCGCTGTTTGGAACCGTTTTGGCGTTTCTCCTCGGAATCTCAACAATCCGCCGGGGCAAACGCCTGATGTACTTCCAAAAGCGTCAGGCAATGATCTCGCGCGGTTGGAAACTTATTCTCGCTTCGGTCGTTCTCGCCGCTTCATCATGGGCACTGAATAATTACGCCGAGCCTGCGCTCTACACCGTATTTCCGCCCTCCCCGACGATTACGTTGACGCCGACGATCACCCTGACACCGACGATCACCCTGACCGCGTCTATCACGGTATCTCCAACGGTCTCAGAAACGCCATCCATTACCAACACACCTGCGCTGCCTGAATCACTGCGCGCCATAGCGACGAGTCAGGTCGACCCGGGGAATGATGTCCTGTTCAGCCCGATCCAATTCACGGAATCCATGGGCGACGATGGATTCCCAATCGACACGGCGATCAGCTTTGAACGCCCGACGACGCTGCACGGGTTTTACTCATATGACAAAATGGTCATCGGCACACAGCTGTCCTTCGTTTGGATGCGCCTCGATGACCAGACACCGATTTGCGAAATGACAACGGTTTGGGATACATCCTCCGGCGGGTATAATACCGTGAGCTGTACGCCGGACTCGCCCAGCGACTGGCTCCCAGGGACGTACGAGCTTCAGGTTTTCTTGGGGAATCAGTGGTTCATGAGCCAAATGTTTGTGATTGAAGGCATGCCGATTACGCCGACGCCGACAGCCAGCGCAACGTCAACGGCGACGGAAACACCGCTCGCAACCGAGACGCTCCCGCCGACGGAAACACGGACGCCGACGATTACGCTCACGCCCACCATCACGCGCACCCCAACCAACACGGGAACGCCGACCCTGACCCCGACGTCAACACGGACGCCGCGTCCGACCGACACGCGCCAGCCGACGCCGACGCTGACCTTTACGCCAACGACTCGTCCAACGCGGACGCCCTGGCAATAAACAAACTATCGTTAAGGAGAAATAAAAACGTTGAAAATAAGTGTGGATTTCCACGTGCATAGCGAATTTTCGCCCGACTCAGTCACAAAAATCGAGGATATCGTCGCCCGCGCGAAATCGTTAGATTTAGGAAAGGTAATCATTACCGATCATAATACAACCAAAGGCGCGATGATCCTGAAAAAGCGCTATCCGGATTTCGTCGTCGTCGGCGAAGAAATTTTGACGACGCGCGGTGAGGTTTTAGCCTTTTACGTCAAGGAAGAAATTCCACGCGGACTGACGCCGCTCGAGACAGTTAAGCGCTTGAAAGATCAGGGCGCGGTTATTTCCCTTTCCCATCCCTATTCATACAGCCGTGCCGGATGGTATGAAGATGAAATGCGTGAGCTTTTTCCCTATCTGGACGCGATCGAAGTCGCCAATGGGCGGAACACGCGAGCCGCCAACGAGAAAGCGGCGAATTTCGCGGCGCAGAACGGTCTCGCGGGGACAGCCGGCTCGGATGCGCATGGATTGATGGAGTTAGGGCGAATGACCCTGACCCTCGATGCGTTCAACACAGCGGACGAACTGCGCAGCGCGTTAAAGTCAGCGCAAGTCAACGGCAAACCGTCATCGCAATGGGTTCGGCTGACTTCGCGCACGGCGGTCGTTCGTAAACGGCTTGGATTTTATAAGGAAAGCGACGGGATCGTCGATCCCTGACAAACGAAACCGAAAGAGAAGGAAAGACATGGAAAAAAAGCGAATTGTCTGCTATGGGGATTCGAACACGTACGGAGCAGAACCCGGCGGCGGACGGTATGGCGACGGCGTACGTTGGACGATGCACCTGGCGCGTCTCTTAGGACCGGATTATGACGTTATTTCCGAAGGCTTATGCGGACGGACGACAGTGCATGACGACCCGCTTTGCGACGGACTGAACGGGATGAAAACGCTGTACCCGGTACTCATGAGCCATGGACCGATTGATTTAGTGATTCTAATGCTGGGAACGAATGACTGCAAGTCGCGCTTCGGCGTAACCGGTCATAATATCGCGGAGGGTATCCGTGCGCTCATTCAACGCGCAAAATCGCTTCCGATCTGGCGGACGGCTCCGAATTTTCTCGTCCTGATCCCGATTAAAATCGGACCGCGAATCATCGAAAACGCAAACACGTACGGACATATGGGACCGGGATGCGTTGAGAAGTCGATTGAAGCGATCCCCTGGATCCGCTTGTTCGCCGAAGAGGAAGGCTGCGCCGTGTTCGACATCAATGATGTCGTGGAATCGAATACGGTGGACTGGATGCATATCGCTGAATCATCGCAACTTCCACTCGCTGAAAAACTTCATGATGAAGTTCTAAAGCTCCTGAAATAAATAAAAAAACGCTGTTGGCAGGCTGCCGAGTTAAGCACCGGAGAACCTGCCAACAGCGTTTTATCATGTCTATACTTTAACCCAGTTCGAACGAAGTCCCCTTACTCGCCCTGGTCGCAAAAATAAGCGGCGTAATTTCGGTCTGCTCAATATAACGCTCGCGAACCGCTTTCATAACATCATCCGCCATCTCAGCCCGAACCAGCGCAATCGCTGAACCGCCGAAACCGCCGCCGGTCATGCGCGCCCCATAAACGCCGTACTGACGCCGCGCTTCATCCACCATTAAGTCCAACTCTTTGCAGGATACTTCAAAATCATCCCGTAAAGAATCATGAGACTCGTTCATCAGCTTTCCTAACCGAACCGGGTCATCCTGCATCATCGCTCTCGCCGCCTCAAGCGTCCGCAAATTTTCGCTCAAGAAATGATTGACGCGTTTCCGAACAATCGGGTCGAGCTGATCTTTTTTCGCTTCAAACTCATCATACGAGACATCACGCAAAAAGTCGACGCCGAAAAACTTCGCGCCGCGCATGCACTCAGCGTGACGGTCGTTGTACGCAGAGGTCACCAACGAATGTTTCACGCCTGTGTTCATGACAACAATGACAGATCCCGATGGAAGCGGGAATTTCTGACTCGACAAATCACGGCAATCGATCAAAACCGCATTTCCATCTTCGGCAATCCCGGAAATGAGTTGATCCATAATCCCATTATTCAGTCCGAGCCACTGATTTTCACAGACTTTCGTAATCTTCGCCATCTTAATCGGATCCCAGTCGAATCCGCCGGTGCGGGAAAACGCTGCGCACGCGACCATATTCAACGCCGCGGATGAGGAAAGGCTTGAACCGACCGGAATCGTCCCCATTGAATAGCCGTCGAAACCGGCGAGCGGATACCCGTCCCGATGAAGCGCCCAGGCGCATCCCTGAGGATACATGATCCAGCTCTTTTTCTTTTCTGTGAAATCGCAAATCGAGAAGCTATCTTTAGAATCGACGTCTTTCGAATACCAGTTGACGGTGTCCGTCCCATTTTTGCGAAGCGCGAGCCACTGATCCAGCTCAATACCCATCGGGAAAACGAACCCTTCGTTGTAATCGGTATGTTCGCCGATTAAGTTGACGCGACCCGGCGAACGCACGACAATGTCCGGTTCCGTCCCGTAATATTCCTTGAAAGCAGCAATGATACGTTCAATCATGTCGTCTGAGTCCTTTCCAATCTATGCGCTGGACATTACTCCCTGCGGGATAATTATATCAAAAGCCAACGGGTTTACCGTTCTCCTTTTCCGCTTATCCAACCGGACAGCGCATGGCGGTCAGCGTTCATGCGCGGTAAAAGGTTTCTATTCACGCGATCGTTGATCAATCGATCTTAAGCCGAAAAACCGGACGGATCGTTCCGCGCGGATCGTTTACAGGCGGACCAATCGTATCAACCGCACCGCCATGAAATACACGCGCAGCCTGCTTTGAATCTTGCCCCGGCGAGCGAAGCCACCACCAGGCGTTCCCTTCATAGCCAAATTCCTTCGAAACCCAGGCGCCGTTTGCCAGCGCGTAGTGGGTCGGTCTCGTGATCCGATCGGAAGAACCGGAAAAGTATCGTCCCGCTTCATCCATGCTCAGCAGGAAAATTTTATCCCTCGTATAAGGACCGCCAAGCGCGCCGGTGGAACGGTTATCTTCGTTAACAACTTCCGTTTCGAGGATATATTTCTTTTCTTCCGCTGAAAAAACTTCGTCATAAAACGTCCCGTTCAGCCATGCTCTCAAGCTGCATTGATCCCAATTCGTTTCAACGTAACGCTCATGGTAAACCCGCTGATCCAGTCCATAACGGCTAATCAGGAGCGCCGTTCCTCCTGAAACGTCAATCACTCGCCACTCGATATCTTCCGCGCCGTTCGATCGGTCGTTATCCTGTTCGTAGCGTCCAATCCGGACATGAGAACCAATTCGCAAATGGGCGTATGGATTCCTCGCGGCTTCCGTCGCGGCTGCGGCTGTTTCCTGTACGGCTGCGTTTTCTGTCGCAGAATGGAGCTCCGACTCAGCAAGTGTCCTATCGACGGCAGCTTCCGTTGCCGACCGATTCAGCGCTTCTTTCGTTCTCTCAAGCGCGGCGATCGTTCCGATTTGAGCTCCGACCGCCGTTTCAGTTTCTGAAGATGCCTTTGCCTCAGTTTCCTTTTGATTGCGTTCCAATTCGAGCCTCAATGCAGCGTCGTCCGTTGCTTCGATCGCTTCGACCTCCCGTCGAGCCAGCGCGAGGTCATCATCGGTCGGCGTCATAACGGGCGTTTCACCGCGTGGAACGGTCGCCTGCGCCAAGAGCTGGGGCGTTTCGGAGGCGAACGGCATTATATCTTCCACCTTCGGTTCGCCCCGATTGATTAGGACAAAAACGCACAAGAAAACGGCAAGGAGTCCGAGTCCCAGTGCCAAAAGCGTCCGGGGCGAAAACGTTTTCCGCTGTTCGGGGTCACAGGCTGGATCAGAGTCCGAGGATAACAGCGTTGGGATCCGTTTCAGCGATGGATCAAAAATCGTCGCTTCGCGGACTTTCCGCAAGTCAGTTCCGCCAAAGCGTACGGAACTCCCGGTTGGGTTAGACGGCGCTGGGATAGTCTGGATACGGGTTTGTCCGGACGAAACGCTATTTTTTCCACCGGACGACGTCAGTCTCAGTCCATCCAGATCACGGAGAAAGTCCGCCATCGTCGGATAACGATCGTCAGGGCGTTTCGCTAACGCGATATCGAAAAAACGAACGGTCGAATCGGAAAG
>DAOUFB010000157.1:0-5269 GCA_034430135.1 Flexilinea sp. | reverse complement strand
TGCGAAAGCGTTATCGCTGGGCGGAGAGACAATCGCGGTTTTAGGATGCGGCGTTGACGTCATTTATCCGCCGGAACATCGGAACATCGCTGCGTCGATCGTCAGGCATGGGCTTCTCGTCAGCGATTACGCACCTGGGACTCAGCCCGAGCGTCAAAATTTTCCGCCGCGAAATCGGATTATTTCAGGGCTTTCGCTCTGTACGATTGTGATTGAAGCGGGCGAAAAATCAGGCTCCTTGATTACGGCGCGTTTTGCCGCCGAGCAGGGGCGGGAAGTTTTCGTCGTTCCCGGAAATTTACGTTCGCCTCAATCCGTAGGAACGAATCGGTTGATTCGTGATGGAGCGCGTCCGCTGTTGTCAGCGGATGAACTCCTGAGTTTTTTGGATTCCGCGGCGGCGGAGTCAGAGCGGAAAACGTTTCTCCCGAAAGCTCAGCAGATTTCTTACGAAGAACCGTTGGAACGGCAAATCGTTGAGCTGATTAAAACTGAGCCGTACCATATTGACGAAATTGCGCGTGAGCTGAATGTTCCGGTCGGAACGCTGAGCGCTAAAATCATGATGCTTGAATTAAAAGGGTTCGTTGACCAGGTTGCGCCGAACGTTTATCAGAAAAATTTATCTTTGTTTTAGTTGGTTATAAAATCGACTTTCCCATACTTCTTTTTAATAGACTTGATTTATTTCTAAACCGATGGCATTATAAATAGAGTTCTTGAAGAAATATATTCGCGGTCTTTCTTAAATAATCGGATCGGAGAGCCGCGTATTGAACGGAGGCTCGATGAAAGAACATTATTACGCGATGATTTTAGCCGGCGGTGGCGGAACGCGGTTATGGCCTATGTCACGGAGCGCGCGACCGAAGCAGATGCAAAAAATTGGCGGTGATCGGAGTATGTTCCAACTGACCGTCGACCGGTTACTTGACGTTATTCCGATCGAAAATGTCTACGTTCTGACGACCGCGGCTCAGATGAGCGATCTTTCGTCGCAGGTTCCTGAGATTCCGGCGGAAAATTTCGTGATTGAGTCGAAACCGCGTGGAACGGCGAGCGTTATTGGTCT
The DNA here is from genome assembly GCA_034430135.1 of Flexilinea sp. Lineage (GTDB taxonomy): Bacteria > Chloroflexota > Anaerolineae > Anaerolineales > Anaerolineaceae > Flexilinea. The sequence continues at coordinate 4,197 of DAOUFB010000157.1, read as the reverse complement.
CGCTGCGATTCATCTTCTGTCCCGTGACCCAGAGGGCGTGATGGCGGTTCTCCCATCTGACCATTTTATTCATAATGAAACGCTCTTTCATCAGCTTTTAAAGGATGGCTATGACGCGGCGCAGGAGAATCACCTCGTAGCGATTGGAATTGAACCAACGTTTCCATCGACCGGTTACGGGTATATTGAAGAGGGGGAGCGTCTCAGCCCGACTTCGCCCGCGTTTCAGGTCAAGCGTTTCCGCGAGAAGCCGGATCTCTCTACGGCTCAGGCCTTCCTTGACAGTGGAAAGTTCTGGTGGAATGGGGGAATGTTCATTTGGAAGGCGAGCCGAATTTTCGGCGAAATCGCGACCTATATTCCGGATTTGAGTTCGCATTTGTTTAATATTGCTGCTTCCATTGGTACGGAGGATTATGAAAAAGTTTTCGTACCTGAATGGGAGGCGATTAAACCGGTCACGATTGATTACGGGGTTTTGGAGAAAACCAGCGATATCGTTTTCTTACCGGCGAAAGGGCTGGAATGGAACGATATCGGGGCATGGGATTCGCTGTACGACGTCCTGAAAAGTGACGAAAATGGGAATATCCGCAATGGCGGAACTGGAATTGCGATCGATTCGCATGGTGTTTTGACCGGCTCGGACCAGCCCGATAAGCTGATCGTGACGATTGGTCTGGATGACGTTATCGTCATCGAAAGCGGGAACGCAATTTTGGTTTGTCCGCGTTCCGAGGCACAGCGTGTTCGTGAGGCGGTTGACCAGCTCAAGGCGTCAGGGCGCACGGAATATCTCTAATCAAGTAAATGATCCCGGCGGGGAACGTGAACAGCTTACAGGTTGTACGGTGAATGTTACGAGGCAGGTTTGTTGTCGGAGCGGAGGAGAAAATTGGAAGCTTATTGCCTGAAATGTAAAGAAAAACGGGAAATGACGAATCCGGAAGCGGGTTTCATGGCGAACGGAGCACCCGTCACGAGGGGGACTTGCAGCGTCTGCGGCGCAAAGATGAATCGTGTCGGAGCGACGGAGGCACACGAAGGACTTGTGAAGCCGGAGATCGACGCCGAAGAGAAAAAAACGCGGAAAACAGCGTCCGGATCAAAATCAGGGACGAAGTCCGGCGCAAAGACTCCGTCAAAGGCAGTCCGCAAGATGTCCGGCGCAAAATCGAAAGCGAAGGGCGCAGGGAAGACGGTTTCGATGAAGGGGAAGAAGCTCGTTATCGTCGAATCACCGGCGAAAGCACGGACGGTCGGCAATTTCTTAGGCAAAGATTACGTCGTTAGAGCTTCGGTTGGACACGTTCGCGACCTGAAAAAATCAACGCTTTCGGTGGATGTTGAGAACGATTTTGCGCCTTCGTATCGCGTACCAAATGAAAAGCGCGAATTGGTCAAGGAATTTAAGACGCTCGCAGCTGGGGCGGATAAAATCTATCTGGCGACTGACCCGGATCGCGAGGGGGAAGCGATCGCTTGGCATTTGATGGAATCGACGGAGATGAATCCGAACGAGATTGAACGCGTCGTTTTTCATGAAATTACCAAGCCCGCCATTGCGGAGGCATTCGCTCATCCGCGAGAAATTGATATGTGTCTCGTCGACGCACAACAGGCACGCCGAATTTTGGATCGGCTGGTTGGCTATAATCTGAGCCCGCTGCTTTGGAATAAGGTCCAGCGCGGACTCTCCGCAGGTCGTGTTCAATCGGTTGCCGTGCGTTTGATCGTGGATCGAGAGCGAGAAATCGAGAATTTTACCGAGACGGAATATTGGTCCATTTCCGCAGAATTCCAACCGGAAGATTCGCAGCAACGGACGTTTATTTCCCGACTCATTAAAATCGCCGGGCAGGATCCGGTTCTCCCGAATCAGGAGACGGTCGACGCTCATTTAGCCGTGCTTGAAAAAGCGAGTTTTAACGTTGACTCCGTCAAGCGCAGCGTTCGCCGCCGCCGTCCATCCCCGCCGTTCACGACCTCGACGCTTCAACAGGAAGCATCCAGGAAGTCAGGTTTTACCGCAAAACGCACGATGGCGCTTGCACAGCAGTTATACGAAGGCGTTGATATTCCGGGCGAAGGTTCCGTTGGTTTGATTACCTACATGCGTACCGACTCGACAAATATTTCAACGCAGGCGAAAGACGAAGCGCGTCAGCTAATCGGAACACGCTTTGGAAACGAGTACCTGCCCGCGAAGCCGCCGGAATACCGAACCCGGGCGCAGCGCGCTCAAGAGGCGCATGAGGCGATCCGTCCGACGAGTTGCCTGCGTCATCCCGACGCTTTAAAAAACATTCTCCAACGCGACCAGTTTCGGCTGTATCAGCTTATTTGGCAGCGGTTTGTCGCGTCCCAGATGGAAGACGCGCTGTATGACACGGTGATGGTAGACGTCCGGACGAAGAATGGAACCGATTATCTCTTCCGTTCTTCCGGTTCGAAACTGAAATTTCAGGGGTTCCTCGCGGTTTACGAAGAGTCCGGCGATGAAGACGCGAAGAGTGAAGAAATCGACGAAAAACAATTTATTGAAGGGTTAGAAGCGGAAACGCCGGTGCGAGCGGTCGCGTTCAACCCTGAACAGCATTTTACGCAGCCACCTGCGCGCTATACCGAAGCAACGCTCGTCAAAGCGCTTGAAGAAAACGGGATTGGACGCCCGTCGACTTATGCTTCGATTCTTTCGACGATCCAAGATCGCGGATATGTTCATCGTGAAGCTAAGCGTCTTTATCCGACTGAGACCGGAACGAAGGTTACGGATCTGCTTGTTGGAGCGTTTCCGACGGTTCTCAACGTTGGGTTTACGTCCGAAATGGAAAATGAGTTGGATTCAATCGCAGACGGCGAAGATCCATGGCAATCGGTCGTTGGCAATTTCTATCGTGAGTTTGAACCAGCGCTCCAGAAAGCAGTTCGTGATTTACCAAAAACAAAGATTGAACCCGAGAAAACGGGACGAACCTGTCCGGAATGTGGAAAGGAACTGGTTATTCGGAACGGACGCTTTGGAAAATTTATTTCGTGCAGCGGATTCCCATCTTGCCGATATACGGAGCAAATCGTTCAAAAAATAAACGTCCCCTGCCCGAAGTGCGGAAAAGATATTATCGTTCGCCATGCGCGGACGGGGCGTCTGTTCTATGGCTGTTCCGGTTATCCGGATTGTGATTTTACCTCATGGAAGCGTCCTTCGCAGGTGAAATGTCCTTCTTGCGGCGGACTTGTCGTTGAGCAATCGCAAGGTAAATTAGCCTGCACCGCTTGCGGAATGAAAATTGAAGCGGACGCTCCCGTCGCCGTTGAATCATAGGGGCTATAAACTCGGCAAGTATAAGGAAGACGTCAAATGATAGAACGTTGGCATACGTTTCGAAAGCAATCGCCGTTTATCGCGGGCTGCTTCTTAGGCGGGGTGGCTGCTCTGCTCTGCCTTTTGATCGTCCTTGGATTGACGAGCGCAAAAGGGAAATTCGGAAGCGCGGAAACAATTCTCGTTGAAGATTACGCTCGGTTGATGGTTGTTGAATTTGGTCAGAGCGGCGATATCGCACGGGCGCGCTGGCGTTACGCGCAGCTTGGAACGGACGGTTCAGCGTGTCTGGCGCTGCTTCGGAATGACCCGCTGACCGATCCGGCGACGCTGTTGAATTTTGCACGCGCGGTAGGGGACGACGTTCTGATACGGACCGCGGAGACTGTGCCAACCCTAAAGGATGTCGGGTCGCCTGCGACTGGCAATGTCCTCCTGATTTTGCTGATTGTTGCGCTGACCGCGGCAGGGGCGATTTTTGTTTTGACCGTACCTGCGTTCGAAAAAAGGATGAAGCCGGTTCGAGCTTTTCTAAATCCGATCCTTGAGAAAGTTGGTTTTAGCGGGAAAAATTTCCAGACGAAAGATCGTCCCGGAGACCCAACGATTCGCTATCGCCAGACTTCATTTAACCAGACTTCATTTAAGCTGAACGAAGTAGGCGGAACTTCCCAGTCCGAAGCGGTAAAGACCGTATCGAAACCGATTGCGCCTGCGCCTGCCGTTGAACCGAAACCGGTCGGAACGGACGATTCATCGCTGATCCAGCCGCCGGTAGCTGAAAGCCGTCCAGCGGGAAGAGCTTCCGCCGAGTTTTTCGAGAATGTAAAGGCGCAAAGCGTTAAACCGGTTGATGAAGCCGTGAAGCAGGT
>DAOUFB010000156.1:0-8902 GCA_034430135.1 Flexilinea sp. | reverse complement strand
TGGAACATGAAATTGCACCGTCCGGGATGCTGACTCTGCCTGAATCGCTGATGCGCTCCTGCAACCCATGGTACTACGAGTTGGGTCTGCAGCTCTACCGCAAGGCGGGTCAGGATTATATACCGTCGATGGCGCGCGGTTTTGGGTTGGGTGCGTTGACCGACATTGGGGAAATCGAGGAAGAACCGGGCAAAGTCGAAACACCGCGCGATGAATTATCCTCGGTTCAGCTGGGCATTGGGCAATCGACCCTGTTGGTGACGCCGCTTCAGGTCGCCCGCTTTATGGCGGCGATCGCGAATGGCGGAACTTTGTACCGTCCTCAGGTCGTTGAGCAGATTATCGGTCCGGACGAAGAAGTCGTCTACGCTTTTGAGCCGGAAGCTCAGGGAAAACTCCCTGTCTCACCAAAAACTTTACAGGTGGTCCGAGACGCTTTGTCGTTGGTTACGACGAACAGGCGCGGAACTGCGGCGCATGTTTTCCGTCCGCTGAATTATCAGGTCTGGGGAAAGACGGGTTCCGCGCAGACTGGTCCCGGCATCAAACCGCACGCCTGGTTCGCTGGTTTTACGGATGAAAACGATCCTAAGAAGCCGGATATTGCCGTCGCGGTCTTAGTCGAGAACGTCGGCGAAGGTTCGGACTTCGCGGCGCCGATTTTCCGGCGTGTCATCGAGCTTTATTTCGACGGTCAGGCTTCGCTCCTCTATCCATGGGAAGCGGCGGTCTATATCACGAAGACGCCGACCCCGACGCCGACCGCGTCCAGAACGCCGGTTCCGACGCGCGCCCCATGGGAAACGCCGCCGTCTGAAACGCCGACGCCGTAACGAACGGAACGCGATTCCTTGAACGAGACATCCTGCCGCGGGCGCGTCTTACGATTTGCTTCTGACTTTTTCTATGTTTTGGAGGGGGACCGGCTGGTCACCTGCAAAGCGCGCGGAAAACTAAAGAAGCTCCGCATGAACAGCGATATTATTGCGATTGGCGATTTTGTTGAATTTGAAATGCTTCCTGACGGAACGGGAATTATTACCGATGTCCTTCCGCGGACGTCGGAATGGGTTCGCATGATGACTGGAACCAAAGTCCCGTACCGTCAGGTTTTAATCGCCAATTTGGATCAGGTCCTGATCGTTTTCGCCGCGGCTGATCCTGAACCAAGGCTTCGGATGCTCGATCGTTTCCTGGTCATTTGTGAACGTCAGCATATTCATCCGCTGATCGTGATCAATAAAATGGATTTGGTCGACGAAGCGGCGACGAAAGAACGTTTCAGCGTCTATTCCCGACTCGGTTATGAGATTTTGTTTACGTCTGCCCGGGACGCTGCCGCCGGCGCAGCGCTCAAGTCTCGGATCATCGGAAAAATCAGCGGTTTGCTGGGACCGTCCGGCGTCGGGAAGTCAACCCTTTTGAACTGCATCGATGATACGCTCGATTTAAAAACCGGCGAAATCAGCGAATGGAACAAAAAAGGACGTCATACGACCGTCGTCCGGGAAATGTTCCCGCTGAAAGAAGGCGGCTTTATCGCCGATCTTCCCGGGATTAAAACGCTTGGGCTATGGGATATTGAACCGGAAGAATTGGACGGCTATTTTCCGGAAATTCGTCCGCTCGTTTCCGAATGTTTCTATTCGGATTGTACCCATGATGAGAGCGAAGTTGACTGTGCCGTTCGCGCCGCGGTCGAAGCCGGTACGATCGACGCGGAGCGCTATACGTCCTATCTGCGAATGCGGTTCGGCGATGAAGAGGAACTTTAATCGTCCTCCTCAGGAAACTTTTTTTTACGCTGAAGAATTCAAACTTCCACACGCGCTTAGTCTTTCAGTTCGAGCGCTTTTGGAGCTGAACGGACGGTAATAATAAATCCCGCGCGAACGCTTGAAAATGTTGCGCGGCTCACGTTGCGGTGATGAATCGGTTCACACGTTGGCTGTTTGACCTGATCTGGAACCGCCGTCACGGATCAAGCAACTTCTCTATCTGGCGCGCGATGAAATTATCCTCGGAGATAAGCATAGTTTTATGGGGCAAGTTCGATGATGATTCCCAAAGTTACACCTACACGAAGCACTAAATAGGAGCGATCTGAGCTAATCTCCGCAAAGCGTTCCCAGACTCGTTTTACGCGTTGATGATTCATCGCTGGTAATTTTTATCCTGACCCTCATATAAACTGGCGCAAAACGCTTATTTGACCGCTTTAAACTCCTCCGCGTTTGATGGATGGACAGATATCCGGTTCTCCGTGTTTTTTTTCTTCCTGATTTGTGATTTTTTATGGATTCCATGCCGTTTCGGGTGTTGGATAAACTTGTGGATAACTACCTCGGATCCTTTTTGTTGCTGTTGATAATGCCGAAATAAGACTGGATAAAGGTTGGATAAAAAGATGATATTCATGAGTTATCCACAGATTTTCAACAGATTGAAACATAATCCAAAATAAATCAGTTGGAATAAAAAAAGTCCACACTTTTTGGGGTCACCCTCAAAAGTGTGGACTTTTTTTGTTTGATTCGTTTTATAAACCGGCGGCTTTCCGCAGCGTTTCCGCCATATCGGTTTTTTCCCAGGTAAAATCAGCGTCCTCGCGTCCGAAATGACCCCAATAGGAAGTCTTCCGGAAGATCGGTCGGCGCAGCTGGAGCCGTTCGATAATCGCGCCGGGGCGCAAGTCAAAGTTCTCGTTAATCAGGTCGGAAATTTTTTCATCCGAAATTTTGCCCGTTCCGAACGTCTCGACGTTAATCGAAATCGGTCTGGCGACGCCGATTGCATACGAAAGCTGAATTTCGCAGCGATCCGCGAGCCCTGCGGCGACGATATTTTTCGCGACCCAGCGAGCGGCGTATGCCGCTGAACGATCCACCTTGGTCGCGTCTTTCCCGGAGAATGCGCCGCCGCCATGGCGTCCCATCCCACCGTAGGTATCGACGATAATTTTTCGTCCGGTCAAACCTGAATCACCGAGCGGTCCGCCGATTACGAATTCACCGGTCGGATTGACGAAGACCTTGAGCTCAGCGTCCACGTATTCCTTCGGGAGAATCGGATCAATGACGTATTTCTTGATCGCGGCTTCGATCTCGTCATGTTTTCCGCGCATGGTCGCTGAATGCTGCGTTGAAATAACGACGGTGTCGATCCGCTTGGGTTTCCCATAGCTGTATTCGATCGTGACCTGGCTTTTTCCATCCGGGAAGACCCAAGGAAGCGTCCCATTTTTTCGGACTTCTTCGAGCTTTTCAACGAGGCGGTGCGCAAGGTACGCCGGCATCGGCATCAGCGTTTCGGTTTCGTTGCAGGCAAACCCGAACATCATCCCCTGATCTCCCGCGCCGGTGTTCAGGAAGGCTTCTTTCGCGTCCTGACCGCGTTTGGCTTCGAGCGACTTATCAACGCCGAGCGCGATGTCCGCCGACTGGGTTGAAATTGCCGATAAAACGCCGCAGGTGTTTCCATCGAAACATTTTTCGCTCGAGTCATAGCCAATTTCCTTGATGACGTCTCGGACGAGAATATCGAAATTGACGAACGCATCGGTTGTAATTTCGCCGAAAACCATGGCGTAACCGGTTTTGACCGCTGATTCACAGGCAACGCGCGACATCGGATCCTGCTCAAGGCAGGCGTCCAGGATTGCATCGCTGATCTGGTCGCATACTTTGTCCGGATGACCGGACGTTACGGATTCAGACGTGAAGTAGAATTTCGGCGAGTTCATGAAAGTAGACATAAGGTTTTTTCCCTCCAAATAAACTAAACCCCCGCGGCGATTCGAGGGGGTTGAAAAATTCCTTCCCTCTTATCTTCCAGATACCTGTCGGACTTGGCACCTTAATCGCAATTGGATCAGGTTGCCGAGGCGTCATCGGGCCGTTCCCTCTGCCTCTCTGGATAAGAGCGCCTTTCGGGCTGTTAATTGAGGGCATTTAATCACTTTCCGAAAGAATTGTCAATGGAATTTTCGAGGATTATGACGAAAGCATTTCGCAGAACGCTCTCGGATTCTATCTCAGGCTGAGGTACGGAATTTAAATATAAGTTAGTTAAGGCTAAATTAATGAAAAACTATGAATTAGTTCATTCTAATTTGTCTTGATCACCTATAATCGTTCATAATCGCACAAAGAAGAGGAGCATTGAAATGTTCGTTCCAGCCGATCAGGAAAAGTATGATGAGTTGACCGACTTTATCAAAACGGTTGACCGGTCGGAAAAGTCGTTGATCGCGGTTTTGCATAAAACCCAAACGCTTTTCGGTTATATCCCTCAAGACGCTCAGATGATGATCGCCAAGGCACTGAACCTGCCTACGGCAAAAGTCTACGGCGTCGTCACATTTTACTCATATTTTACAGAGGTTCCGCGCGGAAAGTATCAGATCAGCGTCTGTCTTGGGACGGCTTGTTATGTAAGAGGCGCACAGCAAGTTCTCCAGGCATTCCAAAACGAATTGGGGATCTCGGCGGGAGAAACGACGAAAGACCTGTTGTTCTCCATTGCACAGTCCCGCTGCCTGGGAGATTGCGCGAATGCGCCGGTCGTCATGATTAACGACGAGGTTTTCGCGCAGGTTCATGCGGATGAGGTTCCGGCGATTATCAAGAAGATTCGGGAGGACGAGGAACATGCTTAGTTATGATTCTTTACGGATGTTGAAAATTGACGCGCTGAAACGTCTTGAAGCGCGCCTTGCGTCCGTTCCGACGGTTTTTCGCGATACGGACGGCGTCTATAAACTTCGGGGCGATTATTTCGAAAAACAGACCCGGATCGTCTTACGCAACTGCGAGATCATCGATCCGGAAAGCATCGAAGAGTATATTGCGCTCGACGGGTATAAGGCGCTCGCGGATTTACTGGAGCGCGGCGAAACGCGTCAGGCGATCGTCGAAGAGATGACGAAATCGGGTCTTCGCGGTCGGGGCGGCGCCGGTTTCCCGACCGGTCGAAAATGGGCGGAAGCGCTCAAGCATGACGCCGATCACAAGTATGTTATCTGCAACGCGGATGAAGGGGACCCGGGCGCATATATGGATCGTTCTGTCCTCGAAAACGATCCCCATTCCGTTCTCGAAGGCATGGCGATTGCCGGACTTGCGATTGGCGCGGATCACGGCTATATCTACGTCCGCGCGGAATATCCGAACGCGGTCAGACGCCTGAATATTGCGATTGCGGCGGCTCATGAAGCGGGGCTCTTAGGGGACCATATTCTCGGTTCAGATTTCTCGTTCGATATTGAGCTTCGCTTAGGCGCCGGCGCGTTTGTCTGCGGCGAGGGTACGGCGCTGATGGAATCGATCGAAGGGCGCCGCGGTATGCCCCGTAATAAGGTTTACCGCACGGCGGAACGCGGTCTTTTCGATAAGCCGACGATTATCAATAACGTTGAAACGTTAGCCAACGTTCATCATATCTACCTCCATGGCGCGGACTGGTTCACGTCCTTCGGTACGCCGAAATCGACCGGAACGAAGGTTTTCTCGGTTGTTGGGAAGGTTAAGAATGCCGGTCTCGTCGAAGTCCCGATGGGAACGTCGCTGACGGAAATCATCTACGATATTTCCGGCGGGATTAAATACGACCTGAAAATTAAAGCGGTTCAGACCGGCGGTCCTTCGGGCGGCTGTATTCCGGCGGATCTGATTCCGACGACGAACGTTGATTTTGAATCGCTGGCGGCGATCGGCTCAATTATGGGTTCCGGCGGTCTTGTCGTCATGGATGAGACAGACTGCATGGTCGATATTTCACGCTTCTTCATGGACTTTACGGTTGATGAATCCTGCGGAAAATGCACTCCCTGCCGAATTGGGAATAAGCGCGTTCTTGAGATGCTCGAAAAATTTATCGCCGGAAAGGGCGAGATGCGGGATCTGAAAGATCTTGAAGAACTCTGCGAGACGATCCGCGATACGTCGCTCTGCGGGCTGGGTCAGGCTGCGCCGAATCCGGTTCTTTCGACGCTAAAGTATTTCCGCGATGAGTACATCTCCCACGTTAAAGACAAGCGTTGTCCTGCTGGCGTATGTAAATCGTTGATGACGTATGTCATCAGTGAAAAATGCGTTGGCTGCGGTCTCTGCAAGATTAATTGTCCGGTTAAATGTATTACCGGCGAACGTAAAGCGATGCACCATATCGATCCGGGCGCTTGTATCCGCTGCGGCGTTTGCGCGGCGAAGTGCCCTGTTCACGCGATTCACTTAGCGTAACGGCGACGAACCTCGGATAGTAACCGGAAGAAAGGCTAAATAATGAAAACGATTACCTTTACGATTAACGACCAGGAAGTCACCGTTCCCGAAGGAACGACGATCCTGAACGCCGCGAAAGAAGCCGGAATTAAGATTCCGACCCTCTGCTTCCTGAAGGAGCATAAAGGCGCTGAATTCCAGAGTGCTTCCTGCCGTGTTTGCATGGTTGAAGAACCCGGACGGCAGAAAATGCTCGCTGCCTGCTCCACCAAGGCATGGAACGGGCTTAAGGTTCGGACGGATACGCCGCGCGTCATTCGGACGCGGCGCCTGATGATTGAATTGCTCCTTTCGAATCATCCAAAGGACTGCCTCGTTTGCCATAAGTCGGGTCATTGCGAGCTTCAGACGCTTGCGGCGGAATGCCACGTTCGAAAAGTCTCGTTCCAGGGCGAAATGAACAAGTGCAAAGTTGATCACTCGTCCTTATCCATTGTCCGCGATATGAATAAATGCATCCTATGCAAGCGCTGCGAAGAAGTCTGTACGAACGTTCAGTCCGTCGGCTGTTTAACTGACGTTGGGCGCGGTTTCCATACGGTCGTTGGCACGGCGTTTGAAATGCCCATGATGGAAACGACTTGTACTTTTTGCGGTCAGTGCTTGGCGGTATGTCCGACCGGCGCGCTTGCTGAGGTCGATAATACCGGGCTGGTTTGGGACGCGCTATTATCCGGGAAGACGGTCGTCGTGCAGACAGCGCCGGCGGTTCGCGTTGCTCTTGGCGAAATGTTCGGAATGGAGCCGGGGGCGGTCGTGACCGGAAAAATGGTCGGCGCGCTCCGGATGCTTGGTTTCGATTACGTCTATGATACGAACTTCGCCGCTGACGTGACGATCATGGAAGAAGCCGCGGAACTTGTGCACCGCCTCAAGCATGGCGGCGTGCTGCCGATCCTGACGTCCTGCTGCCCCTCCTGGGTTAAATTCATTGAACATAACTTCGGTGATATGCTCGAAATTCCGTCGAGCTGCAAGTCGCCGCACGAAATGTTCGGTGCACTGGCGAAATCGTACCTCGCCGAACGTCTTGGGATTAAACCCGAAGATATGATCGTCGTTTCGGTCATGCCTTGCGTCGCGAAGAAATATGAATCGGCGCGTCCGGAGCTTTCCGTCGAAGGTAATTCGGACGTCGATATTGTTATCTCGACGCGCGAACTGGGGAACATGCTCAAGGAAATCGGCGTTGATTTCGATAAGGTTCAGGAATCCGATTTCGATGACTTCATGGGCGAATCCTCCGGTGCGGGGACGATCTTCGGCGTGACCGGCGGCGTGCTTGAAGCGACGCTGCGGACGGCGTATGAATGGATTACCGGAGAAACGCTCGAAAAAGTCGAGTTTTCCGAAATTCGCGGTTTCGACGATGTAAAGGAAGCCACGATCGATATTCAGGGACGCCCGTTCCGTGTCGCGTCGGCGTCCGGGTTGAAGAACGCGCGCCATCTCCTGGAGTCGATTCGTTCCGGCGAAAAGAAATACGACGCGATTGAAATCATGGCGTGTCCGGGCGGATGTATCGCCGGAGGCGGTCAACCGCCGGTTCATCAGGATTACACGATTTTCGAAAAGCGAATGGCGGCGATTTACGATATTGACGAGCGGAAAGTCATCCGTCAGTCGCATAAGAACCCGAGCGTAATCCGTCTTTATAAGGAATTTATCGGCGAGCCGTATAACGAAAAGGCGCATGAGCTCCTTCATACGGCGTATAAATTCCGTAAAAAGATGTAAACCCTGCTTCAAAGAATTGTTAAAGAATGCGCACCCTTCAAAGGTGCGCATTCTTTATCTCATGGGTAACTTATCCTGCTCAGCGGGATACAAGTAAGTTTTGGGAAGCTGATTGAGGTTGCCTGCGGGAATTGATTCGGCAGGCGCTCTCAACTATCAAAAGCGACTTATCTCTGAGAACTCTACGCGCTTTTGTTATTACGGGCGGGAAGCGCCGGGCGCCAGCGCTCTGATGGCTTTCTGAATCGCGCTCCGGGACGGTTCAGTGAATGACGGGAGGAGTTTCCGCGCAATTCGCGGCGTCATCCTTCCCGGAACGCTGCTTTCGAGCAGCTGACGGATGGTGTAAGATGTTTCAATGGGTGACCTTTCGAGAAGCTTCTCGGTCAATTCCGTCAGCTCCGGCTGAACTGTCGTCGAGCCATCCCTAAGCAGCGATTCAAGCAGGGTAAAGACCGCAGGGAGATTCTGAAACTCATCATACTCAACGAGGAAAATGAGCACCTCAATCGCCAGCTCCTGTTCTTTGACATTCCTCGATTGTGCCCATTGCCGCGCTTGGGTCAGAAAGCGTTCCGCGTCCGTCCGCCGGACGAGCGATCCCGCGCTGCGGATAAAGAGGCGGAGTTCGCCTCGTTCGTGTTCGCGTCGCGACCAGTTTTCCAGTCGGCGGAAAATACTGTCGGAATAATTCAGCGGAGCAAGCCCCAAAATTCTCGCCGCAATGGTGCGGACTTCGAGGCTGTCCGAATTCATCAGCCGATCGCTCAGCTGCATGGCGGCTTCGGGTTGATCCGCGACCGTCCGGAAGAGCGATGCTTCCAATTCGCGGAGGACGATCAGCGGAACGTTGAGTTCAGCCGAATGCGCCGTCAGCAGGATCG
>DAOUFB010000155.1:0-44761 GCA_034430135.1 Flexilinea sp. | reverse complement strand
CCATAACAGCCCGCAACATTGCTTGTATTGAAAACAAAATCCGTGGTCGTCGGCGTATTCGGAACCCATTCCCGCTTGCTCATGTTCCAGGCGCAAGCCGTTGAAACTGCGTCAAGGGTTGCGGTTCCTTCGAAAAGGGTATCGGTCGGGACGTTTAAATTGACGAATTTAAGCGCGTATTTCCCGGGAATGACGGCTCCTGCTGGCGGACCTGGTGGTACAAAGTTGGGCTTGAAACGAATCACGATCCTCGCGATCGTACCGCCTTTGGGGAAACTGTTGCAGCTGAAATCGTTGCTTGGCGGTGTCAACTGTTGGCACTGATATGCCTTTGTATCTGACGCGGCATAGAGCGTCAATTCTTTCACGACATTCGGACCAACGAGGTAACCAGCATCATTCCACGGCACTCCGTTCGGGTCCGTGACCTGAACCTGAATCCGATCGCGCCACTTTTCGACGGTTGCGGGATTGGGGATCGAAGAGTTAATGTAATAGGCTATCCCGTCGTTGACTAAATCTTTACATTCAGCGTTCGACAGAATAAAATCGTTGGCGGCGAAGGCGCCGCTGATAACGATGAAAAGCAGGACGAGTCCGAGCGTCAGCGCTCGCCCGAAAAGGCTTGCATTTTTTTGCGAAAGGTTCATAAGTTTCTCCTTACCTAATTTCCCGCGCTGATAGCGGGAGATGCCTTCGTTTCAAAAGGTGTTCGCGTTAATCCTACCATAAGACCTTCGTTTCCCAGAAACTTTTAAAACGGTTCAGGAGATCGGGATGCAAAAATCATGCCGGAGAGAGTCGTTGGCAATGATTTCTCTGACGGATTTATTCTGTGGAAAAATGAGAAATATTCTCATTTCGATTTGACTGCTGCGATGAATCCGGTATAATTCCCATGAAGAGCAACGTAAGAAATAGATAGATGCTCGGAAGCGAGAAACCATGATACTCGGTCTAAGACTAAAAAACTGGAAGTCTTTTCGAGAAGAGACGATCTTCACTGCATACGCTTCGGGAATCCGACAGAGTCGTGAACATATTGCGATTGTTTCAAAACAGAAAGCACGGGTTTTACCGGTTGGCATGATATTCGGCGGAAATGCGTCCGGGAAAAGCAATTTTGTCGCTGCCATTTCTTTTTTACAGCGATTTGTTACGGACGCTACGTTTTCCCGTGCTAATTTTTATAACGTTTCGTTTCTTTTTTCAACAGTCACGAAAACAGAGCCGACTGAAATTGGGATTCAATTTGCGTCCAACAATGTAATTTACGATTTTTTCATTTCGTTCAACAAAGAGAGTGTTCTTCACGAAAAGTTGGCTATTGTTCATGCGACTGGCGAGACAATTCTTTATGAACGGTCTCTGGATAAAATTGAGTTTCTGAGATCATATAGAGGAAATGAATTGGCGAGGCTTAATTTCGCGGCGCAAGGGACAAAGCCAGGACAGCTCTTTCTATCAAATTCAATCGGGCAAAATGTAGAGACGTTCAGCGAAGTTTACAATTGGTTTAGCAATGAGCTTGTTGTTATCGGTCCGGATTATTCTCTAGACTCATCTATTTTTTTAAGCGTTCCCGATTTGGCGAACTTTTTGGGTGAAAAATTGAAAACATTCGACACGGGTATTTCCGGCGTGACGTTTTCTCCGGTAAAGATTTCGGAGTTGAACCTTCCGCCTGACCTGATTGAACGGCTTTATTCGTTGGTAAAGACGGGCGATAAAACGGCGCATTACACCCTTAACGGTAGTTATCTTGTTTTTTCGTGGGAAAAAGATGGGCTTACAGCGAATCGGGTTGTCGCGAAACATTTGGACGAAAAATCGGATGAAGTGCCAATTGCGTTTGAAGACGAATCTGACGGAACTCGGCGCCTTTTCGATTTACTTCCTGCTTTTTCGATGCTGGATGGAAAGGACAGCCAGAAAGTCGTTGTCATTGACGAGCTGGATCGAAGTCTTCATACAAAGCTCAGCCAGAAGCTCATTCAAGCTTTTCTAAATACGAGAATGCCTGAGAGCCGATCGCAACTGCTGTTTACAACGCATGATATGATGTTGTTGGATCAATCGAAGTTTCGACGTGATGAGATATGGATTGTCGAGAAAAATGACATGGGGTCTTCGAATATGATATGTCTGTCGGATTTTAATATCCGCTATGACCTGGATATTCGGAAAGCATATTTGGATGGTCGTTTTGAGGATCGTCCTTATTTAAAAAATCTTGGCGGACACCTTGGCACGATATAGAAATGACTTCAAGGAGCGAAGGAATCAGCCGCGGAAAAAGGTTAAGAAGAAGTTTTTAATCTTTTCGGAAGGCTGCGTCACCGAACCTGAGTATTTCGAAATGATTGATCAGTTAACGCCCGATTTTATAGAAGTCAGCTGCAGTCTGCAAAAAGGAAAAGGTCTCTCTCCTGTAGAAATCGTAAAGCGGATAGAGTCCGTGATTGGAAAGCAGATTTTTCTTGACCGTAACGATGAAGTATGGGCAATTTTAGATCGCGATGAATGGAGCGATGCGCAGTTGCGCGCTCTCGTTGATTGGGTAAAAAAGCATAAGGGGCGCGGGATTGGGATGTCGAATCCGAAGTTTGAGTTTTGGCTGCTTCTTCATTTCGAGAAGCCAGCACATGGGCTTACCTCGAATGGCTGCGGCGATGCCCTTCTCCGTCACATACCGAATTATGATAAGCACATTCGAACAGCAATCCAGAAAGAACAGATTCTTGAAGCTGTCCAACGGGCGAAAAATTTAGATTCACCACGGTGTGAATTTTTTCCTGAACAAAACGGAAGTACGGTTTACCGTCTAATGGAACGGATTTTTAGTGACTCGTTTGAAGAAAAGTAATTTTTCTTCGGCTTTGACCATCGGGCAAGTCCCCGAAACCCCCGCGCTGAATTCTATAAAAGAGAACGCTCACGCGTTTCCTCTAAAACCCATACAGGTCGAGCGTGCGGAAGCGGATCAGCTCGTCTTTTGGAAAATGATAGAGCGTCCCAGCCCGTGTCTCCCGGACACGGAGCAGATCATCCCCTCCGATCCGCTCATCGTTCCCATCAGCGTCGGAAAAAGCGATGCTTGCGTCATTCGGATAGGACCCGTCAATAAAATACAGAACTGTATCGGTCAGGATTGTCGGCTCCCCCGCCCCGTTCTCTGTGACGTCAATGAGCCGTCCCAGCTTCGCGAACCCGCGGCTCGCGTTGCCCCCATAGCTGAAAACGTAGACGTTTCCCGCGCGTTCAACCGCGTTGACGCCGTAGCGCGGATCGTTCGCGTTGAATCGTTCGGCGCGCTGCGCCTGATTCAAAAGGTCCTTCCCGGAATAGAGGGAATAGAATTCGGCTGTGATGGGTTCTGAGCTGGTTTCGGTCTCCCAATTCGCTTCCCAAAGATATTCGCCAGGCGCGAGGCTCAAAACGAGCGCGTCGTCGGGTAAAAAGTCAAAAATGCCGATCTCCAGCGCGGCGCGTCCCGGTCGATAGGGATCGGTAAACGTCTGGTCCAAGAGGGTTAAGACGCTGCGGTTGTCCTGGAGAATGACGCCGAACGTGACGCAGTAAACCGCGGTCAACGCTTTAAGAATCCAGCGGTCGTAGTAACCATGCGCCCGCGATCGGGCGGCGATTCGTCCGGCAATCATCGCGTTCAGGATCGCGAACCCGTAGTAGCCGAGGTAAACGGGGAGATAACCGAGTCCGGGAACGAGCTGCCCCTGATAACGCTGGCTGACGGCGATCGGTACGCCGGATAAGAGAAAGAGCGAAGCGCCAAGGACGGCGAGCGTTCCGGAGGATTTCGGATGACGTTCGGACTCGAGGCGTGAAAAGATGCGGAAGATGAGAACTGCGGCGATCGCGATCATGCCGAGATCTAAAATGGACATGCTGTTGATGATTTGGAGCGGCGTGTGGTTCAGGAGCTGGCGCAGCGGAACAACCTTTCCGAGGACGGACGCTTCATGAGCGAACGTTCGGAAATTCAGCGGCAGCGCGGCGACCGTCTGTCGGAGGTAGGTTCGGGCGATGACTTCGGCGTCGTTCAGGCTGAACGCGACGCCGGGATACGCATTCACGGCAAGATCCATGCGGACGTAAAAGATGGCGCCGACGGCGGCGAGGAAAGCAGCGGCGAACGGAAGACTGACGAGAATGACGCGTTTCAGGCTTTTCGTCTCGGCGGCGATCAGGAGCGGAATCATGAGCATGAAGGGGAAAGTTACCTCATACGTGAAAAGCCCGAGCGTCCAAAGTATAAGCGAGAAGAGGACGGCGCGCTTTTTCCCCGTGCGGAGGTACTTGATCAGTCCGTAGACCATCCCCAGCAGGAAAAGCAGGATCAGCTGCATCAAGGCATAGAAACCGGTCAGCGGGTCCTGATACGGTCGGAATTGGAAGCTGAGGAGAACGAGGATCATGACGAGCTGTCCGACGCGTTTTGAGCCGGTGATATAGCGGACGAGTTTCGCTGCCGCAAGCTGGTTGAGCAGGACGGCAATCAGGATGAGCGTTTTATAAGCGGCGATACTTCGGATGTAGAAGAAGAAATAATAGTAAATGGAAACGAGATTGACGCGTCCGAGCTCGAGGTACCGCTGCATGAAGATACGGACATTTTCAAGAAGGGGAATCCCGTCGATTTTTTCTGCGCCGTAGATCGTCGCGTTGATCGCGTCGTCCCAATAGTACCCGCCATGAAGGATTGGCACGAGGACGAGGGCGGTCAGTCCCACGATTTGAATTTCAATTTTCCAGCGGGAGAGAAAGGTTTTTCCTGCGGATCCCGGCTCGTTGAATGGAATGCGCATCAGGACCGCCCAGATCGGGATCCAAAGCGCAAACATTCCGAAACGGGCGCCGAAGCAGCTGCCGCTGTACCATTCGACGAAGACAAGTCCAGCCGTTCCAATCAGGAGCGCCCAGCGGGATACGCGGGTTCTGGCGAAAAATCGGTGAACGCCTTTGATATGCGGACCATGGGCAGGCGCGAATGGCTGTTCTCCGAGCCAGTCGAAAATGAGCCCGATCGCGAAGATAATGCATGAGCCAATTTTTCCCGCTCGGTAAGAGCCTAAAAGACTGTAAATGTACATGAAGATGCCAAAAACGCTGACCCAGAAGCCGATTTGGGTCAGCGTGCTGAAAATCAGCCTGAGTTTCGTTATTTCGTTTTTGAGGTTCATGGACTGTGATGTCTCCTTGCGTTCGCGGGTGGCGGGATATGGCTAACGGTACGACGTTAATCCGATCGTGTCGAATTGGATAGATTTTGGATCGTCGATTTTATATAATCGTCCGGCGGGGGTTGTGCGGATGAGCCATGCGTCGCGGAGCGGGAGATCCACGCCGATACCGGACCAGCCGACATAAGAAATCGTGTCCGCGCTGCGGCTGAAGCCGACGACGAAGACGTAAACGGAAGTTGTGATTGGGTTGCGGAGCTGAACGGAACCGTGGGTCTCGGTCGGATCGAGCGGTACATCCGCGCGGTTGAGATGACCGAATTTGACGATTCCGCTTTCTCCGTTTCCGGAGGCTTCGATAAGATACGTTCCCTCGGGAAATTCAATGGCGGTTGCGGAAGGATCGTCCGGCTCAAACGTTTCTATCGCGGCGAGCGCGTCGATTGCGCTGACCCGCCGTCCGCTGTACAGGGCGTAGAAATCGGAAATAGAACGATCCCGTTCCCATCCCTGTTCCCAAAGCGCGGTGCCCTGATTGGAGACGAGCGTATCGCCGTCGGAAATTGGGTCGAGAATCCCGGCGCGAAGCGCGGCTTCAGCGGCTTGGCGCGGATAGTGAAATCCCTCGTTCATGACGCGGACGACGGCGCGATCCGCCTGCCGGTTCATCGCGTAGACGACGGCGAAGAAAGCGAAGACGAGAAGAAAAGCGGTGTCCGCGTTCGTGAGTTTGGCGAGGAGCGGGTATATCAGGACGACGAGCAGTCCTAAGATGAGCGCGACGGCGAAATAGCCGAAGTATACCGGAAGATAGCCGATTCCCGGGATGAGTTCTTCCTGATATTTCGCGCTGAGGGCGATGACGACTGAGGAGGAGGCGAGGAGCGCGGCGGCGAAAAGGAAACCGAAGAGGAGACGGCGGCGATTCACCTGAGAGGGTTTAAATTTCGCGAGCGTTGGACGAGATTCCGAAAAGACGATAAAAAATATCGCTAAACCTAATATATCGCACCATTCGACCGAGCCGAGAAATGTCGAAAAAGTCGTATTGAAGATTTCGCGCGGAAAGACGAGCCGTCCAGTTATCTTTAACTCCGCTTCGGAGAGACGGTAGTTAAACGGGACTGCGCTCATCATTTGGTTCCACCATGCGCTGAGGAATTTTCCGGGATCGGAGGATATGGCTGTGCCGTTGTAAGCGGCGACGCCGCTGCCCGCTG
Source organism: Flexilinea sp. (assembly GCA_034430135.1). GTDB lineage: Bacteria > Chloroflexota > Anaerolineae > Anaerolineales > Anaerolineaceae > Flexilinea. The sequence goes on along the minus strand of DAOUFB010000155.1, from coordinate 38,340 downwards.
CGTTCAGGCGCAGCCCGAAGCTCAACGCAAATAGCACCACGGCAGCGAGAATATGTGCACCCGCGGCGCGGATCGCGTCCCGCAAGTTCCCGCGTTCGTACCATGCGGCGAGGGGGAAAAGCGCCGCCAGCGGATAAAACATTTCATACGATAAAAGCCCGACCGTGAAGAGGACGATGCTCCAAATTTGAAACGATTTCCGACCTTCGCGCAGCCCCAAAATGAACAGCGTCATCGAGCTGCAAAATTCGAGCAGCAGCATCTGCATCAAGCCGTAGTATGACGTGAGCGGGTCATGATACAGGCGCAGTTGGAAACAGAGCGGCAGCAGAAGCAGGAGAAGCAATGAACGGCGGTCGTCGTTGAAGATCGTCCGAATCATGATCCAGAAAGACCAGCTGCTCGCCGCCGTCAGCAGGATCAGGAAAGCTTTATACATGCGCTCGTCGGTCAGCAGGTAGAAGGACAGGAATTGGAACGTTGCAAAGGGGTTGATGCGTCCGCGTGAAACGTAGTGAACGATTTCGTCCCAAGTCTGGCGCCAGATTGAAATATGATTCAGCCGCAGGGCGGGTATTTGAACCGAGAAAAACGCGTCGTCCCAATAAAACCCGCTTCTCAAAACGGGGTGCAGGCTGAGCAATAAATAGGCAAGAACGAGGATCTTGATAAATCGGCTGCTGAGTCCGCGGTTGGCGCTGAACTTTCCCTCGGACAGTTCGTTCAGCCGGATTAAAATCCCGGCTAACAGGGCGCTTAGTGCGAGAAATGAGAAAAAGCCGATTCGGTTCAGGAGCGCACGGTTGGGATAGCGGTAACTCAGGACGGAAAGGGCGATGAAATACGCGCCGCCGGCGAGAACGAGCGCCCAGCTTCCGAACCAGTTGCGCGTGAGTCCGCTTAATCGCAGGTCGAGGATCATTGCGAAGAATGCCGACAGCGTGATTAAGAGCGCTTTTCGGAAAGGTCCGAAGTCGCCTTGCGCCGGAAAGTCAATCAGAGAGCAAAAAAGGAGGAAAAGAATCCCGCCCCCCAGCGCGATGAGAATCAGCGTGATGAGCCGTGCCGAATGGGCGGCGAGCTGACATTGGAATCGGTTCGTGTTTTCGGATTTCATGATAGAAAATTATAAATCATTTCAAGCGGAAACGAATGAGCCGTCCGCCTTTCCGCAATAATCCAACGCATATGCTGCGGCAGTCGTTTCCCTGCGCGAACCAAAGAATGGCTAAGAAAGCGAGTGTGACCGTGATTCGCAGGGCGTACGCGGTCAGGATGGGAAGATCGGCGAAGATGAGACGCGTTTGCGCCATGGCGCCGAGTCCATACAGCGCGATCGCAAGCGTGAAAAAGCCAAACCGCCATTTCACGGGGAAAAGCCGGTTGGAGACGATCCAGCGTCCGATCATCGCGGTTGCGTAGCCGACTAATTCAGCGAACACCGCGCCGTTCAGTCCGAACCGGGGAACGAGCAGGCGGTTCGCGAGAAGGTTGACGGCGACCGCCAACCCCAACATGATCGTGACCCAATACGTCTTGCCGGATTTGGCGCTGCCCGGGTCAATGACGTAGACGCCCATGGTAAACAGCCAACGCAGCTGAATCACGCCGAGGAGCGCGACGCCGACGAGGTATTCCGGCGGGGCGAGGAGAAGGAAAATTTCGCGTGCTCCGGTCATCAGGACCATCGCAACGCCGAGCGTCCCAAGCGTGAATAAATTCAGCATTTGGGGCAGCGTCGTGCGGAGACGTTCCTCTTCGCGAAGCATCGCGTACATCATCGGTTCCCACGCGTTGCAGAAAGATTGCGTCGCAAGGGTGACGACGATCGCGGCTTTGTTGGCGAGGGCGTAGTAGGCGACCTGAACTTCCCCCGCGGCGGCGTTCAGGATGATACGGTTATTCGCGGACAGTGACCAGGCTAAAATCGATCCCGGAACGAGCGGGAACGCATAAGCGGCGATTTTTCTGAACCATTTCGTCGAAAACGTGAAGGTCAGGTAACGGCGCGAGACAAAGAACGCCGCCGCGACGCCGATCCCGTTCGCTAAGAACTGAGCCTGATAGTACCCCGCTGCGCCGTGGCGGAAAACGCCGACAAAAAGAAGGATCGCGGTCATGTAGACAGCAGAGACGAGAACCGAGATCAGGATGTAGGGAAGCGCGAGGTTTTGGAGCCGGAGAAGCCCCATTGCGTAGATATAGACCGCGACGGGGACCATCGAGATAAACGCCAGCCGGATCAGATCCGCGTTCGCCGCGGACTCGAAGAGGCGGCGGGAAAGATTGGGCGCGTAGAGACAGGCGGCTGCGGCGATGACCAGCCCGCAAAAGAGCGCGAAGATCATGACAGTTGAAACGACCCTGCGCCGTTCGCCGCTGACCTCGTCGGTTTCATGGAAAAAACGGTAAAGTCCGGAGATGGTATTCAGCCCAATCAGGAGAGAAAAGTAGCCCGTGACCGAGGCGATGACTTCAATCGTGCCGTATTCGGCGGAAGTCAGCGACCGAACCATCATCGGCAGCGTGATTAGACCGGCGGCTTGGGATAAGATCCCGCCAATTCCGTAGAGAACGACGCTGCGCGCGATAGAGGATTCTTTCTTGCTCATGCGATAGATTCTAATCGAAAAGCCCCCTTGTGTCAGCGTCACAAGGGGGCATGGGGGTAAATCAGGATTATTCCCGCGGATGGGTCAGCGCGTACCAAGTCTGACCGCCGGGATAGATCTTGACGTCCGCGAAGCCATGTTGACTCAGGATGCGTGCGCCGGTGTTGGCGCGGACCCCAGCGGCGCAGAAGACGATCGTTTCCTTCGCCGGGTCGAGTTCACCTATACGGCTTCGGAGTTTGCCGAGCGGAATGGCGACTGCGCTCGGAATCGGCGCACGCTGGCGCTCCCAATCTTCGCGAATGTCCAGAATGACCGTTCGGGCGGGGTCATGCGTTTCGACGATGTCCCATTCGCAGAACGCGACTTTTCCGGTTACGACGTTTTCGGCGACGAACCCAAGCATGTTGACCGGATCTTTCGCGGACGAAAACGGCGGTGCGTACGCCAGTTCCAGGTTCTTTAAATCGATCGCGGAGGCATTGAACTGCATCGCGGTCGCGATGACGTCGACGCGTTTATCCACGCCTTTCCGTCCGAGGAGCTGCGCCCCATAGATTTTTCCCCCGTCCATGGAGAAAATCAGCTTGATAAAAATCGGCGTTGCGCCGGGGTAATAACCCGCATGGTCATTTTGGCGGATGAGAATCGTTCGGTAATCAACGTTTTTGACTTTTCCGTCCCGCTGGAGCGCTTTTTCGTTATGCCCGACGGCGGCTGCGCTCAGGTTGAACAGCTGCACAATGGAAGTCCCGAGCGTTCCGGGGTAGCGCGCGTCAATCCCTTGAATCTGGTCGGCGGTGATGCGCGCTTGTTTATTGGCGGGACCGGCGAGCGGGATCATCGCAGGCTTTCCGTCCACGCGGTCTTTGACTTCGATTACGTCGCCGAGGGCGTAGATATTGGGGTCGCTCGTCATGAGCCGGTCGTCGACGACGATGCCCCCGCGGGCGTTGAGTTCGAGCCCTGCGGCGCGCGCCAGTTCGCTATTGGGGCGGACGCCGATCGATAAGACGACGAGATCGGTCCGAATCGTTTCGCCGCTCCGAAGCGTCAGGCTGACGCCGTCTGCGTCGGGATTGAAGGCGGAAACCGCGTCGCTGAGGATCAGCTTGACCCCGTTCTTTCGGAGTTCGCCGTTCAGCGCGATCGCCATTTCTGGGTCAAACGGTGCGAAGATTTGCGGCGCGGCTTCGACGAGGGTGACTTCGATCCCGCGGTGACGGAGGTTTTCCGCCATTTCGAGCCCGATGAAACCGCCGCCAATGACCGCGGCATGACGCACACTGAACCTTTCAATCGCGGTGCGGATGGCGTCGGTGTCCGGAACTGTCCAAAGTTGATAGATTCGCTCGCCGTTAATTCCCGGTATCGGCGGAACGAGCGGATTTGATCCGGTCGAAAGGACGAGAACGTCATACGTTTCGTCGTAACTTTCGCCGCTTTCATGATTCAGGACGCGGATCGTTTTTTCGGCGCGGTTAATCGCGGTCACTTCGGAGCGAATCCGCGTCTCAAAATTGAATTTGGCTTTCATGGAAGCGGGCGTATTCAAAAGCAGTGCGTCCCGGTTTTCGATGACGTTCCCGACGTGGTACGGTAAGCCGCAATTCGCATACGAGATATAAGGTCCGCGCTCGAACAGGATGATTTCGGCGTTTTCGTCCAGACGGCGCAAGCGTGCCGCGGTTCCGGCGCCCCCTGCGACGCCGCCAACGATACAGATTTTCTTGCTCATTTTTCCCTCGATATGAACCAGTGGGCAGTTCGTTCCGTCCACTGGAGAAAAAACCTGATTAAATTTTATACAATAAATTATAGCTCAATATATTTAGCGGCGTATTTCCGCTTAACTTCGCTTGGTGACTTTCGCCATCAGTTCCTCAAATTCAACGAGAACTTTTTCCATTACGGCGGGATCGTACCGATCTTGCATCCATGAGCGCATACTATGAATCGGCATTCCGAGAAGCATGTTCAGCGTCATTGGGTCGAGGTTTTCGATCTCTTTGTCGATGTCGTAATCGTCCGGAAGAAACGCCATCGCGACACCTTTCAAGATCGGGCTCAGGACTTTCGGCGCGCCGGGAAACCGGTACATATCCGCGAGGATCGTATCCGGCGTCAGCGGAATCGGGAGGAGTGGATCGCCGCTCAGATCGATTTCGAGCGCGGCGCGGATATCGCGGGACGAAGCGGCGAAGCGAAGTTCATAGGATCCTTTCTCGACGTACCAGTCATGAATTCCGCTTTCCCAATAGGCGAAATCCCGACGCGCGAGCGTGAAGCGGACGGTTTTCGTCTCACCAGCTTTGAGCGCGATTTTCGCAAATTCTTTTAATTCCTGAGCCGGACGCAGCTTGCCCGGCGTTTTCGGCGCAACGTACAGCTGGACGGTTTCTTTCCCCTCACGTTCGCCCGTATTCGTTACGTCGACCGCGACACAGACGTCGGCGGTGTCCGCGTCAAGCGCTTCGATCCGCGCGTTTTCGTAACGGAAAGATGTATAAGAAAGACCATGACCGAACGGGAAGCGCGGCGTCAGTTTTTTCGTATCGTAGTAACGATAGCCAACGAAAACGCCTTCGCGGTATTCGACGGTCAGCGTTTCGCCCGGGAAATTCAGGTAGGACGGATTCTGTTCGAGGTGGGTTGGGAACGTTTCGGCGAGCTTGCCGCTGGGGTTGACCTTTCCGAAAAGAACGTCGTTAACTGCCCCGCCGACACCTTCGCCGCCTAAGTAAGCCTCTAAAATGGCGGGGACGCTGTCCGCCCATGGCATTTCGATCGGCGATCCATTATGGAGAATGACAACGACGTTGGGCTGAACCTCTCGGACGGCGCGAATGAGCTCATTTTGGCAGTTGGGCATTCGCATATGTTCCCGGTCGTAGCCTTCCGATTCGAATTCATCCGGCAATCCGGCGAAAATCACGGCGACGTCCGATCGTTTCGCTAAATCGACAGCGGCGGCTTGCAGCGTTGGGTCGGACTCATCCGTCCCGTCGTTAAAACCTTGCGCATAGGTGATATTTGCGCCAAATTCAGACGACGTTTCCAAAGCTGAATCTACGCGGAAGGGATTGATATGCGAGGACCCGCCGCCCTGAAAGCGCGGCTTCTCCGCGTAACATCCGATATAAGCGATCTTCGCGGACGGCTTGAGCGGGAGAATGTCGTTTTCGTTTTTCAGGAGCGTAATCGTCTCCGCGCAGATTTGGCGAGCGAGCGCATGATCCGCCGCACGGTCGAAGACGGCTTTTTCGTCGCGGTTCGAAAGCGCACGATCGACGATCGTCAGAATTCTGCGCACGGCTCGATCGAGCGTCTCCATGGGTAGACGCCCGTCCCGAACGGCGTCGGCGAGGAGCTGATCCGTAAATTTTCCCGAGGACGGCATTTCCAATTCACAGCCGGCTGCGACACCTGCGACATGGTCGCAGACCGCGCCCCAATCGGTCATCACGAAGCCTTCGAAGCCCCATTCCTCACGCAGCAGCTGCGTCAGGGTCAGCGGGTTTTCCGAGCCGTAGACGCCGTTGGTTTTGTTGTAGGAAGTCATGACTGTCCAAGGCTGGCTCTTCTTAACGGCGCGTTCGTAATTCGCCCAGTAGATTTCGCGCAGCGTCCGTTCGTCAACTTCCGCGCTGATCGCCATGCGCCGTGTTTCCTGATTGTTGGCTGCGAAATGTTTAAGCGAAGTCCCGACGTTTTTGGATTGAACGCCGTTGATGAACGATGCGGCGATTTCGCCCGAAAGGACCGGATCCTCCGAATAATATTCGAAATTCCGTCCGCAGAGCGGCGAACGTTTGATGTTGGCGCCTGGTCCGAGGAGAACCTGAACGTTTTCCGCCTGGCATTCGTTCCCCAAAGCTTCGCCCATGCGATAAACGAGGTCGCGGTCAAAGGAAGAGGCGAGCCCTGGACCGGTCGGGAAGCAAACGGCGGTAATGCTGTCATTGATCGATTGATAATCTTCGGTGATCTCCTGTTTCCGAAGACCGTGCGGTCCGTCTGAGAGCATGATGGACGGCAGCCCGAGACGATCCATAGGCTTCGTGCGCCAGTTGTCGTAACCGGAACAGAGGGAGGCCTTTTCTTCGAGCGTCATTTCGCTCATGAGTTGGTCAATATCGAATTTCATGGGAACTCCTTTTTCATGGTTCCGCGACCGCTTTGTCCGCCGCCGCGGTTCATCTTCTTTTCCACTTCAGGATAATTATAGAACGTGTCCTGTATTTTGGACCGATTTGGTCGGCTCGATGAGTCTCAGGCGGGAAAATGAATTGGGCTTTTCTTGCGTTTTCAAATCCCTTTACGCAAAATCCCGAGATAGGGTTCATACGAATAAATTCGCGTTTTCCGAAATTTTGACGTTTGAGTCAGAATTCCCCGCTCTTCAAGGATCCCGATATATTTCGCAGCTGCGTTATACGAAAAGCCAAGCTCTTCCGCGGCTTTTTGGGTTTCGATGATCGGGTATTTTTCCAGATAAGTCAGGAACGCGAGCGCTTTCGGGCGTATTCTTTCCGTCAGGTCGGAGAGTTTTGCCATACTCGTGGCGCGGAGGGCAATGAGCTGATCGATCGTTTTGAGCGCGTCGTCAGCGCTGTCTGCAACGGCACGCAGCATAAACGTCACCCATTGCTCATAGTTTCCTTTGGTTCTGACTTCGGTTAATCGGTCGTAATATTCGACACGGTTCTGTTTCAGGTAAACCGAAATATATAATGTTGGGGCGCTCAGAATTCCGCGGTTCAATAAGAAAAGAATCACGAGCAACCGTCCAATCCGCCCGTTTCCGTCTAAAAAAGGGTGAATCGTTTCGAATTGATAATGAATCAACGTCACCTGGATGAGCGGGTCGAGCGCTTCGTCTGAATTCATAAATTCTTCGAGCTCGGACATGGCGGTGAACATATCCTCAGGATTCGGGGGAATATAACGGGCGGTTCGAAGTGATCCGCCGCCCCATCCGATCCAATTCTGGCTGATTCGAAATTCGCCGGGCGTTTTTTCGCATCCGCGGACGCCTTGCATCAGGACGGCGTGGATCTCCCGTATGAGCCGGTTGCAGAGCGGAAACGTCTTTAATCGCTCGATCGCGAAGTCCATGGCGCGGATATAGTTCACGACATCCGAAACGTCCGAATCGGCGTTCTCCGTCAGGTTGGGGTCTAAAATATCCTCCAGTGTGCATTGCGTTCCTTCGATCTGCGATGAAAGGATCGCCTCCTTTCGAACGTACATCGAAATAAAGAGATCAATATCTGAAATTGAGGTTGACCGTCCGTCGAGGAGCGCGACTTTTCGGCTGGCTTCGCCGAGCAGTGTGATCCCTTCCGCGTCAAGCGACAACGGAGGCGTCGGCGGTAACGGCGCCGGACGGAACGAACGGTACGCAGCATCGCCCGACAGATTTGTAACGTAAGATCCGGCGCGGGTTTCTTTCATGAATCCTCCAATTTGCGTTTTCTTCCCTTATTTTATCATTTGAATTTCAAAAAGTGGATTAAATTTGAAATCTTGAGATCAAAGAAAACTCAAATTAAGATTTGAATTTGAGCTTTATATGTTGGAAAGCGGATCGAAAACGCAAATAGATCGCGGATGGGTCGTTATTTTTGGGCAGATTCGGCGCAATCCAACGATTTTCGCTATACTTCTACGAAAGGAATTATTCGAAAAGAGGCATAAAACATGACGATTCAGGTTTTAGCGGATGACGTCATCTCAAAAATCGCGGCAGGTGAGGTCATCGAACGACCAGCTTCCGTCGTTAAAGAATTGATCGAAAATGCAATCGACGCCGGCGCGACCGAGCTCAAAATTCGTATTGAGGGAGCAGGGAAGCAGCTCATCGAAATTAGCGACAATGGCATCGGGATCGCGGAGGAAGAGCTCCGTTTCGCAGTCATGCGGCACGCGACGTCAAAACTTCGAACCGAGGACGATTTATTTCATCTCGGAACGCTCGGTTTCCGCGGTGAAGCGCTCGCATCCGCGGCATCGGTTTCCCGTCTTTCGATCGTCTCCCGACCCGAAGCTGCATCCGTTGGAAGCTGTATCCAAGTTGACGGCGCGAAGTTCGTCTCACAACAGCCGACGGCGACGACGCAGGGAACGACGGTTCGGGTCGAGGATCTTTTTTATAATGTTCCTGCCCGTCTGAAATTTCTAAAAAGCGACACGACGGAACGGAGTCAGATTGTGACCTTAATCACCCGTTACGCGTTGGCGTATCCGAATATTCGCTGGGAGCTGACGGTTGAAGGAAAAACTACGCTGCAAACGACCGGCGACGGCGAACCGCGCGAGGCGTTACGCGCGATTTACGATATGGAAATCGCGAAGCAGCTGATCGAAATTGACGAGGAGCGCGACGGAATTCACGTTTACGGATTCATCAGCCCGATCGCGCTGACGCGGTCGAATCGGCGGGAGATCAACTTTTTCGTGAACGGACGCTGGATTCAGGATCAGCAGCTCGTCGCAGCGGTGAACCGCGCTTATCAGACGCTGATTATGGTCGGGCGTTTCCCTATTGCCGCGCTCTTTCTGACGCTCGAACCGGATGAAGTCGATGTCAACGTGCATCCGTCGAAAGCGGAAGTTCGTTTTCGGTCAGCGGACGCGGTTTTTAGTGCGGTGCATCATGCCGTTCGGAGGGGACTCCAGCTTCAGGCACCAGTACCTGAAATGCGCCCGTCGTTTGGCTGGGGGGGGACGTCGGTCACGCCGTACGACTCGACCCGGATTGAACCGGGTGAAAATCCGAGCTGGCGCGCGTCTTTCGAGCGATCGGCTTCCGTTCAGGCGGATGCGCCGTTTGAACCGGACAGCGCGGTTGAGGCGGATTCGGAGACGGCGGCGATTGAACCGGCGCCGAACCCGTCTTTCAGTCAGCCTGTCTATGAAACGGGGGTGTTAATTCCGCCGCATACCGACGGCGCTGGGAACGAATTTCCGCTCCTGCGCTGGGTTGGGCAGATTGGGAATACGTACGTTTTGGCGGAGGGTCCGGATGGGCTGTACCTGATTGATCAGCACGCTGCGCATGAACGTATCCTGTTTGAAAAATGCATGAAAAGGTCCGAGGCGGAACTCCTTTCGATTCCTTTACTGGATCCGGCGATTGTTCGGCTCCGTCCGGATGAAGTTGCCTTGCTTGAATCGAATTATGAAATACTTGAATCGCTGGGTTTTCAGATTGAAGCTTTTGGACCGAATGACTTTCGGATTTACAGCGTGCCGGAGATTTTCATGAAATCGAATCCAGCGAACGCGATCCGTGCGCTCGTTGAGGATTTTGAGGAAGACGAAACGCCATTGATGAATGCGGTCGCGGAACGGATTGCGGCGCGTGTTTGTAAACGCATGGCGGTCAAAGCAGGTCAGCCGCTTTCGGAAGCGGAACAGAAAAAATTAATCCGTGATTTGGAATGCTGCGACTCGCCGCGGACCTGTCCCCATGGGCGTCCCACGATGATTCACCTGAGTATTCGCACGCTGGAATCACAGTTCGGACGAAAAGGAAAGCTGTAAACATGGCGGAACGAGAAATTCAACGGCGGGAAGTGCTGATCTTACCGGAAGAGCTGCGCCGTGGCTGCGGTGTTAAGGCTGGCGATAAAGTCATTGTCGGCGTCAGCGGAGGCAGCGACAGTTTGGCGCTTCTCCTGACGCTCAGAGAGCTTGGGGTTAACGTTTTCGCGGCGCATTTTGACCACCGGCTGCGTGAGGAATCAGATGCAGACGCGGCATGGGTCCGCGAATTTTGTGCAAAACGGCGGATACCGGTCGCGATCGCGGTTGGAAATGTTCGCGAAGCGGCGGAAAAATTCGGAAAATCGATCGAAGACACAGCGCGTCATTTGCGTTACCACTTTCTTTTCACGCTCGCGGCACGTGAGCGGGCGGCGGCGGTCGCCGTTGCTCATCATGCCGACGATCAGGTTGAAACGGTGCTGATGAATATTCTCCGCGGAACGGGGATTGATGGTTTGAGCGGGATGCAATCTCGGCGCTGCCTGAAAGAATTTTCGGACAAAATCCCCCTGATACGCCCATTCCTAACGACGAAACGCGACGTTATCGCGGCATGGCTCGAAAAACAGGGGATCCGTCCGCTGATGGATAGCTCAAATAATGACCTGACGTACACGCGGAACCGTGTCCGCCATGAGCTAATTCCCTATCTTAAAGAGCACTTTAATCCAAACCTTCCGGATACGATTCTGCGAATGCGCGAACTCGCGAAGATTGACAGCGATTATCTCGATATTTCTACCGTCCGCGAGGCGAGAGAAATTTTTATTGAACGTTCCGACCAGGTTATCTATTGCCGACGGATAAATTATTCGCGTTTAAACGTTTCAATAAAGCAGCGAATTCTTCGGCGTATGATCGCCAAGCTTGGCAGTTTGAAAAATGGGCTCTCCTATGAGACGATCCAGTCCGTCAATGCGTTTTTCACCAATTCGGAAGACGCTGCCGCCGACGCGCTTCAGGAAATAGACGTTGTCGAAGGACGCACGGCTTTTATCTGGCGCGATATGGCTGGGTTTTCGGCGGGACCGGTTGACCGGGCACGGCTTTATGCGCTGCGGCTCCCATCGTTGGTTGGAGAGACGATTCAAACATTTCCGCTTTTTCTTAATGAAGTTCACCGTGTCGGCAATATCCTGATCCGGTTCAAAGCGCGTGATTTGGAATCTGACGCGGATCGGGAAGAAGTCATCGCAGATATGAAGAAGCACTCCTATCTCGTTTACCTTGACGAAGCGGGTTTGCATGGGAATTTGGTCGTCCGTGCGATGACGCCCGGTGAGCGGTTTGTCCCGTTTGGGAAGGACGGAGCGGAGGTCGATCTCTCGGATTTTATGATGAACCGAAAGATACCGGCGGAAGCGCGAACGGTTTACCCGATGGTCTGCGACGATCGCGGACCGGTTTGGATTCCCAAGCTGCGCTCTGCTGAGCGAGCAAAGGTTCATGACGGAACGAAACGGGTGATCTGGATCAGATTGGAGCTCGAGGATCGTTCTCGGGAATACCGTCGCCACCGATTCACTGATTTAGATGAGATATGGTGACGGGAGCGAAGCTTTTCCCATCATCCGCAGCGCCTGAACTAATGGAAGCCTGTTCACTCCTGTTGGGCGGATGATAATTTCTATCAAATATCGTTCTTAATAGGATGTCCAAACGTTATTTTTTAACCTGCTTGAACTTAGTTGAAGTAAAGCCTTGAAGGAGGTAAAAGGTGGAAATAAGGAAAATGACGATTGATGATTATAAAAAGGTCTATGACCTTTGGATGGCTTGTGTCGGGATGGGATTGAATAATCTGGATGATTCGCCCGCGGGGATTGAAAAATTTCTTTGGCGGAATCCCGATACCTGTTTTGTTGCTGAAATGAAAGAAGCTGTCGTTGGCGTGATTATGGCTGGGAATGATGGACGGCGGGGTTTCATCTATCACACTGCGGTTCATCCCGAACACCGCAGGAAAGGGATCGCGGAAAGGCTTGTTGACCGTGCTATGAAAGAATTGGCGAATTTGGGGATCCATAAAGTCGCTTTGGTTGTAATTGAAAAAAATGAAGGCGGAAACATGTTTTGGGAGCGTCAGGGGTTTACAGTCAGAAAGGATCTTGTCTATCGAAACAAAGCCTTGAGCGAACTAATTCGGATTGATACATAGATTCTTGATCTCACGATTGTTCCATAGCTGGTTGTTGCCAGTCTGCTGACGTCCAGTTTCAAGTTTTTCCCTTTAGCAGAAGTGGGGTTGGTGTGTCATTTCGTTCTATGAAAGTTCAGGAAAATAATGACTGAAAAGACTGAGAATGTCATCTTATGCGAACGGAGTTCATTTTCCCTGTTATGATCATCGCTAATTAAATACGGCGATGATCGGAAGAGTAGGCGCGTCCAACGGTTTCAGAGAGAGAATTGGCGGGTGGAAGTTCTTACCGCGGCGAGTCGAAAATCATCCGGGAGCTTGAGCGTCGAACGAAACGGTCGATCCGTTTCCGGTAGGCGTTCACGGTTAGCCCTCGTTACTGGGTTCCAAGTCGGGTTTGATGACGGCTTGGGTTAAGGTGCGACAGTTCGCTGCGGCGGAACGGCGCATGAAATTAGGTGGTACCGCGAAGAATAACTTCGCCCTAAGGGGTGAAGTTTTTTATTTAAAGAAATAAATTCGAGATTTACGAGAAGTGATTTATTTCGAATTTCTGGGAGGTTGAATGAAATTAACCGGTGCACAGATTGTGATGGAATGTCTGCTGGAACAGGGTGTCGACGTCGTTTTTGGCTATCCGGGCGGAACGATTCTAAATCTTTATGATGCGCTTTATGATTATGGGACTCAGATTCGCCATATTCTGACCGCGCATGAGCAAGGCGCGTCCCATGCTGCGGACGGATATGCTCGCGCGACGGGGAAGGTCGGCGTCTGTTTCGCAACGTCGGGTCCGGGTGCGACGAATCTTGTGACCGGCGTTGCGACGGCTTACATGGATTCATCGCCCGTCGTTTTTATCACCTGCAACGTCGCCTCCAACTTGATTGGGCGCGATTCCTTTCAGGAAATCGATATTACCGGTGTGACCATGCCCGTGACCAAGAGCAACTATCAGGTTCGTGACGTTACCAAACTTGCGGGCGTTATCCGTGAAGCTTTCGCCGTCGCGGGTTCCGGACGTCCTGCGCCGGTGCTGATTGATATTATGAAAGATGTCACGGCTCAGACGACCGAGTTTGAGCCGCTCCCGAAGGAGAATCACGCGTCCGATCCGCAGATCGCCCATCTCCTAAAGCACAAAACGAACATTATTACCTATCCTGAGCCGGATCGCGACGATATTGCGACGGTTGCGGAGTGGCTGCGCGAAGCGGAACGTCCGATGTTCCTCGTCGGCGGCGGGGTTGTCTCGTCCGAAGCTGCCCTTTCCATGCGTCAGCTCGCTGAAAAGGTTAACGCCCCGGTGGCTTCGACGCTGATGGGGAAAGGGATCCTGACCTACGATCATCCGCTGTCCACCGGGCTCATTGGCATGCATGGGACGAAATTATCGAATCTGGCGTTCGTCCGCGCTGATCTGGTTATTGCCGTCGGCGTCCGTTTCACGGATCGCGTCGCGCTGAATCCGGCGAAATTCCGTGACCAGAAAAAAATCGTGCATATTGATATTGACGCTTCGGAAATCAACAAGAATATTCGTGTTGATTTAGGGATCGTCAGCGATGCGGGAAAAGCGATCGACCTGCTGAGCGAAGCGCTTGGCGATGATTTCCCGAAGAAGACGAACTGGGTCGCGCCGCTGCTCCATGAATCGACCACGACAAAATATCGCCATCCGTCGGATCAAATCAAACCGATCGAGATTTTAGACGCGATTTACGAGAAAACGGGCGACGATGTGATTATTGTTACTGATGTCGGTCAACATCAAATGTGGACGGCGCAGAATTTCAGGATTTCCCGCCCGCGCCAGCTGATTACCTCGGGCGGCTTTGGGACGATGGGCTTTGGACTGGGCGCAGCGATGGGGGCGAAAGTGGGCGTTCCCGGGCGTCCGGTCGTCGAGATCACGGGCGACGGCTGTTTCCGGATGAACCTGAACGAACTCGCGACGATTCAGCACTACGGCATTCCGGTCATTACGATTATTTTCAACAATGGCACGCTCGGCATGGTTCGCCAATGGCAGACGCTCCTCTATAAGGAACGATATTCGCAGACGACCCTCGATCGCGGTCCTGATTTCGTCAAAGTTGCGGAAGCGTTCGGCGTTGACGGTTACCGTGCGTCGACGATTGAGGAATTTCGGAAAGCTTTCACAAAGGCGCTTGAAAACGGTGCGCCGGCTGTGATTGACTGCCTGATTGATATGGATGAAAAGGTCGTTCCGATGGTCCCCGGCGGGAAGAATTTAGACGATTTCCTGATTTACTAAGGAGCAGAGCGATATGACTTATCAGAACGAAACGTTTACCATTTCGATGCTGGTTGAAAATTACGCCGGCGTCCTGTCTCAGATCACGAGGCTTTTCTCGCGCCGAGGGTATAACATTCAGAGCATTGCCGCTGACCAGATTGACCGTCCGAACGAAACGCGAATCACGATCATCGCTGACGGAACGGACGCAATGGCAGAACAGATCCTGCTTCAGGTTCGGAAGCAAATTTCGGTTATTTCCGCGAAGATTATCACCGCCGAAGCCTCAGTTCAGCGGTCGATGGTCATTATTAAGGTCGACGGCGATACGAAGGAGAAGCGCGACGAAGTCATTCAAATCTCGAACGTCTTCCGCGCGAATATTATTGATTTCAGTTTGGATTGCCTGACGATTTCGGTCACGGGCGCTCCGGACAAAATCGAAGCGTTCATCCGGTTAATGACCCCGTTTGGAATCCTTGAACTCGTCCGTTCGGGTATCGTGACGATCGAACGCGGTAAATCTACGATTGACAGTGAATATTAAAAAGTAAGGAGAACTTATCATGGCGAAGTTGTATTACGAAAAAGATTGCAATTTGGAACTTCTCAAGGGCAAAACGTTAGCCGTTATCGGGTACGGGAGTCAGGGGCATGCACATGCGCTGAACCTGCGCGATCAGGGCATGAACGTCCTCGTCGGACTTCCTGAAGGTTCAAAGAGCCGTGCTGAGGCGGAAAAAGAAGGGTTGAAAGTCGTATCGACCGCTGAAGCCGCGAAGAGCGCTGACGTTATCATGATTCTCATTCCGGACGAAAAACAGGCGGAAATGTACGCGAAGGACATTGCGCCGAACCTGAGCGCTGGAAAAGCCCTCGTTTTCGCGCATGGCTTCAACATCCACTACGGGCAGATCGTTCCGCCTGCGGACGTTGACGTTTTCATGGTCGCGCCGAAAGGTCCGGGGCATACCGTTCGTTCGCAATTCGTTGAGGGACGCGGTGTTCCTGATTTGATCGCCGTCTATCAGGACGCGACGGGTAAAGCGAAAGATTTAGCGCTCGCCTGGGCGGCGGGTATCGGCGGCGCACGCGCCGGTATTCTCGAAACGACTTTCAAGGAAGAAACCGAAACCGACCTCTTCGGTGAACAGGCGGTTCTCTGCGGCGGGGTTGTTGAACTCATGAAAGCCGGATTTGAAACGCTCGTCGAAGCGGGATACCAGCCGGAATCCGCTTACTTCGAATGTCTCCATGAGATGAAACTCATTATTGACCTCGTCAATAAGGGCGGAATTGGCATGATGAATTATTCGATTTCCGACACGGCTGAATATGGCGAATACGTCGCTGGACCGCGCGTCATTACGGACGAAACCAAGAAAGCGATGAAGGGCATTTTGAACGATATTCAGGACGGCACGTTCGCCGGACGCTGGATCCTCGAAAATAAAACGGGACGGACTTACTTTAACGCGCATCGCCGCATGCTGAAAGAACATCCGGCGGAAGTCGTCGGCGAAGATCTTCGCGAAAAAATGCTCTGGAATAAATAACGATGCGTTCCGATAAAATCAAGCTTGGCGTCGAACGTGCGCCGCATCGTTCCCTTCTCAAGGCAATCGGTTACACGGACGAGGAACTTTCCCGTCCGTTAATCGGTGTCTGCAACGCGTTTAACGAAATTATCCCGGGTCATGTCCACCTCGGTCAGATCGCCGAGGCGGTCAAGGCGGGTATTCGGCTCGCCGGCGGGACACCGGTTGAATATGGCGCGATCGGCGTTTGCGACGGTATCGCGATGGGTCATGAGGGAATGAAATATTCGCTTCCCTCGCGTGAACTGATCGCCGACTCCTGCGAAACGATGGCTCAGGCGCACCAGCTCGACGGCGTCGTTTATATTCCGAATTGCGACAAGATTGTCCCGGGCATGATCATGGCTGCCTGCCGCGTGGATATTCCCGCGATCGTCGTCTCCGGCGGTCCGATGGCTTCGCGGACAGTTGACGGGCGCGGGCTTGACCTTAATTCTGTCTTCGAGGCGGTTGGGGCGATCAAAGCGGGGAAAATTGACGCGGACGAGCTGAAATTTGTCGAAGATAACGCCTGCCCCGGCTGCGGTTCCTGTTCCGGAATGTTCACGGCGAACTCGATGAACTGCCTGAGCGAAGTTTTGGGGTTGGCGCTGCCGGGAAATGGGACGATCGCCGCGGCTGAAGCCGCGCGCATCCGTATCGCGAAGGAAACCGGCATGAAAATCGTTGCGCTGGTTGAGCGCGGGCTTAAGCCGTCGGACATTCTGACCGAAAGGGCGCTCCGGAACGCGTTCACGGCGGATATGGCGCTCGGCTGTTCCTCTAATTCCTTGCTGCACTTAACCGCCATCGCGAACGAACTCGGATTGAACTTTGACCTCCGCTGGGTCAACGATATTTCCGAAAAAACGCCGAATCTCTGCCGTTTGGCGCCAGCTGGGGCGCACCATGTTCAGGATTTGGACGCGGTCGGCGGGATTCCGGCTCTGTTGAAAGAACTTCTGAATCATGGTCAAATCGACGGCTCGGTACTGACCGTTACCGGCGAAACGCTCGCGGAGAACCTCCGGAAGGTATCTTTCCGTACCAATTCCGTGATCCGACCCATGGACGACCCGTATGCGAAGACCGGCGGGCTGGCGCTCCTCTTTGGGAATCTCGCCGAAAAAGGGAGCGTCGTGAAACGTTCCGCGGTTGCGCCGGAAATGCTGACCCATTCTGGTCCCGCGCGCGTTTTTAATAGCGAGGATGAAGCGATCGCAGCGATTTATAGCGGGAAGATTGTCGCTGGGGACGTCGTCGTCATTCGTTATGAAGGACCGAAAGGCGGTCCCGGTATGCGCGAAATGCTGTCGCCGACGTCGGCGATCGCAGGAATGGGGCTGGATCGTTCGGTCGCGCTGATCACGGACGGACGGTTCTCCGGCGCGACGCGCGGCGCATCGATCGGTCATGTCTGCCCGGAAGCGGCGGATGGGGGCGTGATTGCGCTCGTCGAAGATGGCGACGAAATCCAGATTGATATTCCGAATTATCGCGTCACGCTCAACGTCCCGGACGCAGTTCTCTCCGAACGGCGCGCAAAGTGGGTTCCGCCTGCGCCGCGCGTGACTCGCGGGTATTTGGCACGATACGCGAAACTCGTTGCCTCTGCTTCCGAAGGCGCAGTTTTGAAGGCATAGTTGATTTAATTAAATCAGGAGCGTCGGTTCATGGTATTTGACCAACGCTTCTGTCAGAAAGAAAAAGCCGGCATAGAAACATGCCGGCTTTTTTGCTACAGATTTGAAACTTCTTTTTTACGCGGCGTCTTTCGTCCCAATTTTGTAATTGAGATCCGCCAACTGCGTATACAGGAGGTAGCGGCGTTCGGCTTCCGTTTCCGCGGCCTTCATCAAGCGTTCGGCGCGTTCTTCGTCAGCCTTCAGCAGCATCTTATAGCGGTTTTCGTTATAAGCGTATTCGGCGATCGAGATGGTCGGTTTCTTCGAATCCATCGTGAGCGGGTTTTCGCCGGCTTCGATTTTCTTCGGGTCATAGCGGAAGAGCGGCCAGTGACCAGATTCAACCGCCTTCTTCTGCTGTTCGAGACCGTTGCGCATGTTGATGCCGTGGTTGATACAGTGCGAGTAGGCGATGATGAGGGACGGACCATCGTGAGCTTCCGCTTCGAGCATGGCTTTAAGAACCTGCGCATCGTTCGCGCCCATCGCGACCTTCGCGACATAGATATAACCGTAGGTCATCGCGATATAAGCGAGATCCTTCTTCGGGACGTCTTTCCCCTTCGCGGCGAACTTCGCAACTGCGCCGGTTGGGGTCGCCTTCGACGCCTGACCGCCCGTGTTCGAGTAGACTTCGGTATCCAAGACGAGGACGTTGACGTTCTTGCCGGAAGCGAGAACATGATCCAGACCGCCGTACCCAATATCGTACGCCCAGCCGTCACCGCCGAGAATCCAGACGGATTTCTTGACGAGTGAGTCAGCGACGGAGACCAGTGAAGCAGCCTTGATGTCCGATGAACCGGCTAATTTTGCTTTCAACTCGGCGACGCGGGCGCGCTGTTCCTTGATACCGGTTTCGGTCGTCTGGTCAGCGTTGAGAAGTCCATCCGCCAAGTCTGCGCCGATGGTTTCTTTCAACGCTTCGACGTATTCGCGAGCCATCTGATTCTGTTTGTCGATCGTCAGGCGCATTCCAAGCCCGAATTCCGCGTTGTCTTCGAAGAGCGAGTTCGCCCAAACCGGACCGCGTCCGTTTTCATCAACCGCGTACGGGGTCGTCGGTAAGTTACCGCCGTAAATTGAGGAACAGCCGGTGGCGTTCGCGATAACCATGCGGTCGCCGAAGAGCTGGGTCAAAAGCTTGACGTACGGGGTTTCACCGCAGCCAGCGCAAGCGCCCGAGAACTCGAAGAGCGGGCGGAGCTGCTGAGACAGCTTGACGGTCGTCGGCTGAATCTTCGTCCGATCCGGATCCGGAATCGTCATAAAGAACGACCAGTTCTTCGATTCAG
Source organism: Flexilinea sp. (assembly GCA_034430135.1). Taxonomy (GTDB): domain Bacteria; phylum Chloroflexota; class Anaerolineae; order Anaerolineales; family Anaerolineaceae; genus Flexilinea. Next base: position 19,220 of record DAOUFB010000155.1, on the reverse strand, counting down.
GTTCGCGCAGCGGCATCTGGTCAGCGAGATTAATCGCCTTCTTGGTCGGGTCGGCTTTATTCTTCGCCGGGCAAGCCTGGACGCAGAGACCGCAACCCGTGCAGTCTTCAACCGCGACCTGGAGCGTAAATTTCGTTCCCGGGAATTCCTTGAACGCCTTCGCATCGACGGACTTGAACGTTTCCGGCGCGCCTTCGAGGAATTTCGGATCGTAAACTTTCTGGCGGATTACCGCATGCGGACAGACAATCGAGCACTTGCCGCACTGGATACAAACCGCCGGATCCCAGACCGGAACTTCGAGCGCAATATTGCGTTTTTCCCACTGCGTCGTCGCGGTCGGGAAGGTACCATCGACCGGGAGCATCGAAACCGGGAGCGAATCGCCCTTCGCCGCGATCATCGGAGCGAGCGTCTTCTTGACGAATTCAGGCGCATTTTCCGGAACGGCGGAGAGGCGATGGAACTTCGACGTAACTGATTTCGGATATTCGACCTTGTGGAGATGTTCGAGCGAGTGATCAACAGCGGCGAAGTTCTGGTTGACGACGGCGTCGCCCTTCTTCCCGTAAGTCTTCTTAATCGCCTTCTTGATTTCTGCGATAGCTTCATCGCGCGGGAGAACGCCCGAAATCGCGAAGAAACAGGTCTGCATGATAGTATTGATACGACCGCCCATGCCCGTCGTCTGAGCAACCGAGATCGCGTCGATGACGTAGAACTGGAGTTCCTTCTCGATGATGTCCTTCTGGACTTCAACCGGGAGGTGATCCCAAACTTCTTCCGGTCCAAAGACGGAGTTCAGGAGGAAGACGCCGCCCTTCTTGCAGAAGCGGGTCATATCCAGTTTTTCAAGGAAGGTGAAGTTATGGACGGCGACGAAGTTCGCGTCGTTCGGAACGATCAGGTACGGAGCGCGGATCGGATCGGGTCCGAAGCGCAGGTGAGACGTCGTCGTGGAGCCGGATTTCTTCGAGTCATATTCGAAGTAACCCTGAGCGAAGTTATCGGTTTCTTCCCCAATAATCTTGATTGAGTTCTTGTTGGCGCCGACGGTTCCGTCTGATCCGAGACCGAAGAACATGCAGCGAACCGTTCGTTCTTCCGGAAGCAGGAAGTGCGGATCGTACTCAATTGATTTGCCCGTGACATCGTCGAGGATACCGACCGCGAAATGATTCATCGGATTCGCTTTTTCGAGATTGTCGTAGATTCCCTTGACCATTGCCGGCGTGAAGTCCTTCGACCCCATTCCGAAGCGACCGCCAACAATCTTCGGCATCGTCTTGAACGGAGCCGTACCGTCGGCGACAGATTCGCTGACCGCGGTTACAACGTCGAGATAGAGCGGTTCGCCAGCGGAACCCGGTTCTTTCGTTCGATCCATGACGGCGATTTTCTTCGTCGTCGCCGGGAGAACGGAAACGAAATGTTTGACCGAGAACGGGCGGTAGAGGCGGACAGCGACGACGCCGACTTTCTTGCCCTGACCGATCAGGAATTTCGCAGTTTCTTCGGCGGTTTCAACGCCGGAGCACATAATGACGATGACTTCCTCAGCGTCTTCCGCGCCGAAGTAATCGAACAGGTGATACGCGCGTCCGGTGAGCTTTGCGAATTTATCCATCTCCGCCTGGACGATTTCCGGAACTGCGTCGTAATATTTGTTGCAAGCTTCGCGACCCTGGAAGAAGACGTCCGGGTTCTGAGCCGTACCGCGGATGGACGGGGCGTTCGTGTTCAGACCGCGGGCGCGATGGGCGATGACGTCTTTTTCATCCACGAGGGCGCGCATATCGTCTTCGGTCAGCTGTTCAATTTTGCTGACTTCATGCGACGTGCGGAAACCGTCGAAGTAGTGGAGGAACGGAACGCGTGATTTCAGGGTCGACGCTGTCGAGATGAGCGCCATATCATGGGCTTCCTGGACCGATGATGACGCGAGCATCGCGAAACCGGTCTGGCGAGCCGCCATAACGTCACTATGATCGCCGAAAATTGAGAGCGCGTGAGGCGCCAACGCACGAGCGCTGACATGGAAAACCGCGGAAGTCAATTCACCCGCGATTTTGTACATGTTCGGAATCATCAATAAGAGACCCTGAGAAGCCGTAAACGTCGTCGACAGAGCGCCTGTCGTCAACGCACCATGAACAGCGCCGGCAGCGCCTCCCTCAGCCTGCATTTCCATGATGCTTGGGACGGTTCCCCAAAGGTTCTTAATTCCCTTTGCCGCCCATTCATCCGCATGTTCGCCCATCGGGGACGACGGCGTAATCGGGTAGATCGCGATTACCTCGTTGAGCCGATAAGCAACGTGTGCTACAGCCTCATTTGCATCGATAGTTACTTTCTTTCGAGCCATTTATGAATCTCCTCTTCTTGGATATTGGTTTGAGCCGTCTTTGCGACCCATGAACAAGTACCAACCAGAAACAACCGGCTTGCGATTTCCGGCGCTTCGCTACATTAGACTTGACATAATTGTACCTTAGAATGGCTGAAAAGAGTAGGTAGAGGCTGTCTCAAAATGGCTTCGGAATAGAAAAGCAGTGTGAATTTGTCAACATTGATTTTCTATTCCAAAGAATCGGATCTAATTCCGGATTTGTTTTGTTACAGCCTCCGCCTGAGAGAAAGAAACTGCCCGAGAATTCATCTCTAAGCGGAGGAGTGGGTTAGTTCCCGCATTCAATCGAGATCGAGGTGAATACCTTGAGCAAGTCTGGAATTGTGTATTCCGCTTTCTCCTCATCCGCCGCGTCAATGATCGCCTTTCCTTCGTGCATCATGACGAGCCGGGTTCCGTATTCAACGGCGTAGCGCAGGTTATGCGTCACCATAATCGATGTCAGCCCTTTCGAGCGGATGACCTGATCGGTCAGTTCCATGACGGTGTCCGACGATTTGGGATCGAGCGCCGCCGTATGCTCATCCAGAACCAGCAGGTCAATCGGCGTCATTGTTGCGATCAGCATTGCCAACGCCTGACGCTGCCCGCCAGAAAGGGAACCGACGGGAATATGAATTTTGTCCTCAAGCCCTAAATGAAGCTGCTCCAACATGGCGCGGTACTCGTCGATTTTCTTCCGATTTACGCCCGGAAAAAGACCGAATGTTTTTCCTTTCCGGTCAGCGAGCGCCATGTTTTCGAGGATGGACAGCGCCGCACAGGTTCCTTTCGCTGGATCCTGAAAAACGCGTCCGATCTTCGCCGCGCGGACGTATTCCGCCGCGCCGTTGATCCGCCGTCCGTCGATGAGGATATTTCCGCTGTCCTCTAAAATTGAGCCGCAGATCAGGTTCAGGAGCGTTGTTTTCCCGCTTCCGTTTGAGCCGACGACAGAAACGAACTGCCCCTTGAGAATTTTAAAGTTGAAGTCTTGAAAGAGAACCGTTTCGTTGACGGAACGCGGATTGAACCGTTTGTAAATATGTTCAAGAGAAACGAGCGGTCGGCTGCTGGGATTAAGATGCGCTGGATTCATCCGTCACCTCCGTTCCGGTTACGTAACGCGGGTTTGATCCGAATTCCTTTGAAATTAGAGCGACGGTCAGGAGCGCCGCCATCAGCAATTTCAGGTAGCTCGGCGGCAATCCGAGCGACAGCGCTACCTGGAGCGCAGTCTTATACAGGATCGCGCCCAAAATCGCCAGCGTTGTGCCTTTGAATTTTCCGAAGCGTTCAAAAACGGATGAACCGATGATGACCGCCGCCAGCGCCATAACGACCATTCCTTTCCCGGCGTTCACATCCGCGTTTTCGCTCATCTGCGCCAGTGTTGCGCCTGCCAGCGCTGCGCAGCCGTTGCCAATCATCAAGCCGATGATCTTGACGACGCCCGGGTCTTTCCCGAGGCTGACGACGAATTGTGAGTTATTTCCGCAGGCGCGGAGCAACAACCCTGAGCGCGTCGTCAGGAAGAGATCCAACAAAATCTTCAGGACGATGACGAGAAGAAACGCGATAATGAGCTTGCGGTGTCCGGAAAGGGGATCGACGAGAAGTTCGCTGATCCCTGTATTGAAAATCGTTGGCTTCCCGAAAAATTGAACGATGGCTTTTCCTCCGGCGATGATCAAGTTGACGGACCATAGCGCGGTCATGACCAGTATCCCGGATAAGAGGTTCGTAATTTTAAGCTTGACATGGAGCAGTCCGGTTACCGCACCAGCGATAGCTCCAACTCCGAACGACGCCAGAAGCGAAATCCATGGGTTGACTCCCGCGGAAATTAACGCAGCCGCGGTGCATCCGCCTAACGGAAACGTCCCGTCGACCGATAAGTCCGGAAAATCGAGAATCTTATACGTGATATAAACGCCCATCGCCATCAAGGCATAGACCAGCCCCTCGCGGAGGACGTTTTCCGCCAATCCGAAAAAAATATCCATCTATTCAATTTCCCTTTCGTCAGAAAGAATCAAGCGGAAGAAGACGACCGGGTCATCTTCTTCCGCGGGAATGCGTCAACCGTTATTCCTGAATCGTAATGACCTCGGTCGCGCCGGCGTAAGCGCTCGGAAGCGAAAGATCGAATTTGTCCATATTTTCGAGGTTGAAAACGGGCGTCGAATCCATAATCACTTCAACCGGCATCGTCATCACGTCCATACCTTTTAGAATCTTTCCAGCCATTTCACCGGTCTTGACCCCCAGCGCAACGTAATCCAGCGATTCAGCTGCGACACAGCCATAGCGTGAAACCTGCTCAATCTCGGAACCGAAAATCGGAATTTCCGCCGGATCGGTTAAGTTGGTAACGACCGAAATGTTATTGACGACATTGTTGTCCGTCAGGTTGTTGATCAGGTCAACTTTTTCGGCGACGAGCTGCGCCGCGCCGGTCGCGACTTCCGACGCATCGGTAATGCCAACGGCTTTGATTTCAAAATCAAAATCTTTGGCGAGTTCGGTCAGTTTTTCCAGCTGTGAGACGGAGTTGGCTTCGCTCGTCGTATAGAGGACGCCGATCGTCTTTGCTTCAGGCATGAACGCGCGGATCATCTTGAGCTGACCTTCAAAGTTCAGCGTGTCGCTCGTCCCCGTTGCGCCGGTTTCGGGCTTTTCGAGCGATTTGACCAGACCCGCTGCGACTGGATCGGAAACCGCCGAAAAAACGACCGGGATGCCGGCGTCGCGGGCAGCTGCGTAAGATGCAACGGCGGACGGGGTCGCGATAGCGATGATGATGTCATACTTTTTGGAGACGAAGCCCTGCGCGGCGAGGCTATTCGTTTCGATTTCCCCCATTCCGTTGACGTATTCAATTTCCGCCGATTGACCGTCCACGAAGCCGGTATTCATCAGTCCCTGGACAATGCCTTCGTAGCAGTTATCTAAACTGGCGTGCGGCGCGAATTGCAGAATGCCAATTTTAACCGGATTCGATTGGGCTGAAACGGAAAGAACCGACAGCGCCATGAGTGCGGCGCAAGCCAAAACAACGAGAACGAATTGCATAACCTTTTTCATGATACTCCTCCAACTTCTAAATCTGGTTTTTTTTGACATGAGCGCTTGATGGCGAACGCTCTGTGGGGCGAGTTAGTGATTTCTTATTGCTTAAAGAAAAAACCCCTGTCCCAACTCATCGGGACAAGAGCCAACTCTTGCGGTACCACCCAAATTGACGCTTTCGCGTCCACTCACTTCGCGCACCACCATGCGCGTCCGGCTTGATAACGGATCGGATTTCCCGTCAGGATCTACTGCGCGATACCGCGGTTCAACCTGCCCTCGAAAGACCATTTCCCTGCGCTCGTCTGTCCCCTTTCCACCGCCGGAGACTCTCTGTGAGACGCTTTCCCGCCAAGTACTCTTCTTCCTCATCGGTTTATATATATATAGAACTGATCTGATTTTAAGCTGCTCTGCTGAAATGTCAAGCGCTGCGAAAAAATGATGACATTCGCGAGAAGGACGAAAGTTGTTTTGTTCGTCCTTCTCGGATTGAATCAAATCAGTACGCTTGAAGGATATTACTCGAGCCCGTAACGGACGAGGATTCGATGCAGCTTGATCGCTTCGCGATCCGCGAAGCCCGTCGCCCAAGGCCCTAATCCGCAGGTTGAATAGTAATTAACGGCGCCTTGGATGGACTGCAGGTCGAGCGTATTTTTGATGTTCATCTGAACCAGAAGCCATTTCAGGTTCTCGATCTCCGTTGCGAGCCGCTGGCGTTCGACGATGTACAATTCCGTGTCGCGTTCGCATAGCGCGTTATCCAGAATTCCCGGCAGTGCCTGGATCTTGGACATGGTTTCACGGACGTCTCCTAAGTAACGATTCCGCGGCGGTTCGAACTTGGACGACGATGATGACTGCGCGAATGACTGGGCAGTCATCAGGAGTGCCGATGCTAACACGACTACCAAGACCAAAATCCGTAAATTAGCTTTTTTCATAACCTTTTTTCCTTCCTTAATTCGCGGATATCCCGATTGCGTCATGTTGCGGACATCCTTAAGTGTGGCGTTTTTTCGCCAAAAATGTACGTCCTTATTGTTGCCTTCCCCGACCTTCGTCTGGTTCGTGCTCTGTCGTTATTAGTGCAAAGTGTGTGCCAAATCCGAATTCTGCTGCGGCTGCATTTTAAATACACTTTAACGAACCGGCACATTATACTATATAAGCAGGGAAGTTATGCGAAATTTGTAACTATGCAAAAGAGAATTCACGAATCCGTTATGGCTCGATTTACAATCCATTTCTCGGGAAAAGACCGGTTCCTCGGGCGGGTTAAGCTAAAACTCATAAAAAAAACAGTGCATTCATCTATGAAAATTATTACATTACTTAGTTAGTAGTTACAAAACAGAGAATATGCTATAATGCGGACAGTTGTGAGAATTCTGATCGAGTCGACATCTCAAATGGTTTAGGCGGTAACCTAATGGAGCATCATGGAGCAGTACGAGTCATCCTATAGTGAATTTATCAATCCGGAAACGACGTTCCCCGCGGCGATTCATTCCTGGGAAATATTTCTTGCGAACGATGGGAAGTCGGCGAATACGATCAAGGCGTTCACCGCTGATATTCAGCTTCTCGCTTCGTGGCTTCCGCCGGATCGGAAGATTGGCGCGATTACGAGCCTTGATTTAACGAATTTTCTGGATTGGATGAAACATAAGCGGAAGGTTTCCTGCTCAGAGAAGACGTATTCACGGCGGATCACGTCGATCAAGTCTTTTTTCCGTTGGCTGAAAAATTTCGGAATTATTGCCGTCGACCCCGCGGAATCGGTCGTGCAAATTACTGTTTACGCTCCGGTTCCTGATATTCTGACGATTGAGGAACTTCCGCGCGTTCTTGAAACCGCGAACGCTTTCCGCTTCCAGAAAAAACCGGATGTACGTCCGATGGCGCTTGTTCAGTTGCTTCTGGCGACCGGGATTAAGAAAAGTGAAACGCTCGCGATTGCCCCGAACCATATTGACATGGACGATCCGGAAGATCCGATCCTCCATGTACGGTACAACGCCGGTTCTCAGCGGTTCAAAGAACGTAAACTTCCCCTTCCGATCGATTGGATCCCTGTTTATAACGAACTCCTGACTCAGGAGAAACCGACAGATCGAATTTTCCCGTATTCCGCGCGGATGCTCGAATATCTCTTAGCGGATGTCGGAAAGGTTGCCGGGTTGGAGGATCAGGCTCAGAACCCGAAGCACCTTTCCTTTAATATGTGCCGTTGGACGAGTGCGGTTCATGACCTGTATATCAACGTTCCGGAAGAGTTTATTCGCAATAAAATGGGCGTTTCGAAAGTGCAGTGGCGCGATATTTATCGAAAGCTGGTGCGGCTCAAAGATGTTTATGCTGGGAAAACGTCGGTTGAAGAGCTGCGCTCGGAGAAGAGCCCTGAAGAATAAGGGATCAAATCGTAACGCATGAAGCGTTTTTATTGGAGAAATTTAGCGACAGAGCGGTCAAAGAATCTGCCGCTTTTTTATTCGGAAGTGAATACCCGATCTGATTTCTTCCCGGGAGTTGATCCAGTTGCTGCACCGGTGACATCAGCTTCAAGACAGAAAATTATTACAAAGACAAGAAAAATTACCATGTAGATCAAAGCGAATGGCTGATGACCGTAAATACGCATGGTACAATTAAAAATTTAATGCATATTAACTATTATTTATACAACGGGAGATTGTCGAATGGCTGAAATGAAGCTAAATGAAAAGCAGAAAAAACTTGATGTGGACCTTTGGATTATTGCGGTTGCTTCATTCGTAAGTTTGGGAATCTTTATGGTATTCCAAAAAGAAGTTTATGGAACCGTAAGGAACGAAGAATTGCCTGTTTTATCTCGTGTTTTGTTCGTTGCATTATTTCAATATGGAATTGCCGGACTTGGAATTACGATCGTCTCCATTTTAAGAAAAGAGCATTTTTTTTCCTATGGGTTAAAGATTAAGGGAATGTTTTTGTCCATCCTGTTTTGTGCTCTGTGCTTTGTCCCAAATATAATATTTTCTTTTGTGATAGGGCATAGCAACAGCTACTTGCCGTTTCAGTGCGTTTTGACGACGAAAGAAGTTCTCGCAAGCGGTTTCCCTATAAATATGATCGGTATGCTCATTACGGCGACAGTGTGGGGTTTCTTTGAGGGTTTTAATTATGTGGTAATAAGCGAAAAGATAAACAGGCGCTATCCCACAAATTCCAAATGGCTCAATTGGGGTGCGATTTTTTGCGCGATTATGTGCATTCTGATCCACGGATCCATCGGGGTCACCTTTGAAGGAATTATTGAGACGCTCACTATCTTGATCATTGTATATGGAATGCTTATCGTAAAAGAATTTACAGGTAATGCATGGGGATGTGTCTTCGTTTTTGTATTTTTATGGAATGCTTTTTAAAAACATAACACAAGGATAAGCATTGTATTTTTAAATCCGAATCTGTCTGCTTGAAAATAGTAAGTTGAGGAACAGTAAATCATAAGTTACTGTTTTTCTTTTTTAAAACTGGAAATATCCCATATATAAAAAAGGAATTTGACAAAATGCTCCCCGTCCAACGAAACTCTCAAGCGAAAGACCAGCTCTTCGGCGCAAATCAAAGCGCTTCTCATCAGGCATATTTTTTGAATTCCATCCGGATCATTCCGGATGGAGAAAATAATTTCAGAGAAATTTCAATAAATAGAAAAAGGTTTCAGAAAAATAGGTCAAAATGTGAAAGAAATGAAATTCAAGCTCTTAATTTTTCGGGTTGGGAGTATAATTCAAATTAAGGAGACTTCAACTTTTTTTCAGAAAGTTGAAACAGATGCCGCGCCGGCATCCTTGCCGGCGCGGGAAGAGTTTAGATAAGAATGCCGTGGCGGAGAATAGGAGTCTCTATGAGTAAACGGTGGCTTTTGCCCGAGGATCGTTTTTTTGATATCGAACCGCTGCATCGAAAGACCGCGCTTGAAATTTATGAGCGGATTCAATCCCTTCCAATTATCAGCCCGCATGGGCACGTAGACCCCAACTTATTCGCTGACCCGAACCGCGGGTTTGGCGATCCTGCTGAACTATTGATTATTCCAGATCACTACGTTTTTCGCGTCTTTTACTCGCAGGGGCTGAAGTTGGAGGATTTTGGGATCCCGCTTCGCCCGGGCAGCGCCGGTAACGTTGAATCAGATCATCGCCTTGTTTGGCGGAGATTTTCTGAAAAGTTCCACCTCTTGCGCGGGACGGCTTCATATAACTGGTTTAGTTATGAATTTAAGTTTGTTTTGGGAATCGACGAGATACCGGATGCCGAAAACGCAGATCGGCTTTACGATGCATTGAGCGAGAAACTGGCTTCGCCGGAGTTTCAGCCGCGCGTGCTCATGGATCGCTTGAATATCGACGTCCTTTGCACGACGGACGGGGCTGCGGATCCTCTGACGGCTCATGCGGCGATCCGCGCTTCGAATTGGGCGGACCGCGTCCGTCCGACGTTCCGTCCCGATAGTATGGTCGCGCTTTCTTCACCGGGATTCCCGGACGAAATCGCGAAGTTGTCCGCGGCTTCGGGAATTGAAGTTTGTTCCTTCGTTTCTTACCTTGAAGCGCTTCGTAAGCGCCGTGCTTTCTTCAAAGGAATGGGCGCAGCTTCGACGGATCATGGCGTCATGACGGCTAAGACCGGACGGCTTCCGCAGGAAAAGCTCGAGGCGCTCTTCCAACTCGGCTTATCCGGAAAAGCCACTCCGGCACAGGAGCGAAAATTTGCCGGACATATGATGCTCGAATTTGCAGAAATGAGCTGCGAAGACGGGCTGGTCATGCAGTTCCATCCGGGGGTTCTCCGCAACCATAACCGCTACATCTTTGAACGCTTCGGCGCGGATAAAGGCGGCGATATCCCGATCCGGATCGAGTTTACGAAACCGCTGCTGCCGCTCCTGAACGAATTCGGAAATCATCCGAACTTCCGCATGGTGCTGTTTACGATCGACGAGACGAATTATTCGCGGGAACTCGCGCCGCTTGCCGGTCACTATCCATCGGTGCGGCTTGGTCCGCCCTGGTGGTTCAATGACAGCTGGAACGGGATGACGCGTTTCTTCGATGCTGTCGTGGAAACGGGCGGTTTGTATAACTTGAGCGGGTTTATCGACGATACTCGCGCGTTTCTGTCAATTCCGGCGCGGCATGACGTTTTCCGCCGTGTTCTCGCGAACTGGCTGGCGAAGATGGTCACCCGCAGCTTTTTCGACCTTGACGACGCGCATGAGCTGGCGAAGATGCTGACCATTGACCAGCCTAAAGATGTTTACAGAATTTAATAAAATTGAATTAGTTAAGAATTAGGTTGAAATAAACGCTTATAGAACGTTGAAAGCCTTAAGCGTGAAAGGGTACGGCTGAATGGAACAGGAAAAAAAGGTTTTCGGGACGGGGACGGAAGACCCGGAGAAGCTATTAAGCGACGCAGATATGGCGCGGATTTTCGACGATATTTTAACGGCGTATCCGATGGATGGAAAACGCGTCCTCGTTCTTATCCCAGATCATACCCGCACGATGCCGCTTCCGATTTTCTTTCAACTCTTTTACGAAAAAGTTTATCCGAACGCGGCGAAACTCGACTTTTTAATTGCGCTGGGAACGCATCAGCCAATGAGCGACGCAGCCATCGCAAGGAGTCTCGGTATCAGCGTTGACGAGCTGCATGGAAAATACGCGGGAATGACCGTTTTCAACCATGACTGGCAGCGTCCGGAGACGTTCACCGAAATTGGGACGATCGCGAAAGAGGAACTCGCCGAATTGACGCATGGAACGATTGATCGCGATGTTAAAATCGAAGTTAACCGGAAAGTTTTTGAATATGACCTCCTTGTCGTTTTAGGTCCGGTTTTCCCACATGAAGTCATGGGCTATTCCGGCGGAACGAAATATTTTTTCCCGGGGATCAGCGGCTCAGACTTCACGAACACGACGCATTGGATTGCCGCAATGCAAACCTGTTTCGCGACGATTGGAAAACCGTATACCCCGCAGCGCGAACTGGTTGAACGGGCGGTGGGGTATATTCCGACCGAGCGGCTATATCTCTGCACGGTGAACCGCAAGGAAGGGGTCTATGGCTTTTTCGGCGGCGAACCCATGGAAACCTGGCGGAGAGCGGTCGAGCTTTCAAAGCGGGTCAACGTTGTTTACAAACCAAAGCGCTATCGGCAGGTTATCGCCTGTATGCCGGAGCTGTATGATGAGATTTGGACGGCTGGAAAGGGCATGTATAAGCTTGAGCCGGTCGTTGAGGACGGCGGCGAGCTGATTATTTACGGCGCGCATATTCGCGAAGTGTCGTTGACGCACGATAAGTATCTGAATAAGATCGGGTACCACTGCCGTGATTATTACCTATCGGATTGGGAACGGTTCAAGGATGAACCTTGGGGCGTTATCGCCCATTCGACCCACGTTACCGGACTGGGCACGATGGAAAACGGGGTGGAGCGGAAGCGTATCCGAGTCACGTTGGCGACGTCGATTCCACGGGAACGCTGCGAAGCGTTGGCGCTCGGGTACCGCGATCCGGCGACGATCGATCCGGAATCGTACATGAACCGTGAGGATGAAGGCATTTTGGTCGTTCCATACGCCGGGGAGACGCTTTTCCGCCTGGAAAGCGAACGCGGCGAGTTCTAAAAAAAGGAGATCCCTCTGAGGCGGGGAAAGGAGATTGAAACGTGATACCGAGTTTTGATATTCAAGGAAAAGTTGTCGTTGTGACTGGCGGCGGCGGGGTAATCTGCGGCGGACAGGCGAAAATGTGCGGCGAGTCTGGCGCGAAAGTTGCGATTTTAGATCGGTCACTGGAGGCAGCTGAGGCGGTCGCGGCGGAAATAAACGCCGGCGGCGGAGAAGCGATTGGCTTGAGCTGCGATGTTTTGGATAAGGCTGCGATTGAGGCTGCGCGCGACGCGGTCCTCGCGAAATGGGGGCGCGTCGATATCTTGATCAACGGCGCGGGTGGGAATAAACCCGCGGCGACGACGAACGCAGGTCAGACCTTTTTCGATATTCCGGCGGATGCGCTCGAGTGGGTCCTGAATTTGAACCTGTTGGGGACGATTCTTCCGAGTCAGGTTTTCGGAAAAGTCATGGCGGAGCATGGCGAGGGGGTCATCCTCAACATTTCGAGCATGAACGCCTTCCGTCCGCTGACCCGTATACCGGCATACTCAGCGGCGAAAGCAGCGATTAATAACTTTACTCAGTGGCTCGCGGTCGATATTGCAATGAATTTTTCGCCGAAGATTCGCGTCAACGCGATTGCGCCGGGGTTCTTCGTCGGGAATCAGAATCGCGACCTTCTCTATCATCAGGGGACGAAAGAGCTGACCCCGCGGGGACAGCAAATCGTTTCGCATACGCCGATGGGGCGGTTCGGAGAATTTGAAGAACTCTTAGGTGCGACGCTGTACCTGATCTCCCCTGCTTCAAACTTTGTGACCGGTGTCGTGCTGCCGATTGACGGCGGTTTTTCGTCCTATACGGGCGTCTAAAAGGAGTTTGAGATGGAATTGAGGAAGAATTGTAAATATGGGATGATAATCCCGACGAGTATGGGCGTTCGGATCACGCCGCTCAATCGCCAGATGGTCCATACGTCAAATTTATTCGAAATGCACTCAACCAGCGCGGAATCCAACGTGGGGAATATCGCCGCTTCATTGGGACAGAACGTTAAATTGCTGACCGCGTTCGTCAAGGACAGTCCGATCGCCGAATTTATCAAAGCGGAGCTGCGCGCACGCAACCTTTCCTATGAGGGTCCGGAAGTTGAACAGGGAGGACCTTGGGGGTATCGCCACCAGTTTAACATTGCGGACAGCGGCTATGGACTGCGCGGACCGCGGGTTCAGAACGACCGGGCAGGCGAGGTGGGACGGACGCTGAATATCCGCGACTTTGATGTGGAGCGGATATTTGGACGTGAAGGCGCGGCGATCGTTCATCTTTCGGGGCTGATCGCGGCGCTGTCGCCGGAAACGGGTCAATTCTGTTTGGAGGTTGCGCGTGCCGCTGCGAAGCATGGGACGTTGATTTCGTTTGACTTGAATCATCGTGCCTCCTTCTGGAAAGGACGCGAGGAAGAACTCCGCGTCATCTTTGACGAGCTTGCGTCGCTCGCGGATATTTTGATCGGAAATGAAGAAGATTTTCAGCTCGCGCTCGGGATTCAGGGACCTGAAGCCGGCGGAAAAGAGATCGGCGATAAGATCGAAGGCTTTAAAGAAATGATAACGCGGGTTCGTGAAGCGTATCCGCATGCGCAGGTGTTCGCGAATACGCTCCGCGAAGTCGTCAGCGCCAATGAGCATCTTTGGGGCGCGCTGCTGCATACGGACGAGGACTGGTTCGTCGTCGAGCCGCGCCAGATTCCGGTTCTGGACCGGATTGGCGGCGGCGATGGATTCGTCGGCGGGCTGCTGTATGGGATTCTCCAGGGTTGGGAGCCGGAGAAATGGGTCCAATTCGGCTGGGCGACGGGCGCAATGGCGGCGACTTGCTTAACTGATTACGCACAGCCGCTGGACGAAGAACAGGTCTGGGCGATTTACAAGGGCAACGCGCGTGTTAAGCGGTAACGAAGCACGGATGAAAAAGCAGAAAGAAGACGGGAACATATGAAAAAATCGGATATTGGATTAATTGGACTGGCGGTCATGGGTGAAAACCTGGTCATGAACATGGCTTCGAAAGGGTTCACCGTTTCCGTTTATAACCGGACGACGGATAAGGTCAGGAATTTTGTGGAGGGACGCGCCAAAGGGAAGACGATTCAGGGCGCTTATTCGCTCGAAGAGCTCGTCTCCCAGCTCGAAAAACCGCGCCGCGTCATGATGATGGTCAAAGCTGGTGCGGCGGTCGACGCCTTTATTGATAAGCTGATTCCGCTGCTTGAACCGGGCGATATTCTAATTGACGGCGGAAATTCCCATTTCCCGGATACCGAACGGCGGACGAAATATGTTGAGTCCAAGGGGTTGCTCTATATTGGAACGGGCGTCAGCGGCGGGGAGGAAGGCGCGCTGCATGGACCGTCGATGATGCCGGGCGGATCCCCGGCGGCATGGTCTTTCGTGAAACCGATCTTTCAGGCGATTTGCGCGAAAGTTGAGAATGGCGCGCCATGCTGCGACTGGGTCGGGAACGGCGGAGCGGGTCATTTCGTCAAAATGGTTCATAATGGGATCGAATATGGCGATATGGAGCTGATTTCGGAAGTGTATCAGGTCATGCGCGACGTGCTAAAGATGTCAAATAGCGAAATGGCGGATGTTTTCGCGGCGTGGAACCAGACCGAACTCGATAGCTATCTAATCGAAATTACGAGTAAGATTCTCGCGTATAAGGCTGAAAACGGGGAAGAAGTCGTCGACGTGATTCTCGACGCCGCGGGTCAGAAGGGAACGGGAAAATGGACCGCGGTTTCGGCGCTTGATGAGGGGATTTCGCTGACCCTGATTACGGAAGCAGTTTTCGCGCGCTGTTTGAGTGCGATTAAAGATGAGCGCGTCGCGGCGGCGAAAATTCTTTCCGGTCCAAAGCCCGAATTTACGGGCAACCGCGCCAAGCTGCTCGAAGATTTGCGGCTGGCGCTGTTTGCATCGAAGATCGTTTCCTACGCACAGGGCTACGCGCTGATGCGCGCCGCTGCGGAGACGTACGGCTGGGAATTGAAGTTTGGTGATATTGCGCTGATGTGGCGCGGCGGTTGTATTATTCGCTCGGTCTTTTTGGGCGATATTAAGCGTGCGTTTGACGAAAATCCTGAGTTGCAGAACTTGATGCTGGATGATTATTTCAAGGGTGCGCTCGAAAAAGCACAGTCCGGCTGGCGGAACGTTTTAGCGACCGCCATGCTGAACGGGATCCCGATGCCGGCAATGGCTGCGGCTTTGTCATATTATGACGGGTACCGCTGCGCCTCCGGGCAGGCGAACCTGATTCAGGCTCAGCGAGACTATTTCGGTGCACATTCGTACGAGCGGATTGACCATCCTCGCGGTGAGTTCTTCCATACGAATTGGACGGGTGAGGGCGGATCGACGTCTGCGTCGACGTATGTTGTGTAAATTAGCGCCATGGGTGCGTCTCGCTATATGCTAACGGGATTTCGCTGAGTGCTTCGGACTGACCGCGTTCTGGAAACGCCGTCAAGGATTCATACTGCTCCGGAGTATACTCTGCCCATGACATCTAAAAAAACACGTTCCCGACTAACGAAGCAGGGAACGTGTTTTTTTAGATGTCAAAGGTTGCGGTTTGATGCGGATTCTGTCAGCTCCTTCGACGATGAGCGGGTTATTTCGCCGTTAACGCCGCCATGGTAATGTAGTTGTACGGTTGGTTGAAATGCGGGAGGAAGAAAATATCCATCAGCTTGAGCTTGTCAATGGTGACGCGTTCCTCGATCGCGAGCGAGAACATATGGATCCCCATATGCATATCATACTCAGATGCCATCTGTGCGCCGACAATTTCGCGCGTGTCCTTTCGATAGACGATACGAAGTTTGACGACCGGGTTCTCGGTCTGAATAAACGCCGGCTTCTGGGTGTCTTCGTAATCCGTATATTCGACCGCAATCCCGAGCCGTTCCGCGCGCTCAACCGTGATACCCGTCGATACCATTTTCAGTTTATAAATCGAAATTCCGTTAGAGCCCTGGACGCCAATGTGGTGCAAATCGGTGCCGCAGGCGTTATGTGCAGCAACGACGCCTGAGCGGACGGCGTTCGTCGCGAGCGCGATGTACGCCTCTTCACGGAGCGCGTTATCGAACACGGAGCAGCAGTCCCCGATCGCATAGACATCTTCGATCGACGTTTGCTGGCGGTCATTGACGAGGTACGCGCCGCTTTTATGGAACGCTAACTTTTCGTCTTTGAACGGCGTGTTCGGCTTGAACCCGACGCATTGAATGACCATGTCTGCAGGGATGACGCCTCGATCCGTTTTAACACCGGTGACCTGCCCATCTTTGCCCTCATAGCCCATGACTTTTTCGCCGAGCGCGAGCCGAATTCCATGATCCGCCAAATTGCGTTCCATGAGTTTTCGGAATGGAGCGTCGTAATATTGAACGAGGACGGTCGGCGCAAGGTCGATCAGCGTGACATTCTTGCCGATGCGCTGAAACGCTTCCGCGAGTTCGACGCCGATATAGCCCGCGCCGACGACGGCGATATTCTTGAAGCGCCGATCGTCCTGAAGCTTGTCAATGACTTCGGCGGCGTTCTGATACAGCTTGACGTATTGGATATTTTCGAGATCCGTTCCCGGAATAGGAAGATCGATTGGGCGGGAACCGGTCGCGAGGATGAGCTTATCGTACGAATCAACCCATTCTTTGTCGCCCTGCTTCGCGGTAATCGTCTTCTGATCGAAATCGACATGGGTGACCTCGGTCTCCATGTAGACTTTCGCGCCTTTTTCTTCAAAGTTTTCTTTCCGGCTATAAAAAAGTCCGTCTCCGCTCGGAATCTGTTTCCCGATCCAGAGCGCCATTCCGCAGCCTAAAAAGCTGATGTTGTTGTTTCGGTCATAGACAACGACTTCATGATCCGGATACTGGCTTTGAATGGTATTGATTGCGGCTGTGCCGGCGTGATTTGCCCCGATAACGATAATTTTGCTCATTGGACCTCCAAGCGCGGTTTACATTGTGAAATAGTTATCAATTTAAACTGATTCAATTCTATCGTATAAAATAGGTTTTGGGAATGGAACGTGTTTTCTGATTCGGTTTGCCGAATGATAAGAAAACCTCAGCGGAGTCATCGCGTGGAACGGTGGACGGAAGCCGCACGAATGTCTCGAATGAAATGATCCGCGGAGGTTTGTTTTATTTTGTTAAAAGTCAATGCCGCGCTGGGCGGGGATTTGCTGAAGGCGGTACGGGTGCTTTATTTCGCGCATTTCCGTGACCATGTCAGCGTAGGCGACGAGGGCGTCCGGCGCGCTGCGCCCGGTTATGACGATATGCAGCTGCGCGGGTTTATGAGTCTTGAGCCAGTCGACGACCGCGGCGGCGTCGATCCATCCGAAAATCAGCGGGTAGGTAAATTCATCTAAAATCAGGACGCCGCTTTCATGAGTGAGGATAAATTCTTTCGCCCTTTCCCAGGCATCCAGCGCAGCCTGTTGATCGTCTCCGCCTTTGTCCGGGTTGAAGACGAAGCCTTTCCCGAGCGTATTAAACGGGATACCGAGTTTTGCGGCGCTGATTGCTTCGCCGTAAACTCTCCCCGGATTTTTTAGAAACTGGATGACTTCGACGGTCAGTTCATGACCCGACGCGCGAGTCATGACGCCCATTGCAGCGGAAGTTTTTCCTTTCCCATCTCCGGTAAAGACGACGACGAGTCCTTTTTGTGTTGCGGTCGGAGTATTCATCATGATTAGTCAACGAAGCGATATTTAATGAGCGTCCAAAGCGCGATAAAGCCGTCCTTCGGCTTAATTTTTTTGCCTTCCGTGTAATAGCGCGGGGTAAATTCGATCGGGACTTCGTAAATTCGGAATCCGCGTTTGAGAATCTTGGCGGTAAATTCCGGTTCAAAGTCGAACGAATGTGCATGGAGCGGAATTTCGCGGACGGCGGAAACTCTAAACAGTTTGTATCCCGTTTCCATGTCTGAGAGAATGTTGTTGTAGAGGATGTTGGTAACGAACGTCAGGAACTTATTCGCGACCATGTTCCAGAAAAGGATCGGTCGGCGGGCTGCTCCGAGGAAGCGTGAACCGTAAACGACGTCGGCGATTCCGTCCTCAATCGGTTTCATCAGCGATGCAAAGCATTCGGGGTTGTATTCGAGATCGGCGTCTTGAATAATCGCATATTCGGACTTGGCGGCGAGAATGCCTTTTCGGACGGCGGCGCCTTTGCCTTCGTTCTTTTCGGAGAAAATGACGTTGACGATCGGGTCATTTTCGTACCCTTTCAGGATTTCGCGCGATCGGTCGGTCGAGCCATCGTCAACACAGAGAATTTCGTTCGCTAATTTCGTGTCCTTAACGCGGCGAATAATCTCCTCGAGGGTTTCCTCTTCGTTGTAAACCGGAATAATAACGGTCAGTTCCATGGGCTTTCGGTCTCCTTCATCCGTAAATCTTTTTCCACGTGCAGATATAGGGAAAGTATACCCGAAAGAAAGCGTTCCGTTCGGCTTCGTCTTGAATCTCGACAAGATCGGGTCCGGTCAGGACCTGAACGGTTAAACTTTATAGAGCATCTGAGAAAGCAGGATCGACAGTTCCGTGGTAAAAAACGTTCGTCTGGCGCCAATCGTCAAATGGGTTGGAGGAAAACGCCAGCTCCTTAATGACATTGCGCCATTCATTCCTGACTACTATTCCGCCTATTGCGAACCATTTTTAGGCGGCGGCGCGCTGTTGTTTGCGCTCCAGCCCGAGACCGCGATCGTCAATGATATTAATTCAGACCTGATTCAAATGTATGAGGTTGTTCGCGATCAGGCGGAAGCGCTGATCTCGGCGCTTCGGACGCATATCAACGACGCGGACCATTATTACCGTGTTCGTGCGTGGGATCGGGACCGTGAATTTTATATGGGACTGAGCGAGGTTGAACGCGCAGCCCGTCTTATTTATCTGAATAAAACCTGCTATAACGGGTTGTTCAGGGTCAATCAAGCCGGAGAGTTTAACACGCCGTTCGGGCGGTACGAAAAGCCTGATTT